>NZ_JBAMYD010000004.1:0-438476 GCF_037002925.1 Rhizobium aouanii
AAATGGCTCCGCACCGCAACCCGCCGCTACCGCTACCACCCCAAATACCGCAACCAAAAACCGCTGGAGCGAACTCAAAACTGGATAAAACTTGGGGGCAAGGTCACCGTCGAGAATACGACATTGAGGCACCGACTAATCCGCTACGGGAAAAGTAGAAATGCCCGTCGGTCGAACTCGTTTACCCGCGAAGTCAAAACCAGGCTAATGCAAAAAGTATGCTTGATGGCGAAGGGCGGCCTCGCCCTAATGGGCCGGCAAAGCCCGCCTCACGCATGCGCTTCCCTGCCGCGATAGACCTCCGGATCGGGGATCGGAACCGCGGCGATCAGCGCGCGGGTGTAGTCATCCCTCGGGTTCTCGAAGATATCCCGCCGTGTGCCGGTTTCGATGATGCGGCCGGTGCGCATGACGGCGACGTTGTGGGACATGCGCTCGACCACCGCCATGTCGTGGGAGATGAAGAGATAGGCGAGCCCCATGGTTTCCTGCAGTTCGAGCAGGAGGTCGAGCACCCGGGCGCGGACCGAGACGTCAAGCGCTGCGACGCTCTCGTCGGCAACGATCAGCTTGGGCTCCAGCGCCAGGGCACGGGCGATGCAGATGCGCTGGCGCTGGCCACCTGAAAACTCGTGCGGATAGCGCGTCGCCGCATCAGGCGTCAGGCCGACCCGGCGCAGCAGTTCGGCGACGCGGTCCTGCCGTTCGCTGTGGTTGCCGATGCCGTGGATGACCATCGGCTCGCCGATCGCCTTGCCGACGGCCATGCGCGGGTCGAGCGAGGCATAGGGATCTTGGAAGATCATCTGCGCCGAGCGGCGCACGGGCCGCATCTCGCGCTGGCTGAGGCCGGCAATGTTGCGGCCGTCGATCAGGACATTGCCCTTGAAGGGGATGAGACCGAGGACGGCCTTGCCCGTCGTCGATTTGCCCGAGCCGCTTTCGCCGACGAGGCCGAGCGTTTCACCCGGCAGAATATCGAAGGAAACGCCATCGACGGCTGCAACTGGCGGCTTGCCCTTGAAAAGCCGGCTTGCAGCATTGCCATAGGTGACGGTGAGGTCGCGCACGTTCAGGACCGGCGTGCGGTCCGGATGCAGCGTCTCGACGGCGCGCTGGGTGATGCGCGGCGGGTGGTCGGTGCCTGCAAGCGCGCCGAGCCGCGGGACGGCGGCGAGCAATTGCTGCGTATAGGCCTCCTTCGGTCGCTGGAAGATGGCGAGCGCCGTTCCCTGCTCGACGATCCTGCCATTCTGCATGATGACGACGCGATCGGCCATTTCCGCGACGACGCCCATGTCGTGAGTGATCAGGATGATCGAGGCGCCGAATTCGCGCTTCAACTCGCGCATCAGCCTGAGAATCTGCGCCTGTACGGTGACGTCGAGCGCCGTCGTCGGCTCGTCGGCGATCAGCACCTTCGGCCGGCAGGAGAGCGCCATGGCGATCATCACCCGTTGGCGCATGCCGCCGGACAGCTCGTGCGGATATTGCTTCAGCCGCCGCGCCGGCTCGGTGATCTGCACTGCATCGAGCATCTTCAGCGCCACCGCCTCGGCATTGTTGCTGCCCTGGTGCGCGCGGATTGCCTCGGTCAGCTGGTTGCCGACCGACATGACCGGGTTCAGCGAGGTCATCGGCTCCTGGAACACCATGGCGATATCGCCGCCACGGACGCCGCGCATCGCCCGGTCGGAAAGCGTGAGCAGGTCGCGCTCGCCGAGCATGATGCTGCCGGAGGCGACCCGCAGCGAGGCCTTCGGCAGGAGCCCCATGATCGACAGCGAGGTGACCGACTTGCCGGAGCCGGATTCGCCGGCAATGCAGAGCGTCTCGCCGCTTGCAAGCTCGAAGCTGGCATCCTGGAGAACCGGCTTGCGGCCTTCGGGTGTGCGGGCATCGATGCTCAGATTGCGAAGGCTGAGCACCGGTGCTGCGGCGGGCATGGCTTCGTTCACGCGAACACGATCCTCGGGAAGTAGAAGGAAACCACCCAGTTCGGCTGGTCGACGATTTCGCTGATCCGGAGATCGCCGCAGACCGAGCAGAGCAGATAGGCATCGACGGCGCTCATGCCGTGTTCGGCGCCGAGAAGATCGATCATGCGCATGACGCTTTCACGCGCTCCGCTCATCAGATCAGGGCCGATGCCTGTCGTCACCTCGTAGCCGGCGCCGTCGAGATGGCGGGTCACCGATTCGGTCGTGGTGAAGCGCGGCGTTTGCAGCTTGGCGTCCTTGACGAGCTCGATCGTCGCTTCGACGTTCATCTGGCTTTCGATCGCCGTGCCGCAGACTTCGCCATCGCCCTGGGCGGCGTGGGTATCCCCGATTGAAAACAGCGCGCCGTCGACCTCGACGGGCAGATAAAGCGTCACGCCTGCCGTCAGGTCGCGGATGTCCATGTTGCCGCCGACGCGACGTGGGGGAACGACGGAGTGGGTGCCGGGCTCGGCGGGCGCAACGCCGATCGTGCCGGCGAAAGGCTTCAGCGGCACGCGACCTCCCGGGCCGTAAAGGGCGGGCACCATGCTGTTGGCGTCATAAGACCAGACGTGCAGGGCCGGATCCTTGAATTGGTTGGCAAGCAGGCCGAAGCCTGGAATATTGGCCGTCCAGCCGACGCCCGAGGGAATGAACTTGCGTAGCGTCACCTTCAGCGCATCGCCGGGCTTGGCGCCTTCGATATAGACCGGGCCGGAGACCGGGTTGATCTTGCCAAAATCGAGCGCGTTCAGCGTTTCCAGCGTCGCGTCGTTTCCGAGCTGGCCACCCGATGAATCCATGCATTCGAAGTGGATCGTCTCGCCGGGCTTGGCGATGACGGCGGGGGCGAAATCCTTGTTCCAGCCGAAATTATGCTGGGCGCGGTGGATGGTGTGGGTGCAGGCGATGCACATGGTCATTCTCCGGAATTGGCTTCGGCGTGGGTCGCCCCTCACCCTAACCCTCTCCCCGCGAGCGGGGAGAGGGGACTTGCCCACGCAGCGCTTGAGGATGAGGAAGAGGGAGCGGCATATCCCTTCTCCCCGTATCGACGGGGAGAAGGTGGCGGCAGCCGGATGAGGGGCAGCCGACAACGAACGGCTGCTTACTGCTTCACGTAGATCGCGTCGTAATTGATGACGCGGGTCGGATCGATGTAGATGTTGTCAGCACCGCCCATGCGCAGCGACTTGGCGACGACGCGGCGTTCGTTGATGACAGGGATCCACGGCGCATCGGCCATGATGTCGGTGAAGATCTTGCCCCAGGCGGCGGTGCGTTCGGCTGCCTTTGCCGGATCGGACATGGAGTCGGCGGCGACGGCGCGCTTGTCGAGATCGGCGTTGCAGTACCACGACCAGTTCCAGCCGCCCGGAACCGCGCCGGCGCAGCCGAGGATCGGACCATAGAAGTTGGATGGATCCGGGAAGTCGGCGATCCAGGCCATGCCGCCCGACCAGATCATCGGCGCTTCGCCTTCCGTGCCGCCGGCCGAGATGACGTTTGCCTGGGCGAGCGCGCGGACTTCGGCCTTGACGCCGACAGCGGCCAGATCCTGCTGGATCGCCTGGGCGATACGCGGCTGCGGGTCGGTGTTGGTCGAGTAGAGCACGGTTTCGAAGCCGTCGGGATAGCCGGCTTCGGCAAGCAGCGCCTTGGCTTTCGCCACGTCATAGGCATAGCCGGTGAAGGACTTGTCGTAGCCCGGCATCAGCGGCGGCAGCGGCTGGTTGGCAGGCGTTGCGCGCCCGTTCAGGATGCGGGTGATGCGGTCCTTGTTGATCGCCATGTTCAACGCCTGGCGAACCTTGACATTATCGAAGGGCTTTACCTTGGTGTTGAGGGTGATGTAGCCGGTATGCAGCTGTTCGCCGTCGACGATCATCTGCGCGCCGTCGGCCGAGTTCTTGATTTCGAGGAACTTCGCCGGCGGAATGCCGTCGCCGGCAATATCGACCTCGCCCTTCTGCAGGCGCAACAGCGCCACCAGCGGCTCCTGGCCGACCTCGACCTTGAAGCTGTCGATATAGGGAACGCCGTTGACGAAATAATCCTTGTTGCGCTCGAAAACGAGCTGCTGACCGATTGTCCAATCCTTCAGGATGAAGGTGCCGGAGCCGACCGGCTTCTTGCCGAAGTCGCCGGCGGCCGCCTCGACGGCTTCCTTCGGCACGACCGAGGCAAAGTTGATGGCGAGCACGTGAAGGAAGGTGGCGTCGGGACGCGAGAGGTTGAAGATGACGGTGCTATCGTCAGGCGTCTCGATGCCGGAGAGCGTCGTCGTCTTGCCGCCGGTTTCATCCTCGAAGCCCTTGATGGCGCCGAAGAAGCCGGCGCCGGGCCCTTGAGTCTTCGGGTCGACGGCGCGTTCGATCGAATACTTCACGTCGGAGGCGACGACCTCGCGGCCGTTGGAGAACTTCACGCCCTTGTGCAGCTTGAAGGTGTAGGTCAAGCCGTCGGGCGAAACGGTGAAGCTTTCGGCAAGCGAGGGAACCGGGTTCGGCGTGCCGGGCGCATAGTCCATCAGGCGGGAATAGAGGCTCTTGATCATCGACCAGTTGACCCAGTCGTAGCCGATCGCCGGGTCGAGCGTGGTGATGTCGTCCTTGTAGGTGACGACGATATCGCCACCCTGCTTAGGCGTTTCCTGCGCCATGACGGACAATGGAGCGAGCGCCACCATCGTTGCCATGGTCGTCTGTTGCAGCCAGCGTTTGAACATCTTGGTTCCCCTTCTTTGGTTGCTGTCAGCGAGTGCGGATGCGCGGATCGATGACCGGCGCGACGAGGTCGGCAAGCAGATTGCCGATGATGATGGCGAGCGCCGAGGTCAGGGTGACGCCCATGATGATCGGGATGTCGACCTGCTGGATCGCCTGCCAGGCGAGCTGGCCGATGCCGGGCCAGCCATAGACCGCTTCGACCACGACCACGCCGCCCATGAACTGGCCGATATCGATGCCGATCATGGCGATGATCGGCAGCACGGCGTTGGGCAGCGCATGCCGCAGGATGACGCGCTTCGAGGAAAGACCCTTGGCGCGCGCCGTGCGGACATAATCCTGGTTCAGCACGTCGATCATCGACGAGCGCACCATGCGGGCGTACCAGCCGGCGCCACAGATGCCGAGCGTTACGGCAGGCAGGACGAGGTGCGAGAAGCTGCCGTAGCCGCTCATCGGAAACCAGCCGAGCGTTGCCGCCAGCAGGTAGAGCAGCAGCAGGGCGACGAGGAACTGCGGCGCGGAGGTGCCGACAAACGAGGCCATCATCACCAGCCGGTCGACGAAGCCGCCGCGGCGCACGGCGGCGATGGTGCCGAGCGTCAGGCCGAGCACCACCTCGACGAAGATGCCGGCAAGCATCAGCGTCAGCGTCGCCGGTAGTCGGGCGGCGATCAGCGTCCAGACGTCGGTTTTCTGCGCATAGGAGCGGCCGAGATTGCCATGCAGCAGATTGCCGAGATAGGTGCCGAATTGGACCAGCAGCGGCTGGTCGAGGCCGAGCTCATGGCGGATGTTGGCGACCGTCTGGGCGGTGGCGCTGCGGCCGGCGATCATGCGGGCCGGATCGGCGGGAAGCGCGTAGAGCAGCACGAAGGTGATCGCCGCGACGCCGAGCAGGATGAGAGCCGCCTGTGCCAGCCTGCGGAGTATGAGTGACGCCATCAGCCTCTCCCGCGCTGGGTCGGGTCGAGAATGTCGCGCAGCGCGTCGCCCACCAGATTGAAGGAAAGCGCCGTCAGAAGGATGATCGCGCCCGGAATGAAGACCAGCCAGGGGGCGGCCTGGAAATAGCTTTGGCTCTCGAAGATGATGTTGCCCCAGGAGGGCTGCGGCGGCTGGACGCCGACGCCGAGGAAGGAAAGCGTGGCCTCGAGCAGAACGGTGGTGGCGATGCCAAGCGTTCCCCAGACGATTGCCGTCGGCATGAGGTGCGGCAGGATATGCATGAAGAGCACGCGCATATGGCCGGCGCCGAGCGAGCGTTCGGCCATGATGAAATCGCGCTCCACCAGGCCGCGGGTTTCGGTATAGACGATGCGGGCGACCTGGACCCAGTTGACCAGCGCAATCACCATGGCGACGATCCAGAGGCTCGGCTTCAAAAGGGCTGCCAGCACGATGGCGAGCAGCAGCGCCGGAAAGGCCATCATCAGATCGGTGAAGCGCATCAGGATGTTGCCTGGCAGTCCGCGAAGATAACCGGCAACGATGCCGACGAACAGGCCGATCGTCACCGCGATGCCGTTGGCGACAAGGCCGATGATCAGCGAGGTGCGGGCGCCGAAGAGCAGGCGCGAGAAGAGGTCGCGGCCGAGCGTGTCTGTGCCGAGGAGATAGGGACCGCCCGGCGGCAGCGGCGCGCCTTCGAGCGAAAGGCCGTCAAACATCTGCTCGTCTGGACTGAACGGCGCGATCCACGGCGCTGCAATGGCGAGCCCGATGACCAGCGTGACGACAATCAGGCCGAAGAGCGCCGCCGGCTGGCGGATCATCTGTTTCAAGACATGCATCAGCCCGCCTCCGGCAGAGGTTCGGCACCCGCCAGGATGAAGGCTGATATCTGCTCCATCGGCAGGCGGCGGCGCATGGCGCAATTGCGCAGAATTGCGTAGGCGCTCTCCTCGTCGATGCCGTGTGCGGCCTGAAGCTTTTCGACAGCGGCGTGAACGAGCGGCCGCAGCCGGACGCGCTCTTCGAGATATTGCAGCTTTTCCACGGTCGCCTTGCGCTCCTGATGAATGGAGACGGCCATGACAAGCGCCGGATAGACGGCCGATGTGGCGATCGGCTTGGCGATGATCGCGCCGGCACCCTGTCCGAGCGCCCAGGCGATGCGGCCGGGCGCCTCCGAACCAAGCAAGGCGACGACGGGGCAGGCCGGCGTTTCGCCGTTCCAGGGCAGCAGATCGTCCCAGCCCTGGTCGGCATCGACGATGACGAGATCGGGCAGTGCCGCGGCCGAGAGCGGCGCCCATTGCAGCGTTGCATGGATGCCGAGCAGGCGAAGCTGGCGGATCAGCTTTTCGGTGTTGCCGTCCTCGCGGTGCAGGACCATCGCCTGCCAGCCGGTGAAATTGGGTGTCTCTCTCATGACACCACCCTCAGCCGTGGAAACGCCTGGCGGTTGCGGCCGGTCAGATAGGGGTCGGCGGCAAGCGGCGGCCGCGAGGCGACGACATCGAAGCCGTTGTCGGCGTTGATCCGGCCGAGATGGAAGGGCAGGGCGGCATGATTGGTCTCGCGGTCGATCGAAAGCGCGCCGAACGGGGTCGGCCAGGATCGATTGTAGAGCTCGCGCCGGACGGCGTCGGGCTCGTCACCGCCAGCAGCGACGATCGCGTCGACGCAGAGCCGGACGGCCGTATAGGCGCTGGCAAAGACGCTGGAGACACGCCGCTCCGCGCCGTGACGCTCAGTGACACGGGCCTTGAAGGCGGCATTTTCGGGGGTCGCGATACTGTCGAAATAGGAAGCGGCGCAAAGCTGGCCGGCAGCAGCTCCGGCGGCGATATCGTCGAGTTCACATTCCATCAGGTCGCAGCTCACGACCGGGCAGTTTTCCGCGCGGAAGGCCGGGTCGCGATCACCGAGGGCCCTGATCGCTTCCAGGAAGGCGTAGCTCGAGGGGCCGATCAGATTGTTGAGGATGAAGCTCGGGCGGCGCTGCGCGATCTCGGCGACGATGCGTTCGACGGCGGTTTCCTCGAGCGGAAGATAACGTTCGCCAAGTACTTCGCCGCCGGCATTGGTAATCAGTTCGCGGGCGAGCCGGTTCATCTCCCAGCCCCAGACATAGTTGGCGCCGACGAGATAGGGCCTTGCGCCGTAACGCGGGATCAGGTGCTCGAAAAGCGGCAACAGATGCTGGTTCGGGCAGCCGCCGACATAGATGACGTTCTCATTGGCCTCGAAACCTTCATAGGGGCACATATACCAGAGCAGGCCGTCATGTTTCTCGACGAGCGGGATAACTTCCTTGCGTGCCGCAGACGTGATCGTGCCGACGATATGGCGGCAGCCGGCCCGCAGAAGACTGCGCGCACCGTCCAAATAGGCGGCAAGATCGGCATGCGGATCGAAGAAGATGGGTTCGAGCGCCAGTCCTTCGACGCCGGCATATTCGGCCATCGCGAAATCGGCGCCGTCGCGCGCGTCGCGGCCCATCGAGCCGTAGGGCCCGGTGGTCGAAAAGAGGATGCCGATTTTCAGCGCGTCGTTCATGAAGTGACCACATCAAAAACCCCACGACGCTGGTCCCATCGAGCGATGAGGCGTCATGGGGCGAAACTGCCCGGAGACTATCGGAGTCATGTCAATGCGGCAGGCCTTCTGCCTAATCCGCAGGCTTGAGTAAAATACAGGCAGCTTGTGTTTGTCAAGCGTCCTGCGCTGCGCTCGCAGTCATTTGATCTTGTTCTTTCCCCGGGGTGGAGCCGCGAAAGGACACTAGCTCAAATCATGCAGATCCCTGGTGGTCGCCGGTCCGATCGAAAACTCCGAAAAGCGCACCCTCAGTCCGCTCCGCTCCGGTGTGCAGGCGGTCGGCCCCACCTCGTAGCGCGCGGCAGCCGGGAAGGGGGCGAGCCGCAGCAGTGGCCAGAAGCTGCCGTCGCGTGAGGTCTGGATACGCATGGCGCCGTTGGCGAGGGTGACGCGGATGCGGAAATCCTCCAACTCCTTGAAGGGCTGTGACACCGACCAGTCGGACCTGCCGTCGGTGACGACCGTGCTGAGGAAGGGTTCGCCGTCGGTGAACTCGACGCCCGTTTTCACCCAGCGTTTCTCGTCGATGCGCACCATCAAGCCGGCCTGGTCGTAGAGCGTGCGGAATTCGCCCTGGATGCGGATCTGCGCGGTGAAGCCGTCGGCCGTGGGGAAGGCGAGGAAATGGCCGCTGTCGCGGGTAAAGCCGTAATGAGTTTCTCGCCAGAAATCGGTTTTCTCATCGGTGGTCAGGGTAAGGCTTGCTTCGTTCGCCTGCCAGTGTGCCGGCTCGTTCAGCCATTTGCCGTCGTTGAAATCGATGCTCATCCTGTTCTCCCGTTCCGTTGACGCCCACCGCAGGGCCATCGCCTCACCTTGGCACAATGCGCGGGCTTAGTGCAGGCAGGCGCAGCCGATGAGTGTGTATTTTTCCGGCGTCCCGGTTGTCGCGCCAGGCATAATCCGTCGCTCATGCTTGACAGGACCGATCCATCTCTTATTCTGTTACAAAAAGATGAATTACATAACTGTGGAATTAAACCGGGAGCCTTCACATGAAAACACTTGTCGCATTCCTCCTCGGCACCGCGCTTGTCGCCCTGCCTTCGACCCTGTTGGCCCAGGAAAAGGGCGGGGTCATCAATGTCGCGACGATCGGCGAGCCGCCGACGCTCGATCCGATGTCGTCGACAGCCGATCTCGTCGGCATCGTCACGCAGCACATTTTCGAAACGCTTTACACCTTCGACAAGAGCTGGAACGTCACGCCGCTGCTCGCCGAAAGCCTGCCTGAGATCAGTGCCGACGGCAAAACCTATACGATCAAGCTCAGGACCGGCATCAAGTTCCACGACAATAGCGAGATGACCTCGGAAGATGTCGTCGCTTCGCTTGGCCGCTGGATGAAGATCGCCTCGCGCGGCAAGCAGGTGGCCGGCTTCATCGATAAGGTCACCGCCGTCGATCCGGCGACCGTGACGATCACGCTGAAGCAGCCCTATGCGCCGCTGACCTCGCTGCTCGCCTTCAACAATTCGGCCGCGATCATCATCCCGTCCGAAAAGCAGGACGAGCCGATGAAGGACTTCATCGGCACCGGTCCCTATATGCTGAAGGAGCGCAAGGCCGATCAATATATCCAGCTCGTCCGATTCGATGGCTACAAGTCACGTGAAGGCGACAGCAATGGTTATGGCGGCGCCCGCCACCAGTATCTCGACGAGATCCGCTTCGTGCCGGTGCCGGATCCGAACACCCGCGTCGAGGCCGCCGTTTCCGGCCAATACGACTATGTCGACTCGATCCCTGTGGAATCCTACGACAAGCTGAAGGCCTCCACCGCCTCGCAGCCGATCATCCTGAAGCCCTTCGGTTATCCGGTCTTCGTCTTCAATACGAAGGAAGGTATTGCTGGGAATGTCGAGGTCCGCAAGGCGATCCGTCAGGCGCTCAGCATGGAGGATATGCTGGCCGCGGCCTTCGGCAGCACGGATTTCTACGCGCTCGACGGTGCCATCTATCCCAAGACCTTTGCCTGGTCGACGGATGCCGGCGTCGAGGGCGCCTATAACGTCGCCGATCCGGAAGGGGCGGCGGCCGCCGCCAAGAAGGCCGGCTACAATGGCGAGCCGATCCGCATCCTGACCAGCCGCCAGTACGAGTTCCATTACAAGATGGCGCAGGTCGCCGCCGAATATCTGAAGCTTGCCGGCTTCACCGTCGATATGCAGGTTGTGGACTGGGCGACGCTGACGCAGCGCCGCACCGATCCGAAGCTCTGGGATATCTACATCACCCATAGCCCCTTCCTGCCGGAGCCTGCCCTGATCGGTTCGCTCTCGACCAGCTCGCCGGGCTGGTGGGATACGCCGGCCCGCAAGGCCGCCGTCGATGCCTTCACCTCGGAAGTCGATCCGAAGAAGCGCGTGGCGCTCTGGGCCGATGTCCAGAAGGCGATCTATGCCGACGCCCCCTTCATGAAGATCGGCGATTTCAATGCCGTTTCGGCAGAGTCGACCAAGCTCGAAGGCGTCGATCCGGCTCCGTGGCCTTATTTCTGGAATGCTTCGATCAAGAAGTAAGCATCGCCACCGATACCGGCCATCCCTGGTCGGTATCGGTCTTCTTTTTTGCAGCATCTGCAAAGGTTTGCCAGGCATTCATGATACGCTACATCCTCCAGCGCCTGTTCGGCATGATCGTCGTGATGTTTCTCGTCGTCACGATCGTCTTCGTCATCGTGCGCGTGACCCCGGGAGATCCGGCCGCCGTCATGCTCGGGCCGGATGCGACGCCGCAGGATATTGCCGACCTCAGGGCCCGGCTCGGCCTCGATCAGTCGCTCGGCCTGCAATATGTCTATTATATCGGCCAGATGCTGAGAGGTGATCTCGGCCAGTCGATCTTCCTCAACATGCCTGTCACCTCGGCCTTGCTCGACCGGGCCGAGCCGACCTTCTTCCTGACTTTGTTTTCGCTCGCAATCGCCAGCATCATCGCCCTGCCGATCGGCATCTATGCCGCCTATCGGCGCGGCTCCTTCATCGACCAGGCGGCAACGACGCTCGCCATGTTTGCCGCCAGCATTCCAAGCTTCTGGCTCGGCCTGATCCTGATGCAGTTCTTCGCCGTCAGGCTCAACCTCTTCCCGGTCTCGGGCTATGGCGGTCCGGGCTCGACCTTTCTCGATCGGATGTATCACCTGACGCTGCCTGCCTTTGCGCTCGGCATTGTCTCTTCGGCGCTGATTCTGCGTTTCACCCGCGCGTCGATGCTCGATGTGCTCGGCGACGATTATATTCGCACGGCCCGCGCCAAGGGGTTGATCGAGCGCCGGGTCATTCTCAAGCACGCGCTGAAGAATGCGCTGATCCCGATCCTGACGGTGATCGGCCTGACGGCAGCGGTGCTGATTTCAGGCGCCGTCGTCACCGAGACCGTCTTCGGCCTGCCGGGTGTCGGCAATCTCGTCGTCTCGGCGGTCCTGCGCCGCGACTATCCCGTCATCCAGGGGGCGCTGCTCGTCATCGCAGCTCTCTACGTGCTGATCAATTTTGCGATCGACATGCTCTATCTGCTTGTTGATCCGAGGGTGCGCTACTGATGGCCGATATCGCAATCAAACCCGTCGAAGGCGAGGGCAGCAAATTTGCCAGGCGCCTGCTCATACGCAAGACGGTCGCCCTGGGTCTGCTGATCCTGACGATCTTCGTGCTTCTGGCGGTCCTTGCGCCTGTTGTCGCGCCCTATTCGCCGTCGAAGCTTTCCATCGTCAACCGGCTGAAGCCGCCGAGCGGCACCTTTTTCTTCGGCACCGACGAGTTCGGCCGCGACGTCTTTTCGCGTACGATCTTCGCCGGCCGCCTGTCGCTGCTCGTCGGTGTTGCGGTCGTGACCTTGTCAGCCGTGATCGGCGTGACGCTCGGCTTGCTTGCCGGCTTTTTCCAGAAGCTCGACACGCCGATCGCCCGGTTGATCGACGCGATGATGGCGTTCCCCGATATTCTGCTGGCGATCGCGCTCGTCGCCGCCCTCGGCCCGTCGTTGACGACTGTGATCATCGCGCTGTCGATTGTTTATGCGCCGCGGCTTGCGCGCATCGTGCGCGCTTCGACACTGGTCATTCGCGAGCTGCCCTATGTCGAGGCGGCGAGGGCGCTCGGCATCTCGACCTTCCATATCATGACGCGACATGTGCTGCGCAATCTGCTGTCGCCGATTCTCGTGCAGGCCACCTTCCTCTTCGCCAGCGCAATGCTTGCCGAAGCCGGCCTGTCTTTCCTCGGCCTCGGGGTCAGCCCCGAAATTCCGACCTGGGGCACGATGATCGCCGCCGGCCGGCAGTATATCGGCCAGGCCGACTGGATGACGCTGTTTCCGGGTGTCGCCATCATCCTCTCCGTGCTGTCGCTGCAGATGGTCGGCGACGGCCTGAGGGACATGCTCGATCCCAGACTGCGCAAGGATCTCTAATCCGCCGGCCAAGCGTCGGCCCAATCGAAATTCGCCAAATCGAAAATTGCATGACAGGAGTTTGCGTGAATCAGTTTCCCACCGCCGCCGGCAAGGTCGAGCACTCGCCTTACGAACGGCTTGCCGCCCTCGGCATTGCGCTTCCGCCGCCGCCGCCGCCGATCGCCAATTTCGTGACGCACGTGATCGAAGGCAATATGCTCTATCTCTCCGGCCAGGGCCCGCGTGAAGCCGACGGCTTCATGCATGCCGGCAAGGTCGGCGGTGGGGTCAGTGTCGAGGAGGCCTACCGTCACGCGCGGCTGACCGGCATCAACCTGCTTGCCGTCATGCAGGATGCGCTCGGCGATCTCTCCCGCGTCAAGCGGGTGGTCAAGCTGCTCGGCATGGTCAATGCCGTGCCTGATTTCGAGGATCATCCGAGCGTCATCAACGGCTGTTCGGATCTCCTTATCGCAGTCTTCGGAGCGGCCGGCGAACATGCCCGCTCGGCCGTCGGCTTCGGCTCGCTGCCCGGCAACATCACCGTCGAGATCGAGGCGATCGTCGCCTTGCACGGCTGACGGGAGTTCGACACAGTTGATCGACCGCGCCATGTTTCGTTTTTCGACCTAGAATCCTGGAGATCTCCATGTCCACTGATATCCGCCCGTCGCTTGGCCTGCGCCCCGTCATCAATGTATCGGGCACGATGACCAGCCTCGGCGCCTCGATCGTCGTTCCCGAAGCGATCAGCGCGATGGCATCGATCCTGCCGCACTTCGTCGAGATCAACGACCTGCAGCGCAAGGCAAGTGGCGTCATCGCCCGGCTGACGGGCGGCGAGGCGGGCTTCGTCACCGCCTCCTGCTCGGCCGGCATTTCGCTCGCCGTCGCCGGCGCGATCACCGGCGACAATCTGCTGGCGATCGAAAAGCTGCCGGATGTGGTGCCGGAGAAGAACGAAGTGCTGGTGCAGATGGGCCATGTCGTCAGTTACGGCGCCCCGGTCGACCAGGCGATCCGGCTTGCCGGCGGCAAGGTCGTGCTTGTCGGGCAGGCGACCTCGACGCATCGCTTCCACATGGAAAACGCCATCACCGACAAGACCGCCGCTGCCGTCTATGTCGTCTCCCACCATGTCGTGGATTATGGCCTGCTGAACCTTAAGGAATTCGTCGAGATCGCTCATGCCAAGGGCGTGCCCGTCATCGTCGATGCGGCCTCGGAATATGATCTCAGGATTTTCCTGGAGCAGGGGGCAGATATCGCCCTCTACTCCGGCCACAAATTCCTCGGCGGCCCGACCTCGGGCATCGTTGCCGGCAGGAAGGAGTTGGTGCGCCATGCCTTCCTGCAGAATATGGGCATCGGCCGCGGCATGAAGGTCGGCAAGGAGAGCATCTTCGGCGTCATGGCGGCACTCGAAGCATGGGAAAACCGCGATCATGCCGGCATCCGGGAACGCGAGACCGGCTATCTCAACTTGTGGAAGCGCACCCTTGACGGCCGCCCTGGCCTCACCGCGCTGATCGAGCCCGATCCGACCAATAATCCGCTCGATCGGCTGCGCCTGATCGTCGATCCCGAGAAGGCGCATATTACCGCCTGGGATCTGGCCGATGCGCTTGCCAAGGGCAGCCCGCCGATCATCGTGCGCGATCACGAGGTGGAGCATCGCTATTTCTATCTCGACCCATGCAACCTGCACCCGGGTGAGGAGACGATCGTCGCGGAGCGCCTGGCGCAGGAACTCGACAAGGCACGTGCTTCCAACGAGATCATCGCAACGCCGATCGAAAACCGCAGCAGGCACCGCTTCGATGGTGCACTGCGCTGGCCGGATTGATCCGCCGCTTACCCGTCGCAAGAGGAACCGCCATGGCCAGCGCCCAAACCCAACCGATCCAGACGACGACCGACGTTCTTTCCGTCGAAGGTCTGACGACATCCTTCCTGGTGGACGGCGTCTGGAAACAGGTCGTGCGCGACGTCTCCTTCACCGTCGCTCCTGCGGAAACGGTGGCGATCGTCGGCGAATCCGGGTCGGGCAAGAGCGTCACCTCGCTCTCGATCATGCGGCTGCTGCAGGCGGATACGAGCCGTGTCGAGGGCCGCGTCATGCTCGGCGGACGCGACCTCCTGGCCTTGCCGGAAAATGCGATGCGGCAGGTGCGCGGCAACGAGGTGGCGATGATCTTCCAGGAGCCGATGACCTCGCTCAATCCGCTCTTCACCATCGGCGACCAGATATCCGAAGCGCTGCTCTGCCATTCCGATATGAGCAGGGCCGATGCCAAAGCCGAGACGATAAGGCTGCTGGAAAAGGTCCGCATCCCCTCGGTCGCCTCGCGCTTCGGCGAATATCCGCATCGCTTCTCCGGCGGCATGCGCCAGCGGGTGATGATCGCCATGGCGCTCGCCAGCCGGCCGAAGCTGCTGATTGCCGACGAGCCGACGACGGCGCTCGACGTCACCATCCAGGGTCAGATCCTTGATCTTATCAAGATGCTGCAGGACGAGGAGGGGACCTCCGTTCTGTTCATCACCCATGACATGGGCGTCGTCGCCGAGATCGCCGACCGGACGGTGGTGATGTATCGCGGCGAACAGGTGGAAAGCGGCGCCACCGCCGATATTTTTCACCGCGGCAAACATCCCTATACCAGAGCGCTGCTTTCAGCCGTGCCGGTGCTCGGCTCGATGCAGGGCCGGCAAAGGCCGCTGCGCTTTCCCGTGGTCAATACCGCAACGGGTGAATCGGACATTCCGGCCGAAGTCGCCGATACGGTAGCAGCGACGCCGGTCCTGCAGGTGAAGAACCTCACCAAGCGTTTCGACATTCACTCCGGCCTGTTCGGCCGGCTGACCAGCCGGGTGCATGCCGTCGAAAACGTCTCCTTCGATCTTCACGCCGGCGAGACGCTGTCGCTGGTCGGCGAATCCGGTTGCGGCAAATCGACGACCGGCCGCGCCATCATGCGCCTCATCGAGCCCCAGGCCGGTTCCGTTCTCGTCGAGGGCAGAGAGGTGCTCGGCCTCGACAGGAGGGATCTGCGCGAGATGCGCAAATCCGTACAGATGATCTTCCAGGATCCTTTTGCCAGCCTCAACCCGCGCATGACGGTCGGTGCTGCGATCGCCGAACCCTATCTCGAACACAGGATGGGCAGTACGAAGCAGGCGAAAGACGTCGTCGCCGATCTTTTGGTGAAGGTCGGCCTGTTGCCGGAGATGGCCGCGCGTTACCCGCATGAGTTTTCCGGCGGCCAGCGCCAGCGCATCTGCATCGCCCGCGCGCTCGCCTTGCAGCCGAAGGTCATCGTCGCCGATGAAAGCGTCTCGGCGCTCGACGTCTCGATCAAGGCCCAGGTCATCAACCTGATGCTCGATCTGCAGCAGAGCCTCAACCTTGCCTTCCTGTTCATCTCGCACGATATGGCGGTGGTCGAGCGTGTCAGCCACCGCGTGGCGGTGATGTATCTCGGTGAGATCGTCGAGATCGGTCCGCGATCCGCGGTCTTCGAAAATCCGCAACATCCCTATACGAGGAAACTGATCGCGGCAGTGCCCGTACCCGATCCTGACCGCCGCCATGAAAAGCGGATGGTGGCGAATGACGAAATCAAGAGCCCGATGCGCCCGGTCGACTATCAGCCTGCAAGCACGTCTTATCGCGAAGTCGGGCCGGGCCACCTGGTGATGGCCGATCGGTAGACTTGGCATCGCGTTTCGGATTTGGCCGGCGCTATTCGATCGCCAGGATCATGTTGCGCACGACGGGGTAGATTTCCCCCTCCCAGCGGCGGCCGCTGAAGACGCCGTAATGTCCGACATTGGCCTGAAGATGATGGCGCTTCAGATGCGGGCGCAGTGCACGACAGAGATCGTGCGCGGCCGACGTCTGTCCGAGCGCGCAGATATCGTCGCGGCCGCCCTCGACGGTCAAAAGTGCCGTGTTGCGGATCTGGCCCGGGTCGACCTTGCGGCCATGGTGGGTCAAGTCGCCGGTCGCAAGTTCCGCCTTCTGAAAGACGCGATCGATGGTCTCGATGTAGAACTCTTCGGTGAGATCGAGCACAGCGAAATATTCGTCGTAGAACTTCTTGATCTTGCCGGCTTCGGCCGTCTCGCCCTTGGCCAGATGGTCGTAGAGCTTGCGATGGGCGTCCTGGTGGCGCTGCATGTTCATCGACATGAAGGCGACGAGTTGGAGGAAGCCGGGATAGACCCGCCGCCCGGCGCCCCGATAGCGCCAGGGAACGCCCGTGATCAGCGAGTTTTCGAACCAGGCGAGCGACTTCGATACGGCAAGTTCGTTGACCTTCGTCGGGCTCTCGCGCGGATCGATCGGCCCGGCCATCAGCGTCATGGTCCGCGGGGTGGCGGGATGCCGCTCTTCCGACATCACGGCAACGGCGGCCAGCGCCTGTACGCAGGGTTGGCAGACGGCAAGGATATGAGCGCCGGGGCCGATTTCCTCCAGGAAATGCATGATATAATCGACATAGTCGTCCATGCCGAAGCGTCCGGCCGACAGCGGCACGTCGCGGGCGTTCGCCCAGTCGGTGATGTAGACGTCGTGATCGCGCAGCAGGGTTTGCACCGTGCCGCGCAGGAGCGTCGCGAAATGGCCGGACAGCGGGGCGACGACCAGCACCCGCGGCCGCTTTGCATCGGTGTCCGTTGCAAAGCGCAGCAGCGTGCCGAAGGGCATGTCGAGTACGGTCTCGACGGTGACGGGGACCACGCGATTGCCGATCATGACCGAGTCTATGGCGAAATCCGGACGTTGGTGGGTGATTTCGAAGCGTGAGATTATCTCCAGCGCGGCGGCGAAGTGCCGTCCCATTTCGCTGCCGGATCCCCAGAGCGCTGTCGCGGAGAAGATCTGCAGGCGCCGCGCCAGATCGCGGAGCGGCGCGATGAGATCGTCCTGGAACTGATAGGCCTGGTAGAGCATGGCCGAAATCTCCCGCACTGCCGCATCGATGCGGCGGTGCAAAAAATGCTAGTGGAATATGTCCTGCCATGCGAGAAGATTATCGAGGAAGAAGCAACATTGTCCGACAAGGATACGAGCCCGATGTCGCAAGCTGCACTGACGATTTCCTCGAAGAACTACTCCTCTTGGTCTCTGCGCGGCTGGCTGCTGTGCCGGATGGCGGGGCTGGACTTCACCGAAGTCCTTGTGGAGATGGATGACGAAGCGCGTCAGGAACTGCTTCTGCTTTCACCATCGGTTCTGGTGCCGAGGCTGACCCATGACGATGTGACGGTCTGGGACACGCTGGCGATCGCCGAATATCTCCACGAAGTGACGCCCACTGCGGGGCTCTGGCCCACTGAGCGCGCGGCGCGCGCCCGCTGCCGGTCGGTCTCGGGCGAGATGCATTCGGGTTTCCATAATCTGCGTTCGGCCTTGCCGATGAACCTCAAGGCGCGGCATGCGAGCTTCAAGATATTTTCGGGCGCGCGGCCCGATGTCGAGCGCGTCAAGGCGATCTGGACCGAATGCCTCGAGGCAAGCGGCGGCCCCTGGCTGTTCGGCACCGCGCCGACCGTGGCCGATGCGATGTATGCGCCGGTCTGCACCCGCTTCCGCACCTATGCGGTGGAGCTCGAACCGCAGCTTGCAGCCTATGTGGAAACGGTGCTGTCCTGGCCGCTGTTGGGCGAGTGGACCGAAGGCGCGATGGTCGAGCCGGACGAGATTGTCGAGTTGGAAGTCGAGTTCTGAAGGGAATGCGGCGGTGCGGCTCCGCATCGACTTTCACGGGCCGAATTAAGAGTTGCCTGGAGGATGAGCGGCGCATAAAGCAGATGCAGTGCCAAAAGCCGCGAAGCCTGGACCGATGAACAGAGACTATTATTCGAAACTCGGCGGACTGCCGCCGCAAACCGAGCTGCTTTCCAGCAAAGCCGTTTTCACCACGGCCTATGCGGTCATCCCGCGCAGCGTCATGACCGATATCGTCACCAGCGTCCTTCCTCACTGGACGGGGACACGGGCATGGGTTCTCTCCCGGCCGCTTTCCGGTTTCTCCGAGACCTTCTCGCAATATGTGATGGAGGTTCAGCCCGGCGGCGGAAGCGACCGGCCGGAGCCCGACCAGCGGGCCGAAGCGGTTCTGTTCGTCGTCGAAGGCGAGATGACCGTGGAGCTCGACGGCGCCAGCCATGCGCTGCGCGCCGGTTCGTTCGCCTATCTTCCGGCGGGCTCGGTCTGGCGCCTGAAAAACGGCGGCTCGACGGCGGCAAAATTCCACTGGATTCGAAAGGCCTTTCAGGAGGTCGAGGGGCTGGAGCTGCCGCCGGCGATCTTCACGCATGAGGACCAACATCCCATCTCGGCAATGCCTGATACCGATGGACGCTGGGGGACGACCCGGTTCATCGATCCGGCCGATGTCCGCTACGACATGCACGTGAATATCGTGACTTTGGAGCCGGGTGCCGTGATCCCCTTCATGGAAACCCATGTCATGGAGCACGGTCTCTATGTGCTGGAAGGCAAGGCCGTCTATCGGCTGAACCAGGATTGGGTGGAGGTTGAAGCCGGCGACTTCATGTGGCTGCGCTCCTTCTGCCCGCAGGCATGTTACGCCGGCGGCCCCGGCCGGTTCCGCTACCTGCTCTACAAGGATGTCAACCGTCACATGACGCTCTGGTAGGAGCGATGGTGAGGGACGATGCAGCTCGAAACTGAACGCCTGATTTTGAGACCCTGGCAACAGCAGGATCGCAAGCCTTTCGCTGCGATCAATGCCGAACCCGACGTCGTCCGATATCTCAATCCTCTGACCGAGGAACAGTCGGATGCGATGCTCGACCGTATCGACCGGCACTTCGAGGATCATGGCTGGGGGTTTTGGGCGCTGGAGGAGAAGGCAAGCGGTCAGTTGATCGGCATGTGCGGTCTTGCCAAGGTCTCGCCGGCTTTGCCGTTTGCCCCTGCAGTCGAAATCGGTTGGCGGCTTTCAGCGTCGCGGCACGGTGCCGGATATGCGCGCGAGGCCGCAGAACGGTCGCTCGACTTTGCGTTCAACACGCTGAAGCTTGACCGCATCGTCAGCTTCACGGTGCCCGCAAACAGCAATTCCTGGGGTTTGATGAGACGACTGGGGATGAACCGGATCGGTGAGTTCGATCATCCCAATTTAGCCGAAGGGCATCCGTTGCGCCATCACGTGCTCTACGAACTGCGGTCATCAAACGGTATTTAAACCCAGCTACACATCGGCACCAATTACGAAAGACGCGTCTCCGGCATCTCGCGTTCGAGCTCCTCGATATAGGCGCGCATGTAGCGGGTACGATGCGCCGCTTCGCGGCTGCCGGCCTTCGTCAGAAACGTGTCTTCGAGCGTGAACAGCCGGTTGTAGAAGTGATCGACGATGAATTTCCTGTCGTCGATATCGCGAGCCTCGGGGATGGGTTCGCCCTCATGATAGAGGGCCGCACCGAAGCGGCCACCGACGATCATGCAGCGGGCGATACCGATGGCGCCAAGCGCGTCGATCCGGTCGGCATCGTGCAGGATCTTCGCCTCTATGGTTTCCGGCGGGATGCCCGCCGTGTAGCTGTGAGCTGCAATCGCGTGATAGACCCGCTCTATATCAGCATCGTCGAGAAGCTGATATTCGCGCAGGAATTCTGCGGCAAGCGAGGCTGAATGCACCGATGACGGCGCTCGCATGCCGCCGTCCTTTTCGCGACGGATGACGTCGTGCAGCCAGCTGGCGGCAATCAGCACATCCTGTCTGGCCGGTTCCTCCTCTTCCGCCGCAAACGCCTTTGCGCTTCCGACGACCCGCTTGACGTGAAGCAGGTCATGGGCGGGATCGATGCCGACACATGTCTTGACGAAGGCCTCGAGACGAATTTCCAATGTCGACATTCAGCCGCGATCCTGCTCGAACTCGGAGATATAGGCCGACGAGATCAGCCGCTCCCTGGTTTGGCTGAGTTCGGAGATCGTGCCGAGCGCATACTCGCCGCAGAGGATCGCGTCGATGCCGTGAGCGATTGCCGACTGCACCATATGCGCGTAGCGCCCGATTTCTCCACCGTCGATGAAATTGATCGCATTGCCGCGATTGGCGAAGAAATCCGCCATCCTGTCGTCTCGGCGCGGGAATTGCCAGAACTCGCCGTAGGTTTTCGTCGCCGTGCTGAAATCAATATCGAATTCGTCGTCGGCTGAGGTCGCCGAGAAGACGAAGGTCGGCCGGCTCTTCCGGTTCAGATCGGCAAGCCTGAGAGCGCGATTGCCGGTTGCCGAGAAAATGACGTCGGCGCCGGAGATCGCACGGTCACGCTCAGGGATGGCATAGTTGAGACACTTGGCAAAAACCCGCTTGCAGGGATCGGTGTCGAAGACCGAAACGTCGTAGCCATGGCGAAGCAGGGTGTCTGCGATGCTGAAGCCGATCTTGCCGAAGCCGAGGACGGTGATTTTCTTCGCATGGAAAGTTTCGCCGATATGGCGCAGCTGCCGCTCGGCCGAAAAGACGATCGCCCGGCCGACCCACCAGTCTTCAAGCTGCTTGGTCGTGCTGCGGGCGACCGAGACAACCGGCATGCCTGAGAGGTCCGACTTCTGATAACGTTGATGGCCATTCTCGGTATCTTCGACGATGCCGACGATATTCTGCAGGAAGCCTTGCTGTTTCCAGGCCGGCACGTTGCAGAAATAGCCGCCGATATCGACGAGGATGGTTTCCCGTCCGCCCGTCATGCCGTCGAGAAGCTCCTGTGTCTTGAACGGCGACTCGCAGATTTCCCGCGAAAGGATTTCCGTCCGGTGGTAGCGCGAGATCCGGCGCAATATGTCGGTCTGGGCGGACTTCGGTTTTACCAGAATGCCCGAGATATCGGCCACCTGCTCCAACGCTTGCAGGAAAGGCGGAAGGCTGCCGATCGCGTGGCAGACCATGACAAGATTGGCGCGGCGCGTCGAAAGGGACGCGCAAACCTGGTTGAAAAATCCCTGGACGTCGTGGCCAGGCTGAACGAGATGATGCCCCTGGCGGAATGACTGCACGATAGCCATGATCTTGCCCTTCGGGTACTGCACAAAATTACGTCATCCATTTAGTGATACGATGACCGTGTTTCAGGCATGTGACCTGTTTGCCGGCAGCGCCCGGCCAATGACATGTGCTTACCGTTTTGCCTGAGCAGCAAAACTCCTCGCGCAGTCGCAAAAAGATTTCAGCAGCGGGTTCTTGCTGGCCGGCGGCCAGAACAGCGCGAGGGCATGCGTTCCGATCGCAGCTTCCGTCTCTTTCAAGACAAGATCGTCCGGAATGGCCGCAGTTCCCGGAGAAATCAGGCAGGCGCCGAGCCCTGCGGCGGCCAGCGCCATCTGCGACTGGGTCGTGCTGACGTCGGTATCGATGATCCGCGGCTCTATGCCGAGACCCTTCAAGGCATTCAATTGATAGTCGTAATGCGTGCGGTGATAGTCGCGCGGCACAAGCACGAAGTCGAGTTCGGCAAGGTCCTCGGCACGAAGGACTTTCTTTGACGCCAGCCGATGCTGCCGCGAGAGGCAGACACGATAGGGTGCTTCCCAGATCGTTTGCGAGCGCATGTCCTCCATGAGCTTTGCCGGTGTTGGAAGTGTCAGGAAACCGGCATCCAGCTCCCCCTCGTTCAGAAACTGGCTCATTTCTTCCGCCGGCATTTCGGCGAGATAGGGAATGACGGCCGGCTGGCGCTGGCGGAATTGCCGCAGCAGCTCGGTGACGGCGGAATAGGAGAGATAGCTCGGGATGCCGAGCCTCAGCGTCTTCGTCCTTCGCTCGCCGTCGAGCATTTCCATCGCGTCGCCCAGCATGCCGAGAATGCGGCGGCAGCGGACGAGGAACAGTTCCCCGTCATCGCTCAGCCGCAGCAGTTTGGTGCCGCGCTGAAGGAGTGCGACGCCAAGCGCCTCCTCCAGCTGGGCGATCTGTTGGCTGAGCGTCGGCTGGCTGATGGCAAGGGCGACGGCAGCACGGCTGAAGCTGCCATGATGCTGCAGCTCGACGAAATAGATCAGCTGCCGCAAGCTGAGCCTGCGCATGCGGCGCAGGATGGCAGGCGAAAGCGTGGCGTCCGACATCCGGTTCAATCCCCTTGTTGTTTGTGACGCAGGGACCTGATCTATAGATGCTTTCTATAGTGCCGATGACAATCCGATTTAAATGTCATCCGTCCGATACATCCGCCCAATACCTGCTGTGCCGCTTGAGGGACACGGCAAGAGGCGACCGGACAAACGATGCAAGTCAGATTAGACATTCTGGGCTCGTCAGGAGGCTATCCGGTGCTCGGCTTGCCATGCTCGGGATATCGCCTGAGCGGCATGGGGCAGGCGATATTGCTGGACTGCGGACCGGGCATCGCGACGGCACTGTTTTCGGCAAGCGAAACCTGCCGGCTCGATGCCGTCATCATCAGTCATATGCATCCCGACCATATCCTCGACCTGATACCGCTCGGCTATGGATTGCTGAACGAATGGGTCTGCGCCGGCCGGACGAGCAGGCTGCCGCTGCGGGTTCCTCCCGGCGGCCGGCGCTTCCTCGAACAACTCTCCGGCCTCTTCGACCATCGTAATTGGCGTTTCGGCGAGGAGGATCGTGGTCCGGGCCATGCCGCTCTGCGCGAGATCATGAAAAAAGGCGAAGACTGGCTGCTGACGGTCTTCGACATCGAAGAATATGTTCCGGGCGATACCTGGAACGAGGGCGACATCCGCGTCACCACCGCGCCGGCCGACCATTCGATCGTGACGGCGGCCATGCGCCTCGAGGCGGGCGGCAGGACGCTTGCCTATACCGGCGATACGCGTTGGCGGCCGGAGCTTGCCGAGTTTTTCGCCGGCGCAGTGCTGCTGCTTGCGGATGCGCATCTCTCTAGTGCCAACGCACCCGGAGGCGCTCATATGACGCCGCGTGAGGCCGGCCGTCTTGCCCGGATCGCCGGGGTGGAGACCCTCGTCCTCTGTCATCTCGGCTCGCCGGCCGATGGCGAAAGCGCAAGGGCGGCGGCAGCTGCGGAATTCGGCGGCGATATCCGCATTGCCGCCGACGAGCGGATGTTTCTGTTATGAGTGCCGCGCCCGGATCGATCGGCAGCCTCACTTCGATCCTGACGCCGCTGCCGCCGTCGGCGCCGGCACGCTGGGCAAGGGCTGCACCCTATCTCTTCATGGCGCCCTTGCTGTTTCTGCTGGCCGCCTTCACGATCCTGCCCGGCCTCCTGATCATCGGTCTTGCCTTCTTCAATATCGATATCCTGGCCGGCACGCACCGCTTCGTCGGCCTTGCCAATTTCAGCCTGGCGATCGGCCGTGGCGAGATAGCAAACAGCATCTGCGTCACCTTTCTCTACGTTGCGATGACGGTGCCGACGTCGCTGGTCCTCGGCCTGCTGGTGGCGCTCGCCATCGACGCTCTGTCACACGGCACTGCCTTCTGGCGCGCGGTCTATTTCCTGCCCGTCGCAGCAACCCTCGTTGCCATGTCCGTGGTCTGGCGGTGGATGTTTCTGGCGCGCAAAGGTGTCGTTGATCTGACGATCGGCCATTGGCTCGGCCTCAGTGACTGGCTGAATTCGCCGACGCTCGCCTTGCCGGCCGTCGCCATCGTCGGCAATTGGCAGCAAATCGGCTTCGTGACGATCATTTATCTCGCCGGCATTGCCGCCGTCCCAAGACATGTGGCCGAGGCCGCAAGGGTCGATGGCGCCGGCGCATGGGGCCGCTTCTGGCACGTGACCTGGCCGGCGCTCGGCCCGACAACCGTCTTCGCCACCGTCGTCAGCAGCATCAATGCGCTTCGTGTGTTCGATACGATAGCCACCATGACCGGCGGCGGCCCGTCGAAACGAACGGAGACGCTTGCCTATCTCATGTGGCAGCGCGGCATCTATTTCTTCGACATTGGCGGCGGTGCGGTGGTGGCGCTCATCCTGCTCGCGCTCGCCCTTGTCGCCGCCTTCGTCCAGATGCGGGCAACGTCGACGCTCGAAGCAGCGGGGCGGCGATGATGACGGATCGTCCGACGGCTCTGACGCGCCAGATCAGCCTTCACACAGTGCTGGCCATCGGCGCCGTCTTCATGCTTTTGCCTTTCTGGCTCATGCTCCGAACGTCGCTGACGCCTGCGGACGAGATCTTCTCGGGGAATATGCTTGGTCTCGGTCCGGTTACGCTCGACAATTATCGTCGGGTCTTCGCCGAAGTGCCGATTGCCCGCTATTATTTCAACGGCATCGTCGTCGTCGTCTCCATCTTCATCGGCCAACTCATCATCTGCATCCCGGCAGCCTATGCGCTGGCGCGGCTGCATTTCCACGGGCAGACTGCGGGCCTGTGGCTTGTTCTTGGCGCCATGCTCATTCCTTATCAGGTCACTGCCATCCCGGTGTTCGTGCTTCTCTCGGAGTTCGGGCTGATCAATAGTCTCGGGGCGTTGATCCTGCCCTTTGTCGGCTCCGCCTTCAGCGTCTTCCTGCTGCGTCAGTTCTTTCTGTCGATCCCGGCTTCGGTCTTCGAGTCGGCGCGACTGGACGGGGCTTCGCCAACCCGCATCCTGTTTGCGATCGTGCTGCCGATGGCCCGGCCGGCGATCGCCACGTTCGGCGTCTTCAGCTTCGTTTCGCATTGGAACGACTACTTCTGGCCATCCTTCGTGCTGCGCAGCGATGCCACTGCCACCGTTCCCTTCGGCATCGTGCAGTTTCTCAACCAGGACCTCGGCTCGGAATACGGGCCGCAGATGGCGGCCGCGACGCTGACGGTCGTTCCGCTTTTGATCGGATTCTTGCTTGCCCAGAAGCAGTTCATGGCCGGAATGGCGATGTCTTCGGGCCAGGTCGACTGAGATTCAACAACCCTTCGGAGGTAGAGATGAAAAACAGTTCCACAACGTTCCGTCTTGCGGTGAAGGCAGCGATATTCTCCTGTGCCATCGCGCTGGCCGCGCCCGCAACGGTGCTGGCGCAATCCGAGGTTCGCATCGTCTCGGGCCAGGCCAGCCAGAACGGCAACGTGCTCAAGGACATCTTCAGCGGCTTTGCCGAGAAGAACAGCGATGTGAAGGTGAATTTCGAGCTCGACAACCGTTCCGACCTCGATACGACACAGAAAGTGCTTGCCGATATCGTCGCGGGCACTGCGCCCGATGCGGTCCGCGTCACTGGTGCCGTCTTGCGCGCCTATGTCGATTCAGGCCGGGCGCAGCCGCTGGACAGCTGCTTGTCATCGGCACCGGAGCTTGCTGCCCAGCTTGATAGCGGGCTTCTGGAAGGTTTCAAGGTCAACGGCAAGCTCTATGCCATGCCCTGGTATACGACGCTGCCGGCGCTCTTCATCAATGATGACGCCTTCAAGGCTGCCGGTCTCGATCCGTCGCGGCCGCCGCAGACATGGTCCGAGATCGAGGCGGCTGCCGCCAAGCTGACCGACAAGTCCGCCAACAGGTTCGGCGTTCTCATGTATATGCCGAACGACTATCTTTTCGAGGCACAGTTGCGCTCGGCCGGCGGGCGGATCGTCGGTGCCGACGGCAAACCTGCGGTGTCGAGCCCCGAAAGCATCGCTGTGATGCAGTTCATGCGCGGCCTCGTCGAAAAGGGCTACATGCCGGCGATTGCTCCCAGTTCCTTCTGGGGGCAGTTCGCAGCGCTCTTCCAGTCCGGCGACGTCGGCATGCTGCTGATTTCCTCCTCGTCCTTTCCGGCGCTGACGGGCAAGGTCAATTTCCACGTCAGTCTCGCACCGATGCCGATCAAGGATGGCGGCGCGCGCGTCGTGACGGCTTCGAGCAACGGCTTCGTGATGCTGGCGACCGATCCCGAAAAGCAGGCCGCGACCTGCAAGGCGCTGCTGTCGCTGATCACGCCGGAGAACGTGGCAAAGACCGTGATGGCGACGGCGTCGTCGCCGCATAACCGCACCGCTGCGGAAAAAGCCGATCTGCTGGGTGACTATTATGCCAAGAACCCGACGCTTGCCTCGATCAATACGCAGCCGAGCATCGGCTGGTATTCGCTGCCCGGCAAGAACAACAGCGAGTTCCAGACTGCTTTCGGTGACATCCAGTATGAAATCCTGACCGGCACCGTCACGGCGAGCGAAGGACTTCAGAAGCTTGCAACGACGATGGCCGGATTGCTTTCGAGCCAATAGGACAGATGATGCAGCATATTCGGTTTTCGGCCGGCGGCGGCTTTGCGCCGCCGCCCATCTTCGTCGACAATGTTTCGAAGACCCATGCGGGCGCTGCGCGGCCGGTTCTGGACGGCCTGACCGTTTCCTGCCCGGCCGGCAGGATCACCGTCATCGTCGGCCCGTCCGGTTGCGGCAAGACCACGCTGCTCAGATGCCTGTGCGGTCTGGAGCCGATCGGCAGCGGCGCCATTCGCTTCGGCGATGCCGACGTAGGCAATGTCGATGCCCAGAAACGCGGCGTTGCCATGGTCTTCCAGAATTACGCGCTCTATCCGAGCAAAACCGTCGCGGAAAATATCGCATTTCCGCTCCGGATGGCGGCCGTCCCCAAGGCGGAACGCCTGCGCCGCGTCGAGGCTGCCGCCCGGCTGGTGCGGATCGAAACTCTTTTGGAGCGTGTGCCGGCTCAGCTCTCCGGCGGGCAGCGCCAGCGTGTCGGCATTGCTCGGGCGATCGTGCGCGGCCCACGGGTGCTGCTGATGGACGAGCCGCTTTCCAATCTCGACACCAAGCTGCGTGTCGAGATGCGCACTGAGCTTGCCCTTCTGCAACGGCAGATCGGCGCGACCACCGTCTACGTCACCCATGATCAGACCGAAGCGCTGGCGCTTGCCGACCATCTCATCATCCTGCGCGAGGGGGCGGTGGAGCAACAGGGTGCCCCCGGCGATATCTTCCGCCGTCCGGCATCGATCTTCGTCGCCGATTTTCTCGGCTCGATGAATCTGATTGCGGCGGAAGGGGCGGGTGCAAACCTGCGTTTCGGCGACGGTGGCGAGATGCGGCTGCCTGCTGGTCATGAGATCGCCGCAGGCGAACGGCTGATCCTCGGCTTTCGCGCCGAAGATATGCGGGTCGGTCCACCCGATCCGCGATCGCTGTGTCTCAACGCCGATGTCGTCAGAAGTGAGCTGCTTGGGACCGACAGCCTCGTTCATCTCTCGGCGGCCAATCAGGTGCTGCGGGCCCGTCTCGCCGTGCCGGTGCCTGCCGGTCAGCGGCTGGCGCTCATGGTCGATGCGGAGCATCTCCACTTTTTCTCGGCGAGCGGACGGCGCAGGAGCGGGGCACGGGATCCATGAGGCACTACCGCCATGTCGTCTGGGATTGGAACGGCACGCTGCTCGACGACTTCGAGATCACCGCACGGATCACCATCGAGGCGCTCGCAGAACTCGGTGCTCCCGATGTCACGATCGAAGAGGTGCGTCATCACTATTGCCGGCCTCTTTCCCGGTATTTTTCAACGCTGCTCGGTCGCGAGGCGACAGCCGCCGATCTCAATCATCTCGGCTCGCGCTACGATCATCGCTACGGCGCCCTGATGCACGAACTGCCCCTGGCGGCAGACGCCGTCGTCGCACTCGAGATCGTCGCCGGCGCAGCCTCGCAGTCGCTGCTTTCGATGGCGCCACAGGAACAGTTGAACAGGCTCATCGACAGCCATGGTCTTCGCCCGAGGTTCACGCTGATCGAAGGTTTCGCCGGCGCTGGCCATCCGACGAAACACGAAAGCCTCGGCCAGCATTGCCGGGCGCTCCGGCTGGAGCAATATGATACCTGCCTGATCGGCGATACGATCGATGACTATGAGGCTGCCAGGTCGCTTGGGCTGGCCGCAATCCTCGTTGCCACCGGCATGCAGTCGCGCGATCGCCTCGAAGGCACCGGCGCGCCTGTCGTCGACAACCTGCGCGAGGCGGCAGCCTTGTTCCTTTCATCCCGCGATACCGCGAAAGCCTGACAGCAAGGAGAGAGACTATGGATCTCACAGCTTTGACCGACCATTTCGAAACGGCATTCGCAAGGCTCGCCGGCGATGACGATGCCAGCCACGACGTCCATCATATCAGGCGGGTTAAATCGGTTGCTCTCGAGATCGCCGACATGGAAGGGGAGGCAGACCGTTCTGTTCTCGTGGCGGCCGCCTACCTGCACGATATCGTCAATCTGCCGAAGAATTCGCCTGACAGGGCGAAGGCATCGGCCCTTTCGGCCGATGCCGCCGTGCCGGTTCTGCAGGAGTTGGGTTTCGAGGAGGAGAGAATCGAGGCCATACGCCATGCGATCATCGCTCACAGCTTCTCCGCCAATGTCGCGCCGATCACGCTCGAAGCGAAAATCCTTCAGGACGCAGACCGTATCGATGCGCTCGGCGCCATCGGCATGGCGCGCACCTTTCTTATTGCCGGCAAGATCGGAACCATGCTTTTCGACGGCGCCGATCCGTTTGCCGCCGAGCGTCCGCTCGACGACCGCCGCTTTGCGATCGACCATTTCGCCGTGAAACTGCTCAAGCTGCCGGAGACCATGCAGACGCAATCCGGCCGGGCGATTGCCGAAAGACGGACGGAGACGATCCGCAACTTCTTGAAGGCGCTTGGCGAAGAGTTGCAGCAGCCCTGCAATTGGTGACCTCGCGGCATTGAAAAGATGCGCCGCAAAGTTGCGCCTGGAAGAAAGTATGTATCAACTTATAATTGCAAAAGCGGCGTAATCTGTGTTATGGAACTCTGGCATTAGCTTGGCCAGCAGCGGTTCGTTTCGCGTCATTGCTTACCGCACCTCAAGTTCAATGTCGTTAGGCTGGTGTGGAGCGACCTGATGGTTCCCAGGTACGGTTCCACATTCAAGCCGCTAGACGCGTCTTTCGCCGACGCGGGCGAGCACGAAGTCATGCTCGACCTCCCAGAAATCACCCTCGAAGTCATAGGCCTTGGCACGGTCCGGATCATGCGTGCGCGTGAATTCAGCAAGCAGGCTTTCCTTCACACCAAAGACCGCGTCGGAGTTGATGTAGGGATCGTTTGGGTCGAAGATATGGGTGATCAGCGTCTCGAAGCCGGCTGCTTTAATAATGTAATGCAGATGCGCGGGACGGTTGGGATGGCGGCCCAGGCGGTCCAGCATCTGGCCGACCGGGCCGTCGTCGGGGATCGGATAGTATTTCGGCTTGACGGCGCGGAACCAGTAGTGGCCGTCGGGACCCGTGCGGAAGACGCCTCGCAGGTTGAAATCCGGCTGGATACCCTGCTGCTGCACGTCGTAAAAACCCTCGTCATTGGCCTGCCAGACGTCGATCACAGCATCCTTGATGGGCTGTCCCGCCGTATCGAGGATGCGACCGCCGATCACCATGTCCTCGCCCCTGGCATCGAGGCAGATATTGGCGCCCATTTCCAGTTCCGGCGCGCCCTCGACATGGAAGGGGCCGAGCACCGTGCTTTCGGATGCGCCCGACGGCTTGCGGTTGTTGATCGCATCGACCAGCATCGAGACGCCGAGAACGTCCGACAGCAGGATGAATTCCTGCCGCCATTCGTTGCACATCTGGCCGGTGCGCGTCAGAAACAGGATCGCCTGCATCCATTCGTCCTGGGTCGGCTCGATCTCCTTCACTGCCTCATGCAGCTTGCGGGTGACCACTTCCATGACCAGCTTCAGCCGCTCGTCCTTGGCGTTCTTGTTGCGGCCGGTGACGACCTCGACGGAGTTCTCTTCGGTGAAGAAACCCTTTTCATGCGCGTCCATCACGGCCTCACTTTCCAAGAATTGCTGTCAGCACGCGGCGCAGCTGACCCGCCGGATCGTCGGCCATCGCCTCGCACCGCCAGGCGACGTGGTGATCCGGGCGAACCAGCAGGATGCCGCTGTCGCGGATTTCGCGGATATTGGCCCAGTCGCCGGTAAAATCCTGCCACGGCTGGCGGGGGCCGATGACATGGGCGACGATTTCCATGCCGAATTCCTTGCCGAGACTGCGGGCCGCCTCGACCCAGCCCTGCCCGCCGATCCCGGTCAGTACGGTGAATTTGCCGTGGCCGGTGAGATCCAGTGTCGAAACCTTCTCGCCGGTGGCAGAGAAGACCCAGGCATGCGGCAGCCGCGCACCGGGCCAGCTCGTCTGCTGGCAATGCAGTTCCGGGTCCTTGGTGAATACAGGCTCGGCTTGTCCGTCAGTGATTGCCGCGCCGGAGCGGTAGCGCTGATTCATCTCGACTCCGTGGCAATCGAACTCGTAGACCTTGTAGGCGATCGCCTTGCGGATCGCGGCGCGTTGCTCCTCGGCTGCGACAGTGTTGTTGCAGCGGGCATCCATGTTCTGCTGCATCTTTACCGGGTCGATGGAATCGAGCAGCCCGAGCGCCTTGAAGATCGGGCCAAATTCTTCGATCGACTTATTGGCGCGGGTGACGATCTGCTTTGCAACAGGCGCGCGCTCGGCCTGATAGCTGTCGAGAAGTTTCTCACCGGCGGCGCCCTTCAGGACGAAGGCGAGCTTCCAGGCGACATTGAAAGCGTCCTGGATCGAGGTGTTGGAGCCAAGGCCGTTCGACGGCGGATGGCGGTGGGTGGCGTCGCCCATGCAGAAGACGCGGCCATTCGACATCGTGGTGGCGTACATGTTGTTGACGGTCCAGGTCGAGACCGACTTGATGGTCATTTCCAGCTCGGGATCACCGACGAGGTCGCGTACGACTTTTCTCGCATGCGCTTCATCCACCTCAGGCGCCGGCTGGTTGATGTCGTAACCCCAGACGATCAGCCATTCGTCCCAGGGCCTGACCATGCGCACCAGCCCCATGCCGATGCCGCCGACATCGGCGCCCGGCTGCAGCACCCAGTAAAGCACCGAGGGTCGATGGGCGACCAGTCGCGAAAGGTCTGCCTTGAACAGGATGTTCATCGAACCGGCAACTCCCATCTTGCCTTCGAAGGTGAGACCAGCATGTTCCGCCACCTTGGAATTGCCGCCATCGGCGCCGACAAGATATTTCGAGCGGACGGTAAATTCCTTGCCGGTCAGCCGGTCGAGACAGGTCGTCGTTACCCCGTCTTCATCCTGCGCATGGCTCAGATATTCCGTCGACATGCGCGACTGGCTGCCGCGCGAGCAGGCCGTCTTGAACAAAAGCGGCTCCATGAAGGTCTGCGGCAGGTCGTTCATATGGGTCGGCGACGACAATTGGTGCTCGGCGCGCGACAGCGGATGTTTGCCCCAGCTCTTCATCCGGCCGATCTCCTCGCCGGTGAGCGAAGTGCAGAAGACGTTCTCACCCATCAGGTCCTGCTCTGCCGCGAACACATAGGCCTCGTCCTCCACGTCGCGGCCGAGATCGCGCAGCACTTCCATGGTGCGCTGGTTGGTAATGTGGGCGCGCGGCGTGCTGGCGAGCCAGCGATAGCGGTTGATCACCAGGTTCTCGACCCCGTAGGACGAAAGCAGGGCCGCGGTGGCCGAACCCGCCGGACCGGTGCCGATGATGAGTACGTCGGTGGTAATGTCAGCCATGAGGCCCTCCCCTATGCGTGAGATTGAGCGGCCCGCCCTTCAGGACGCGGCGAACCGGGAAAAGCTGAATGCCGGTGCGGCCGGAGAACAATCCCCAGAGGCCGCGCGGCGCGAAAAGCATGATGGCGATGCCGAGAAGACCGAGCATCAGCAGGTACCAGGAGCCGTAGTCGGCCAAGAGGTTCTGCAGCAGAAAGAAGATGATGACACCGAGGATCGGTCCCTCGATCGTGCCGATGCCGCCGATCACGACGATGAAGATGACATAGGCCGTCCAGTCGGTGACCGAGAAGGCGGCATCCGGCGAAATGCGCGCTTTCTGCAGATAGATCAGCGCCCCGGCGATGCCTGTCATGAAGGCGGTGGCGAGATAGACCAGCGTCTTCATCCGCCGCGCATCGACGCCGACGGCGCGGGCCGCCTGCTCATTGTCACGCACGGCGGCAAGGCCGAGACCCTGCTTGCTGCGCAGCAGCCTATAGATGAAGCCGATAGTCGCGACGGCGAGGATCAGCGCCAGCCAATAGGTCAGCGCATCGCCGGCCTCAGAGGCCTTCATGCCGAAAAGGTCGCGCATCGTGCCGACACCCATCATCTCGCGGGTCGCATCGCGCGGCAGCGAGGTGCCGGTGCCGCCGCCGAGCGCCTTCCACTGAGCCAGCAGCAGCCGCACGACCTCGGCCACCACCCAGGTGCCGATGGCGAAATAGGGGCCGTAGAGCCGGAAGGTGAAGAAGGCTGTGGGAATGGCAAGGGCGATTGATAATACGCCGGCAATCAGGATGGCCGCGACCGGATCAACGCCGAACAGGATGACGCAGCCGAACATCATATAGGCGCCGAAACCGACGAAGACCTGCTGGCCGACCGAGATCAGCCCGGCATACCCGGCAAGCAGGTTCCAGTTCTGCGCCAGCACCAGCATGGTGAGGATGAAGAACAGGTCCTGGATGACACCGCGCGAGACGATGAAGGGCGCGGCGAGGGCAAGCAGCAAGAGAGCGATCACAGCTATCGTGGACAATGCAGATGCCCTGGTGCGTGTCTCGACTGTGAAGGATGGAATGGCCATGGTCATCGATACACCTCAATTCACCGCGCGCGGGAAAAGGCCGCGCGGCTTGAACAGGAGAACGGCGAGGAATGCCAGATGGCCGGCAAGGATCTGCCATTCCGGATTGATCGCGGCACCCACCGTCTGGGCAACGCCTAAGATGATGCCGCCGGCGAGCGTGCCCCAGAGCGAGCCGAGCCCGCCGATGATCACCGCTTCGAAGGCATAGATCAGCCGCGCCGGCCCTGACGTCGGATCGAAATTGGCTCGCGTGCCAAGATAGAGCGCTGCGATCGTCACCACGACCATGGCAAGCCCCGTCGCCATGGCGAAGACGCGCTGCGGCCGGATGCCCATCAGCTCCGCCGTCACCGGATCGTCCGAGGTCGCCCGGAAGGCGCGGCCGACGGACGTGCGATAGATCAGCTGGTTGAGACAGACGATGACGGCGACCGCCGAAAACAAGGTCATCAGCGGCATGATGCCGGCGGTGACCGGGCCGAGATTGACGGAGGCGCTCTCGAGGCTGCCGGCAAAGACGCGGCGGCTATCGGCGGAAAACCCTTCGAGCAGGCCGTTCTGGATGACGATCGACAGGCCGAAGGTGACGAGCAGCGGCGGCAGGATATCCTTGCCGAGCGTGCGGTTGAGCAGGAAATATTGCAGGACCCAACCGATGGCGAACATCGACGGCATCGCGATAGCGGCGGCGACGAACGGATTGAGCCCGAGCGTCGTCACCAGGATCAGAATCAGGAAGGCGGCCAGCACGATCAGGTCGCCATGGGCGAGATTGACCAGCCGCATGATGCCGAAGACGAGGCTCAGGCCCGCCGCAAACAGCGCGTAGAGCCCGCCGAGCAGCACGCCCTGGAGAATGGTATCAAGCCAGTTCATGATGGTCCGTCCCGAAATAGGCCTTGTGGATGTCGTCTCGGCTGAGATCGGCGGCGCGGCCCGACAGCGTCACCCGCCCTTCCATCATGCAGTAGACGCGGTCGGCCACCTTCAGCGCCTGGGCGATGTCCTGCTCGACGATGACGATCGAAGCGCCGGTCTCGCGGATACTGGGAAAGGCGGCGTAGATATCGCGGACCACGACGGGCGCAAGGCCAAGGCTGATCTCGTCGCAGAGCAGCACCGCCGGATTGGACATTAGCCCGCGGCCGATCGCCACCATCTGCTGCTGCCCGCCGGAAAGTGCTGTGGCCGGATTGTTGCGCCGTTCCTTCAGGATCGGGAACAGCGCGAAGATGCTTTCGAGCGTCCACGGGCCATCGACCTTGCGGCCATAATTGCCGATCAGCAGGTTTTCCTCGACGCTCAGCGACGGAAAGAGCTTTCGCCCCTCCGGCACCATGGCGATGCCGCGCGCCAGAATGTCAGGCGCCGGCAGCGCGCCGATCGGCTCGTTGCGGTAGAGGATCGACGCCGGCGCATTGGCGAGCACGCCTGAGATGGAGCGCATCAGCGTCGTCTTGCCGGCGCCGTTGGCGCCGATGATGGCGATGGTCTCGCCGGCGCCGACCATGATGTCGACGCCGAACAGTGCCTGGAAATCGCCGTAGGAGGCGGTCAAGCCTCTGGTTTCGAGCAGCGCCATCAGATCTCGATCCCCAGATAGATTTCACGCACATCGCGCGACGCCATGATGTCCTCCGGCTTGCCGATGCCGATGACCTTGCCGAAATGCAGCACCAGCAGCCGCTCGACGACGGAATTCAGCGCATGCAGCACATGCTCGATCCAGATGACGGCAACGCCGCGCGCATGAATGGCGCGGATGGTGGCGACCAGCGACCGGCACTCGCCCTCGGTCAGTCCGCCGGCGATTTCATCGAGCAGCAGCAGCTTCGGTTCCGTCGCCAGCGCCCGGGCGAGTTCCAGCCGCTTGCGCTGCAGCAGCGACAGGCTGCCGGCCAGCACATTCGCCTTGTCGATCAGCCCGGTATCGACCAGGATTTCGGCGCAGCGGTCCGACACCTCGGCCTCGCGCCGCCGCGATCCGAAAGCGCCGGCGACCAAGAGGTTTTCGAAGACCGTCAGCTTCTCGAACGGCTGCGGGATCTGGAAGGTGCGGCCCATGCCCGACAGGCAGCGCGCCATCGGCGGCGTGCGCGTCACGTCGCTGCCGAGAAAGCGGATGCTGCCGCTATCGGCGGGAATATTGCCGGTGATCAGATTGAACAGTGTCGACTTGCCGGCGCCGTTTGGCCCGATAATTCCGAGCGCCTCGCCTTCACCGACGGCAAAGGAAATCTGCTCGGCGACCGTCAATGCGCCGAATTTCTTCGAGACCCAATCGAGTTCGAGAATTGCCAAACCCATTCCTCCCAGAACAGGCGGGGGCCTCTAGCAGGCCCCGCGCCAAAAATCAGGCAATCGCTTCCATCTTGCCGCCGACCGGAATGTTCGGCGCCGTCTTATTATCGGTGATGACGAGATCGTAGCCGCCGCCGTCCTTCAACCGCCACTGGCCGCCGACGAGCGGCGTTTTGGCGATGTTCTTGGCCGCGAAAGGCGGCAGGCCCTTGCCGTCCCAGGCGATCGGCCCGACCAGCGTATCGAGCTTGGTCGCCGCAATCGCCTCTGCGACCGCATCCCCATCTGTCGGATCTCCGGCCCGCTTCATCGCATCCACCGCCAGCTCGAACAGCGCATGGGCAAAGCCGATCGGCTGCGTCCAGGGCCTGTTGGTCGCCTTGGTGAAGGCGGCTGCCACCTGTGCGGCACTTTCTCCCGTCAGGGACGACTTGAACGGATGGCTCGGCGTCCACCAGACTTCCGACGACAGATTATGGCCGGCGTTGCCGAGCGCCTCCACGGTCTGCGGGAAGAGCAGCGCCTTGCCGATCGAGGCGATCTTCGGGGCGAAACCCTGCTGCTTTGCCTGGTTCCAGAAGGTGGTGAAGTCAGGCGGGATGACCACGCCGGTGATGATTTCGCACTGGCCTGATTTGAAGGCGTTGATCTGCGCCGAGAAATCATCGGTCATGTTCTGGTAGCGACCGGGATCGATCAGGCCGTAGCCCATCTTTTCCAGCACCGGCGGGAAGCCGACGACCTTGTCGCCCCAGGCATTGCCGTCGCCGTCGTTAGGGAAGAGCCCGCCGACCTTTTTGTTGGTCTCGATCTGCGCCCACATATTGGTGAAGACCGAGATGACGTCCTCCAGGCCCCAGAAGAAGTGATAGGCGTAGTTGAATGGTTTCCAGGAGGCCGGGTCGCCGGGATTGCCCTGCTGGCCGATGAACCACGGCTGCCAGGGAGCCACCGTCGAAATGCAGGGCATTTCCTCGGCCTCGCAGGTTGTCGCCACCGGATTGGTGGTTTCCGGCGTCGAGGCGACGAGGATCAGGTTCACCTCGTCGGTGACGATCAGTTCCTTGGCGACTTCAGCTGCCCGGTTCGGATTGGACTGGCTGTCCTTGACGACGATCTCATAGTTGAGCCCCATCGCCTTGGTGGTCGCCAGAAAACTGTCGATGACGAATTTGTCGGCTTCGCCGAAGGCGGCAAGCGGCCCCGTCTGTGGGCTGACATAACCGAGCTTGATTGCAGCATCCTGCGCGACCGCAGGCGCGGCGAGCCCGGATGTGGCGGCCAGTGCCCCGGTGGCGGCCGTCGTCTTCAGAAAATCGCGTCTCGTAAACATGTTTCCTCCTCCCATTTTCCCCTCCTCCCAGAGTGTGATGTGTCAGCCTATGCCGGCCGCTTGCCCTCCCAGGCATCCTGCAGCAGAGCACGAATGGATTGCCGGTCGATCGGCCTTGGATTCCAGTAGGGATTTTCGGTGGCGATCCCGGCCGCGCGATCGAGATCGGCTTCGCTCAAGCCAAGATCCTTCAGCGCCAGCGGCGAACCGATTTGTCTCGCGAAATCCCAAAGCCCGCCGCCGACCGAACCGCTGAAGATATCGGCGACCGGCGCCAGAAGCTCCGGCACGGCCGCGGCATTGTAGGCGGCGGTATGCGGCAGCATGATCGCATGCGTATCGGCATGCGGTGTATCGAAAGTGCCGCCCAGCGTGTGGCAGATCTTGTGGTGCAGCGCCATGCCGACCGTGCCGAGCACGGTGCCGCAGAGCCAGGCGCCGTAGAGCGCATCGGCGCGGACATCGGCAGCCTCAGGCGTAGCGACGATGGCGGGCAGACTGGTCTTGAAGGCCCGCAGCCCTTCGGCCGCCATCAGCGTCGAAATCGGGTTGCGGTCCTCAGCGTAGAGCGCCTCGACCGCATGGGCCATGGCATTCAATCCCGAGGTGACGCTCATGCCGACCGGCAGGCCAAGCGTCAGCGCCGGGTCGTAGATCACCACCTCTGGCAGGATGCTCTGATGGCGTACTGTCGTCTTGCGCCCGCCCTCCGTCTGGCCGAGGATAGGCGTCACTTCCGATCCGGCATAGGTTGTCGGAATGACGATCTGCGGTAGATCCGTGCGATAGGCGATCGCCTTGCCAAGCCCGGTGGTCGAGCCGCCGCCGAGCGAAATGACGCAATCGGCCTTCCTCTCGTGAACCACTTCCATCGCCTCTTCGGTGACACCGACCGGCGTGTGCATGACGGCGCCGGCAAAGACGCCGACGGCGAGAGAGCCCAGCCGCGCCGCCAGCGCTTCCGCGTCCGCCTTCTGCTGCGGCGTCGAGAGGACGAGTGCCTTGGCGCAGCCGAGCTTTTCCACCCACTCGCCGGCGGCAGCGCTCTTGCCTTCTCCAAAGACGATATGGGCGGGGCTGCCGCTATAGATGAATTCGCGGCTCATGTGTCGGCTCCCTGCCTGGCGCGGACCATGACGAAGGTCAGGTCCAACAGCCATCCCTTGCCCTGCCGCTCGAAGCTTCGCACCAGCTCCGGTTTGACGGCGAAGATCGCGTCTTCGGCCAGATTGGGATCGCTGCCGTCATAGATATGCGTGGTGATCGTCTCGAAGCCCGGGGCCCTTATGATGAAATGAAGATGCGCGGGGCGGCGTAGCGGATAGCCCGCCTGCCGCAGAAGTTTCCCCACGGGACCGTCGTCCGGCACACCGTAGCCGCAGGGCTTGACCGTCCGATAGTGGAAACGTCCATCCGCATCCGTGCGGAAGCCGCCGCGCAGGTTGAATTCCGGCTGCAGATCCGGCTGCTGGTTTTCGTACAACCCTTGAGCATTGGCTTGCCAGGTGATGATTTCGGCATTCGCGATCGGATCGCCATCAAGATCCTGCACGCGGCCGAAAACCTCCAGCGTCTCGCCGATGCCATCGAGCGAGATATTGCTGCCGAGCGGCAGCTGCGGAATGTCGGCGCGGAAGAAGGGTCCGCGCACCGTATTGGGAGTGGCGCTCTTCGGACGGCGTGAATTGATTTCCTCGACCAGCGCCGAAGCGCCGAGCAGATCCGACAGCAGCACCCACTCCTGGCGCCGCTCGTCGCTGGCATGGCCGACTTCGGTCAGAAATTCGATCACCTTGCGCCAGTCCGCCTGGGACGGCCGCAATTCCCGGATGAGGGCATGAAGATGCGTCACCGCAGCCGCCAGAATCTGCGGCAGGCTGTCATCCTTCGATTGCGGAAGTCGTTGCGCGAAAATGTCATGCGAGGTGGTCTCGCTGAAATTCAGCGCCGTCGGACCCGGCATCATGCGTCTCCTCCAGGGCATTGGCTGGTGGAGAGAAAATTAATACAAATGCGACGGACCGGTAATGATTTTATTCGCGATTAATATATCATATCGTTATGAAGATAGACGAACGTCATCTTGTCCAGCTTGCGGCAGTCGTTAAAACCGGTGGGGTCACCGAGGGAGCTGCCCTGCTCGGCCTATCGCAGCCGGCCGTCTCGCGCACGCTCTCGATGCTCGAAGCCCGCATTGGCGAACCGCTGTTCGTCAAGGGTCGACGGCCGCTGCAACCAACCCCGCTCGGTCGAGCGCTGGCTGATCACGGTCAGACCATGCTGTCGGCATCGCGCAAGGCCTTTGATGTCGTCGAAAGCTTTCGGGCCGGCAGGAGCGGCGTGGTGCGTGTCGGCGGTACGCCTTTTTTCATGGATGCGTTGATCGCCGGCATGATCGCAGAATTCCAGAATCAGCATTCGGACGTGCGCATCGACCAGACCTATGGTTACTTCCCAGACCTCCGCGTCGCGCTCAATGCCGACCAGATCGACCTCGCCATCTGTCCGATCGATATTCTCGACGAGGGCTCCGGCCTCGAATTCCAGCAGATCCTGCCCGGGCGCAACGTCATCGCCTGCCGGGTCAACCATCCACTGCTGTTGAAGCGGCGGCCTCAGCCGGCACACCTGCTGGATTCTCCCTGGGTGGCGCCGCCGCCAGGCAGCCCGCTGCTTGCCGATCTGCGCAGCATGCTCCTGTCTTTCGGCGCAACCGAGGTCAAGATCCGCTATTCGGGCGGCTCTCTGATGAGCGTCGTCCACTACATGAAGGCGGCCGATGCGCTGACCATCCTGCCGCACAGCGTCGTCTTCGCATTGCGCAACGAAAAATCCATCACCGCCCTGCCCGTCCCCATCCCCCATCCGGAACGCGCACTCGGTCTGCTGAAGCGTTCGGACGCACCCCGCACGCCCGCCGTCGATCACTTCGCCCGCCACATCCGCACGAGCTTCGAAAATCTCAAACATCTGATCAAGCGGCACGAACAATCCGTGGTCTGGGGAGCCTAGACGCTGGTTTCCCCTGGATCCCCGGTGATATCAGGAAATCAATAAGTACTGGAAGTGGTCTCCCGGCTGGACCGCACGGCTGGCTGCGGTCCATCTGCAGAGAACGGCTTTGCGGCATTGCAATAACTGATAATGCGGCGCAATATAACCGTCATAAATCTGGGGCAGTTAGGCGCGTGCGATGAGGATTTGCATCTATAAATCGGACAAAGCGCCTGAGCTTACCCTCTTGCTGCGAGAGGGTTTGCCCGTACCTTCGGATACCAAGATAGACAAATGGACCAAAATTAAGGTCGTCACGGACAGAGAGATGAGGGCTGACCTTTTGATTCAAATTGGCGGGGCGGGGTATGCGTTAATTCGACTCAGCGCGAATAGACGAGGCTAGCACGGCCGTTGCCGTCGCGTTATCACAACACCACCGCCGCATAGTCCGAGCCGGTAAACCAGCATCCGAGTGCTGAGTTGTACCGAACGAGCTAGAGCCTTCAAGACCGGTTGCGAAGTATCGCCGAACTAGCCTCCTGAGATCAACATGCAGTTCAAGCGCAATGAAATTCACGAGCTGTCGATCTTTCTCGCGATAGTCCAGTACCGTAGTTTCCGGAAAGCGGCGGATCACCTGGAAGTAACGGCTTCCGCCCTGAGCCACAGCATGAAGGCGCTTGAGCAAAGGCTGGGCGTTCGACTCCTTAATCGAACCAGCCGCAGCGTTGCGCCAACCGCCGCCGGAACAGCGCTCGCTGAGAAGATTTCTGCCGGGCTCGAGCTTATCAATTCCGGACTGGAGGACTTGAACGGGCACTATCAAGCCGGCGCCGGCAGCATTCGCATCAATGTTCTGAAAGATGCCGCCGTTCTGCTTTTGCGGCCAGCCATTCCGGTCTTCCAGCAACGCTTCCCGAATGTCGAACTTGAGGTCGCCGTGGATGACCAGTTCGTCGATGTGACCGCGGACGGCTTCGATGCCGGTATCCGGTACAGCGGCACCATCCCGGAAGACATGATCGCAGTTCCTCTCACTTCTCCTTTAAAATGGGTCGCGGTCGCTGCTCCTGATTATCTCAGAATTCATGGTCGCCCCGTCATGCCGGAGGACCTCAATTCCCACCATTGCATCCGGATACGGACGGGCCGCGGCCAGATCTACAAGTGGGAATTCGAACGCGGCGATGACCGGCGCGAGATCGACGTTCCCGGAGCGCTGATATCAGGCGAGACCGATCTTGCCATCAATGCTGCGCTGGAAGGTGCCGGCGTGTCCTATTGCCTGGAAAGGCTGGCAAGCCCCTACGTTTCCGCGGGGCGCCTGGAAGTCGTTCTTCCCAAATGGGCATCGATAGGCCCGCCGTTTTCGATGTATTATTCCAGCCGGCGGCAGCTCCCCTTCGGCGTCGACGCGTTGATCAAGATCGTTCGCGGCTTGAACGGATTGTAGCGGCTGTTTCCCATCGATGAGCCTTGTTCATCGGTTCAGTGATTTCCACTCTATTGATTCATCGCTCTCCCGCGTTGTACCGCTTCTATCGAACCTTCATCAGGAAGCGGACAGATCACATGAGCAAGCGGATCATCTTTACCGGCGGCAGCGGCAAGGCCGGCCGCCATGCGGTTCCATATCTAGTCAACAAGGGACACGAGGTCCGCAACCTCGACCTCGTTCCCTTGAACTGCCCCGGCGTGCACACGTTGATCACCGATCTCACCGACAGCGGCCAGACCTTCAATGCCCTGTCGATGCATTTCAGCGGTGAGGATCTGCAAACGCCGGGCGGACCGGCCAAGGTCGATGCCGTCGTGCATTTTGCGGCTATACCGAGCCTGCTGCTCAAGCCCGACAACCAGACTTTTTCGGTCAATGCGATCTCGACCTATAACGTCATCGAAGCGGCGGTGAAGCTCGGTATTCGGAAGGTGATCATCGCGTCCAGCGAAACGACCTACGGCGTCTGTTTTGCCGAGGGCGACAAGGATTTCCATTCCTTTCCGCTCGAAGAAGACTATGACATCGACCCGATGGACAGCTATGGGCTCTCCAAGGTCGTCAACGAGAAGACGGCCCGCGCCTTTGCGATGCGCAGCAGCATCGACATCTACGCCCTGCGGATCGCCAACGTCATCGAGCCGCATGAATATGAGCGTTTTCCAGGCTTCCTTGCCGACCCGCCATCGCGCAAGCGCAACGCCTGGAGCTATATCGATGCCCGCGATCTCGGGCAGATCGTCGATCTTTGCCTGCAGGCCGACGGCCTCGGTTTCCAGGTCTTCAATGCCGTCAACGACACGATCACGGCAAGCGAGCCAACGCGGGATTTCCTCGGCAAATGGGCGCCGAACACGCCGATTCTCCGGGAGCTCGGCGAATTCGAAGCGCCGCTCTCGAACCGGAAGATCCGGGAGGTTCTCGGTTTCAAGGAAGAACACAACTGGCGGAAATACGTTACCGGCGCATGATGCCGCGAGGCGCATTTCCGCCACCGCCAACCAACACCTCGGAGGAAAGACCATGAAGAGCACAAGACTTGGCAAGACAGGGCTTGAAGTCAGCCGCATCTGCTTCGGCTGCATGTCCTTCGGCAAGCAGACGGACGAACGCCCGTGGGTTCTCGGGCTCGAAGAGGCGCGGCCGCTCTTCAAGCGCGCTTGGGATGCCGGCATCAATTTCTTCGATACGGCCAATGTCTACGCGCAGGGCACCAGCGAAGAGATCACCGGCGTCCTGCTCAAGGAACTGGCGCCCCGCCAGGAGATCGTGCTGGCGACCAAGGTGTTCGGCCGCATGCGTCCCGGCCCGAACGGCCAGGGTCTTTCCCGCGCCGCGATCCTTACTGAGATCGACAACAGCCTGCGCCGCCTCGGCACCGACTATGTCGATCTCTACCAGATCCACCGCTTCGACCCGTTCACGCCGGTCGAAGAAACCATGCAGGCGTTGAACGACGTCGTGCGCGCCGGCAAGGCCCGCTATATCGGCGCATCCTCGATGTGGGCCTGGCAGTTTTCCAAGCTCCAGCATGCAGCCGAAGTCAACGGCTGGACGAAGTTCGTCTCGATGCAGAACCAGGTCAGCCTCACCTATCGCGAGGAAGAACGCGAAATGCTGCCGCTCTGCGGCGACCAGGGTATCGCCGTCCTGCCGTGGAGCCCGCTTGCCGGCGGCAAGCTGACCCGTCCCTGGGGCACCGAGACCAAGCGCGCCACCACCGACCGCTACAACAAGAGCATGTATGAGAAGACCGGCGATCGGGACGTCGTCGAGGCCGTCGAAGCCGTCGCCAAGGCGCGCAAGACGTCCATGGCGCAGGTCGCGATGGCCTGGGTGCTGCAGAAGCCGGTCGTGACCTCGCCGATCGTCGGCGTCAGCAAGATGAGCCATCTCGAAGATGCGATCGCCGCGGTCGACTTCGAACTCACCGGTGATGACGTCAAGGCGCTCGAAGCCCCCTACAAACCGCTGCACGTCGCCGGTTTCTGACGACAGCGCCGCGCGGCTTTTCAGACGAGCAGTAAGATTTTGAAATGCTGCATAGGAAGAGAATATGACGCAAGAAGCAATGGTCGCCGGCATCCCGCAGATGGGGTACGGCACATGGAACCGCTCGGCCGATGAAGCCCATCAGGGCGTCATTTGGGCGCTCGAAGCCGGATGCCGCCACATCGACACCGCCCAGGGCTACGGCAACGAGCAGGATGTTGCCCGCGGCATCAAGGACGCCGCGGTGGCGCGCAACGAAATCTTCATCACCACGAAGGTGAAGCCCGACAATTACGGCCCCGGAGCCGTCATGCCGTCGGTCAGGGAAAGCCTGGAAAAGCTTGGCGTCGACCAGGTCGACCTGTTGCTGCTGCACTGGCCGTCGCCGCATAATAAATATCCGCTTGCGGATTATCTCGGTCAGTTCGCCGAGGTTTTCGATGCCGGCCTTGCCAGGCAGATCGGCGTTTCGAACTTTACCAAAGCGCTGATCGACGAAAGCATCCGCCTGCTCGGCAGCCGCACGATCACCACCAACCAGGTGGAGTGCCATGTCTATATGCAGAACCGGCCGATCATCGATTATTGCGAAAAGCTCGGTATCGCGGTCACGGCCTATTCGCCGCTCGCCCGCGGCGCCGTCGTCGGCGACCCGGTTCTCGAAGAGATCGGCAAGGCCCGCGGCGCCACCAGCGACCAGATCGCGCTCGCCTTCCTCATCGCCAAGGGGCATGTCGTTATCCCGTCTTCCAGCAAGAGGGGCCGCATCATACAGAATTTCGAAGCCCGCAAGATCACGCTGACGCCGGCCGAGATCAAACGGATTGAAGGCCTCGAGAAGGGCATGCGGCTGGTAAACGGCGATTGGTGCCCCGTTTGGGACGTGTGAAGGTAGTTCGCTGTTCTTTCCTTCACCGCCGTCAACATCGAAATGACAGCCGCCGTTGATGCCGCGGTTGTGTTCAAAGAGGAGATAAACATGGATTATCGCAAGCTCGGTCCGAGCGGGACCGTCGTCACCGCCTATTGCCTCGGCACCATGACCTTCGGCGCGGAGGCCGATGAGGCCGCCTCGCACAAGCTGCTCGACGATTATTTCGCCTGGGGCGGCAATTTCATCGATACCGCCGATGTCTATAGCGCCGGCAAGTCGGAAGAGATCATCGGACGCTGGCTGAAGGCGCGCCCGACCGAGGCCCGCCAGGCGATCGTTGCCACCAAGGGGCGTTTTCCGATGGGCAACGGCCCCAACGATATCGGCCTGTCGCGCCGGCATCTTGGCCAGGCCCTCGACGATTCGCTCCGCCGCCTTGGCCTCGAGCAGATCGATCTTTACCAGATGCATGCCTGGGACGCGCTGACGCCGATCGAGGAGACGCTGCGTTTCCTCGACGATGCGGTTTCCTCCGGCAAGATCGGCTATTACGGCTTCTCCAACTATGTCGGCTGGCACATCGCCAAGGCCTCGGAGATCGCCAAGGCGCGCGGTTATACCCGCCCGGTGACGCTGCAGCCGCAATATAACCTGCTGGTGCGCGACATCGAACTCGAGATCGTCGCGGCCTGCCAGGATGCCGGCATGGGCCTATTGCCGTGGTCGCCGCTCGGCGGCGGCTGGCTGACCGGCAAATACAAGCGCGACGAGATGCCGACCGGCGCCACCCGCCTCGGCGAAAACCCCAATCGCGGCGGCGAATCCTATGCGCCGCGCAATGCGCTGGAGCGAACCTGGGCGATCATCGCTGTCGTCGAGGAGATCGCCAAGGCGCATGGGGTCAGCATGGCGCAGGTGGCGCTCGCCTGGACGGCGGCGCAGCCGGCGATCACCTCCGTCATCCTCGGCGCCCGCACGCCGGAACAGCTCGCCGACAATTTGGGCGCCATGAAGCTCAAACTCTCCGACGACGACATGGCCCGGCTCAACGAGGTGAGTGCGCCCCAGCCGTTCGACTATCCCTATGGCAAGGGCGGCATCAACCAACGCCATCGCAAGATCGAGCGCGGCCGCTGAGCCTTCCGTCTGCAACCGGATGAGTCGTCTCGCCCGGTCTGCAACCACCAATGAAAAAGCCGCCATGTTTCCATGGCGGCTTAGCGGCCTTTCTGCTTGGGAGGCGATTTTAGGCCGGAAGCTGGAACACCACATTGGCGATCAGAACGATCGCCAGGCCGCCGGCGAGCGCCAGATAGGGCAGGATGCCGGCTTTCTTGACGCCGAGATCCTGGCCGACCAGGCCAAGATCCTCCATCGCGCCTGCGGGGAATTTACCGCCGTCGCGCACATAGTGGCGGTAGGCGAAGACCGGCAGGATCAGGGCGGCGAAGATGAAGCCGACCCAGAGCGCATTGGAATAACCCCAGACCTTGGCACCCGCTCCGAGGAAGAGCGCATTGACGAAAGCCAGCACGGTGTTGAGGCCGATCAGCCAGGTCGGCGCCTTCCAGGGACGTTCGATATGGCCGGAATCCATCCGGTGGATCCAGCCGGAGTTGAGGTTCAGGAAGTTGAAGATGATGTAGCCGACATTCGAGACGGCGAGCACGAAGAAGTAGCCCCCGACATCCGAGGCGATCGCCAGCAGGAAGAGGTTGAAGGCGAAATCGGTCCACATGGCGCGCGTCGGCGCGCCGTGCTCGTTGACGTGGTCGAGATATTTCGGCAGCCAGCCATCCTTCGAGCCCTGGTAGAGCGTGCGCGAGGAACCGGCCATCGCCGTCATGATGGCGAGGAAGAGCGCCATGATCATCAGTACGACGAGCAATTGGGTGACGACGCGGCCGGCGCCGATCAGGCCGCCGAGCGCTTCGGCAACACCCGTGCCATCGACGATGCCGGGGGCCAGCATGCCTGCATGGCCGAGAACGCCCTGGAAGGCGAAGGGCACGAGGAAGAAGAACAGGCAGCAGGCAAGGCCGGAATAGAAGATCGCCTTGAAGGTGTCGGTCTTCGGGTTCTTGAGTTCGCGGGTGTAGCAGACGGCCGTCTCGAAGCCGTAGGTCGACCAGGCGGCGATATAGAGGCCACCGAGGAAGAGCGTCCAGCCGCCGTTGCTCCAGGTGCCGTCGGTAGCGGCATAGGCGGCTGTCGGCGGCACGAGGCCGGTGACGTTGGTGGCAAGGATCTGGCCACTGACGATCGGGTAAAGGCCGATGATGAGCAGCGGCACCAGCACGATGATGGCCAGCCACTTCTGCACGCTTGCCGTTTCCGAAATGCCGCGATGCTGGATGGCGAAGATGATCAGCATCAGGATGCCGCCGATGAAGAAGGTGGCGTTGATATTGGCGGTGGCAAGGAAGGGAATGCTGAAGCTGAAGAGCGACCAGCTGCGGATCGCCGGCGTCAGGGCGGCGACACCGTCGGTGCCGAGCAATGCCTTGACGGCGTCATCTGGCGTCGTGCCGGCATGGGCTGCAATATATTCGGCGACGCGGGGGCTGTCGGCCGTGACGGAAGCGGCGTGCGCTGAGATCCAGTCGAGGACCATTTGCGAATCCGCTGCCGGAATCGGGTAGAACGCGTTGAGGATGTAGCCGGCGGCGATGGCGCAGCCGAGCGACAGCACCGGCGACCAGGCAAACCAGTTGCACCAGACGGACAGCGGCGCGATGAATTTCGAATAGCGCAGCCAGGCGGTGGCGCCATAGACAGAAGCGCCGCCGGATTTATTGGCAAACATGCCGGCGATCTCGGCATAGGTGAAGGATTGCAGGAAACCCATCACCATCGAGATGATCCAGACGACGAAGGCGAGCTTGCCCGTCGTGCCCGCAATCCCGCCGATGGAGAAAAGAACAAGCGGCGGCACGCCCGCAGCCACCCAGAATGCGCCCTTCCAGTCGAGCGCGCGTACAAGCTTACCTTCGGTGCCGGATGCAATCCCGGCCTCCACAACGTCTGTCATCGGTGAAATTCCCCATTCTATTTGTTCCGGACGTATCTTTGTACGTCTCCCTGAACGTGTCTCCCTGACAGTCTCAAGCCCGCCCGGATGATTTTGGCGATCCGTGTTCCCGACGGATTCCCGAGTCTGAACTCTTTATGCATAGTGAAGATATTTTCTTTTTAGTCAACATCACTTTACTTTCCACAGCCATTTTGTAAACCTGTGTCGGCATGCCTGAGGGCATGACAGATCCCCATGAGGGCAGAATGCGAGAACTTCATCCTGCTATGACAGGCCTGCGGCCGGCCGCTCCGAGCCTCGTGCATTATCCCGGCATTCCCACCCTGCCGGAGGGAACGGAGCGCTACAAGGCAAAGGGCGGCGGATCGGTCGTCATGCGCGTCGAGCCGGGAGACCGCGTCAGCGTCATCGACAGCGAGGGCGGCCAGGTCTGCGAGATCTCCTTCCTCGACGAGAAAGGGCGTTTTCTCGCGGCCGGTCTCGGAACGGCGTTCAGCAATTCAGCCGATGGTTTGAAGGCCATTCTTCAAGCGGAGGATGAGAGTGCTGCCCGCACGCGTGCAGCGCTTCAGCGTCGCGGCGCCGATCTGGCAGCGGCCGGCGCGCTCAGCATCTTCGGGGCGGGTTCGACCCCGGGCAGCCAGGCGGATTTCACGATTTCCATGAAGGGCCTGCTGATCGTCGCGGCACCGGCCAGCGCCATGTCGCCGGAGGCGCAGGATACGGCGACGCCGATCGAGATCAGGATCCAGCGCAGCCTGCTGATCCGCGATTACGCCTCCGCTTTGCCGGAACCGGCCGCCGATCCGGTCGAGGATATCCGCATCCGGGCGGCGACCGCCGCAGCCTATTTCGTGCGTGCCGGCGAATTCATCCAGATCATCGACGTCTATGGACGCCAGTGCACCGATTTCCAGGCTTTTGCCGCCCGCAAGGTCGACAAGGGTCTCGACCTCGCGCTTGATTCCACCGTCACCCGCACACTGCTCGGCCGCAGCTATCCGATGCCGGGTCTGCCCTCCAAGGCCTTCGACCGTGACTTCGAACCGCTGGTCGAGATCGTCCAGGATACGGTCGGGCGTCACGACGCTTTCGCGACCGCCTGCAATTCGCGTTATTACGACGACATGGGTTATCCCGGCCACGTCAACTGCACGGATAATTTCAACGCGACGCTGGCGCCTTACGGCATTGCCGGCCGCAAGGGCTGGGAAGCGCTGAACTATTTCTACAACACCAATATCGATCACAACAACCAGCTCTATCTCGACGAGCCCTGGTCGCGTCCCGGCGATTACGTGCTGATGCGGGCGCTGACCGATCTCGTCTGCGTCTCCTCGTCTTGCCCTGACGATATCGACGCGGCGAACGGCTGGGATCCGACGGATATCCACGTCCGCACCTTTTCCGGAAAAGAGAAATTCTCACGAGCGGTGGCCTATCGCATGACCCCAGATGCAGACGCCGAACTGACGCGCGAAACCGCCTTCCATCCCCGCCTCTCCGCGTTGACGCGGGACTACACCGAATATCGCGGCTACTGGCTGCCGAACCGCTTTTCCAGCGAAGGGCCGATCGAGGAATACTGGGCCTGCCGCGAGCGCGCGGCCGTCATCGATCTCTCGCCCTTGCGGAAATTCGAGGTGACGGGGCCGGATGCCGAGGAGCTGCTGCAATATTGCCTGACGCGCGACGTGCGCAAACTGTCGACCGGCCAGGTCGTCTATTCCGCCATGTGCTACGAAAACGGCGGCATGATCGATGACGGCACGCTGTTCCGGCTCGGCGACAAGAACTTCCGCTGGATCGGCGGCGATGATTTCAGCGGCATATGGCTGCGCCAGCAGGCGGAGAAAAAGGGCTTCAAGGCCTGGGTCCGCTCCTCGACCGATCAGATGCACAATATCGCCCTGCAGGGGCCGAAGAGCCGCGATATCCTCAAGGAGATCATCTGGACGGCGCCGCGCCAGCCTAATATCGGCGAGCTCGAATGGTTCCGTTTCACCGTCGGCCGCATCGGCGGCTTCGAGGGTGCCCCAATCGTCGTCTCGCGCACGGGTTACACCGGCGAGCTCGGCTACGAGATCTTCTGTCATCCGAAGGATGCGCTGACGGTGTTCGACGCCGTCTGGGACGCCGGCCAGCCGCACGGCTTGAAGCCGATGGGGCTGGAGGCGCTCGACATGGTCCGCATCGAGGCGGCTCTGATCTTTGCCCATCATGAATTCACCGACCAGACGGACCCGTTCGAGGCTGGGATCGGCTTCACGGTGCCGCTGAAATCCAAACAGGACGATTTCATCGGCCGCGAGGCGCTGATCCGGCGCAAGGAGCATCCGCGCCATCTGCTCGTCGGCCTCGACATCAAGGCCAACGAGGCCGTCGGCCATGGCGATTGCATCCATATCGGCCGGGGCCAGGTGGGCGTTATCACCAGCGCCACGCGCTCGCCGATCCTCGGCAAGACGATCGCGCTCGCCCGCATCGACGTGATGCATGCAAGCCCCGGCACCGAGGTCGAGATCGGCAAGCTCGACGGCCACCAGAAGCGCCTGCCGGCGACGGTCGTGCCGCTTTCGCATTACGACCCTCAGAAGACGCGGCCGCGCTCATAGTGCCTGCTTTTAAGGTCGAGGCCACCGATCCGCTTCTCGCGGTGTTGATGAAGCCGCACGTTTAGAACGCCATGCGTCCTTTCGGAAAGCACGATGCGCTAGCGGCGGCATGCAAGGCGGCCGCTATGCAACCTCATAGTGAGTGGGCGGCTCTGAAAAACTAAAAGTTGACAAATACGGGTCGCGTGACTATATCTCGGTAGTCGATATTGCTTGTTTGACTTTTGTTATCGCACGCTGGCAACGTGCCCTGGACGAACTTCCCTCTTCAAAATCGAGATCATCATCCGTCGTGCTTCCGCACGTGCGGTCGTCAATTGCTATGAAAGGGTTTGTTATGACCACTGGCACAGTTAAATGGTTCAATTCCACCAAGGGCTTCGGCTTCATTCAGCCTGATGACGGCGGCGCTGACGCCTTCGTCCACATCTCTGCCGTCGAGCGTGCTGGAATGCGCGAAATCGTCGAAGGCCAGAAGATCGGCTACGAGCTGGAGCGCGATAACAAGTCGGGCAAAATGTCCGCTTGCAATCTCCAAGCCGCTTAAACTGAAAACTGCTTTCCTTTGACCGCGGATGTACCGGCACTGTCGAAAGTATGATACTATCAAGGTCAGGCAAGTTGCCTGGCCTTTTTGCTGCGTTCCGCCAAGCGGGCTCATAAATCCAGGATTGATATGACAGAGTCACACAGCAAATCACGCAAGCAGGCGGAGATTGCCTTCGGAAACGTGCAATCGCAGTTCCTGGCGCGAAGCCGGGCGGTCGAAGAGATCGATTCGACCGTACGTGCCCGCGAGGAAAAAACCTTGCGATTACGCGAAGCGCGTGAGGCCAAGGAATTGCAGGATCGCTTGACAGGGGTTACTGCTCCCGGCGCGAAGCGAAAAAAGAAAATCTGACACTACTGCATAATTTCTTAAATCGGATTCGATTTCAGGATAAAGCCATGCAGCAGTTCAAAGTATTGCAGCGCCCTTGCGCGTCTGATGGCGTGCGGCGCCCTGGAACAGGATGATTTTAGGCCGGGTCGGCCTAAACTCTGAATCCTGTTCTAAATTAAAGAGTTAGAGCATGATGTCGTCCGAAAACCGCACACTTTTCGGCATCATGCTCTAGGGTCGAAGTCAAACAGTCAGGAAACAGATTTGAAAAACGCCAGAAACAACGAGCTTTCCGATCGCCGCAGCGCCGCTGCCGAAGCCAAGGCGGCTCTCCTCAATGCGTATCGTAGCGCCAAGGATTCAGCCGAACCGACAAGGCTGGCAAAGCAGGCGGAGCGTCAAGCCATTGCCGCGGCCAGGGAAGAACGTCGCGCTCAGCGAGAACGGGTCAAGCTCGAGGAGCTGGAGCGGGCTCAGGCCGCCGAGGCCGAACGTCAGGCTGCCGCCGAGGCCGCAGCACGCGCCGATGCCGACGCGCGCGAAGCGGCTGACAAAGACCGGATTGCTCGTGTGATTGCCGATGAAGCCGCCCGAAAGGCCGAACGCGACCTGCGTTACGCCAATCGCAAAGCCAGGAAGTCCTGATCGTCAGCGCCGCCTGTTGTCGCAACAGGCAGCGCTCTCTTTCAAGCGGCCTGCACGGCTGCATTCAGCGGGATTTCGACGTCGATCTCAAGGGTCGAGACGTACTCGTTGCGATCGATCGTCACCTGCACCTTGTCGTGGTCGAGCTGCACGTGCTTTGCGATCACCGCCAGGATTTCCTCGCGCAGCAGGGTAACCAGGTCCGACCCCGCCGAGGAACGTTCGTGGGCGAGAAGGACCTGCAGCCGTTCGCGGGCAGCCGGTGCGGTTCTCTGCTTGTTGAAAAGACGGAAAATATTCATGCCGCCCTCCGTCCGAAGATCTTGCCGAAAATATTCCTCTTTTCCTCTGGGATGGCGATCGGCACAACTTCACCGGCGAGCCGGCGAGCAGCGTCGAAATAGGCCATCGCAGCCGCGCTGCGGCTGTCTGCCAGCGTGACCGGCGCACCGATATTGGATGCCCGCAGAACATCCATGCTTTCGGGTATGATGCCAAGCAGCGGGATGGACAGGATTTCCAGGACGTCGTCGACCTTGAGCATGTCGCCGCGTTCGGCGCGGTTGGCGTCGTAGCGGGTGAGCAGCAGGTGCTTTTCCATCCGTTCGCCGCGCTCGGCCTTGGCGGTCTTGGCATCCAGCAGGCCGATGATGCGATCCGAATCGCGCACCGACGACACCTCGGGATTGGTGACGACCACGGCAACATCGGCGTGGCGCATGGCGAGCGTTGCGCCGCGCTCGATCCCGGCGGGGCTGTCGCAGATGATCCAGTCGAAATAGCGCTTCAGGTCGTTGATGACGCGCTCGACGCCCTCGGCCGTCAGATTGTCCTTGTCGCGTGTCTGCGAGGCCGGCAGCAGGAACAGCGTTTCCAGCCGCTTGTCGCGGATCAGCGCCTGGGTCAGCTTGGCGTCGCCCTGGATGACATTGATCAGGTCGTAGACGACCCTGCGTTCGGCGCCCATGACGAGGTCGAGATTGCGCAGGCCGACGTCGAAATCGACGACGACGACTTTTTCATTGCGTTGCGCCAGCGCCGCTCCCAATGCGGCGGTCGAGGTTGTCTTGCCAACCCCGCCCTTGCCTGACGTGACGACGATCACTTTCCCCATCATTGTCTCTCCTTTGCCGTGGCCCCAGTAATTCAAAGTGTTAAAGCGTCCTTTGCGGCTCACGAAGAGGCGCGCGGCGCCGTCGTCAGATCAGTTTCTCTGCCATGATCGCGTCGTCTTCGAGCCAGAGCTGAACAGCCTGTCCGCGAAGATTGGGCGCCATGTCTTCCGCCATTTTGTAGATGCCGTCGATTGCAACCAGCTCGGCCTCGAGCTTGCGGCAAAAGATCCGCGCCGATGCGTTTCCGATGGATCCCGCCATGGCTCGGCCACGCAAGGCGCCATAGATATGGACGGATCCGCCGGCGATGACCTCGGCACCCGAGGCCACCGATCCGATGACGGTGACGTCGCCTTCCGGAAAGATCACCGATTGCCCCGAGCGCACCGGCTCCCTGATGACGATCGATTGCATGGCCGGGCGGGTCTCTGCCACTGCCGGTTTGCCGGGTAGATCGGCAGGCTCCTTTGCCTGAACCTCGATATCGGAAACCGACCGACCGCCCTTAAGCGCCGGCGGCATGCCGGATCCGAGGATCGAGGGCCGCGCGCCCTCGATGCCCATGATGCTGACATTGCGCTTGGCAAGTTCGGCAATCAGGTCCTTCAGCTGCGGCCGGTCGATTTGCAGGTCCGTCAGGTCGAGCACGACAGGCCGTCCGAGGAAGAAGCCGGCCGAACGCGCGGCCAGATCGTCCAGCCTGATCAACCAATCATCGATCGGAAGATCCGGAGACAGCATGACCGCGAGGAATGAGCGGCCCTTGATGCGGATAGAGCGAGCGTCTGTTAGCACTTTGGTCATCTATGTGAAGAAATCGTTGACCATGTCTACCGCTGCTATGGTTAACAAAATGTTAACGCGACCTTATTATCACCGACAATCACCTGAGATTGTTTAAGCGCAGGATTACCGCAAGTCATTGGAAAAGCGTTGCAATCTTCGGAAGGGCCGAACGGTTAATAATGCGGCTTTGAACGTGAGCCGCAAATCTGCCGCTGCTTTGGTAAAGCTCAGCCTTCCGCCTTGCGTTGTGCGTTGGAAATGGCGCGTGCGGCCTCTTCCGAGGAGTTGGCGAGCGTGCGCATCTCGGCGGCAAGCACCGCAAAACCCGATCCGGCCGTGCCGGCGCGGGCGGCCTCGATGCCGGCATTGACGGCTAGCAGCTTCAGGTAACGCAGCGATTGCAGGATTTCATTGGTCTTCGAAGCGGTGACGCGCATGTCGGCGGTCTGGTCATCGATTCGCTGGTAGAGTGATTCGATGTTGATGATGCTGCCTTCGAGATAGAGAAGCTCACCCTTCTCGTCCCAGATGCCGCCGCCGGTCTCGGTGACCCAGATGAGATGCCCCATGGCATGACGGATGCGGTACTCCATCGTCCAGTCCGTACGCTTCTCCAGCGCCCGTCCGACGATTTCGTCCATCAGGGGCACGTCTTCCTCGTACATGATGGAGGTGAAGGTCCGCGTGCGGTTGCCGATGATTTCGTCGGCGGGATAACCGAAGATGCGCTCGATGCCGTTGGTCATCTCCAGCATCGTGTAGTTTTCATCGGCACGGCAGCGATAGAGAAAACCGCTCATGCGCCCGAGAATGCTCGTTTGAAAATCCATGAAGGCCACATCCGAAGAGAAGAGTTGCAGATGGATTTATGTCGTCTGGTTTCAAAAGGCGCTGGCGACGATATGCCGGAAGAGAGTGCACCAACACCCTCCTCCGGCGATGCAGGCCCGCCGCATCAGTTGCGCAGATATTCCTCCATGGAATCGTCGAGCGCCTCGACCCAGGGCGTGTGGTGCGTCGGCGACATATTGCCGGTCATCAGCGATCGGTAGGCATGGTCGCGGAAGCCCATGATGTTGTGGGCCTTGTGGTGTTCCCACTCCATGAAGGTCTGGTTGGTCCCCTCGACGTCGAAATTGGGATAGTCGGTTTCGGCGAGCAGTTCCTTCACATAGTCGCCCTGATACCAGATCATCTGCTCGGCATCCTCGAGCGTTTCCTCGCGAGCGCGCCACATGTCGAAATTGGCCTTCAACTCCTCTTCCGGCGGCAGGGTGATGCGGCCCATCATCACGTCGCGCGCCCACCAGGCCTGCACGTCGAACATGTTGAAGGTGTAGAACTGGTCCTGCATGCCTATATAGAAGAGCTGCGGGTTCTTGTCGAAGATGACGCCCTTGTAGAGGCTGTCGGCCCAGAGGCGGTTGGCCGTCTTCAGCCGGAGATCGTCGGGCAGGAAGGGGAAATGGTGCTGGTAGCCGGTGCAGAGGATCACGGCATCGACCTCCTTGGTCGAGCCGTCGAGGAAATGCGCGGTGCGGTTTTCGAGCTTCACCAGCAGCGGCCGCTCCTCGAAATTCTCCGGCCACTTGAAGCCCATCGGCTTCGAACGATAGCTCGTCGTCACCGATTTCGCACCGTATTTCCAGCATTGCGAGCCAATGTCTTCGGCCGAATAGCTGCGGCCGACGATCAGGATGTCCTTGCCCTTGAACTCCAGCGCGTCGCGGAAATCATGGGCATGCAGCACGCGGCCGTTGAAGGTCTTCACGCCCTCGAAATAGGGCACGTTCGGCGTCGAGAAATGACCTGATGCCACGACGACATAGTCGAATTCCTCGTCATACATCCGGTCCTCGATGCGGTTATGCGCCGTCACCGTGAATTTCTTCGTCTCATCGTCGAAGCGAACCATGCGCACCGGCGTGCTGAAGCGCACCCAGTGGCGGACATTCGCCTTCTCGACGCGGCCCTTGATGTAATCCCAGAGCACGGCGCGCGGCGGATAGGAGGCGATCGGCTTGCCGAAATGCTCCTCGAAGGAATAATCGGCGAATTCGAGGCATTCCTTCGGGCCGTTCGACCAGAGGTAACGATACATGCTGCCGTGGACCGGCTCGCCATATTCGTCGAGCCCGGTGCGCCAGGTATAGTTCCAGAGCCCGCCCCAGTCCGACTGCTTTTCGAAGCAGACGATCTCCGGGATTTCGGCGCCCTTCTGGGCGGCCGATTGAAAGGCGCGCAGCTGCGCCAGCCCGGAAGGCCCGGCACCGATGACGGCTACTCTTGTCATGAAGCATTCCCCTCTTGATTATATCGCATTGTCCTGCGTGTCAGTCCGGATAGATGCCCGGGCTGGTCGGCGCCCCGTCGTCATATTTGGAAAGCCAGTCGATCGTCGTCTCGCGGAAACGGGTGAGGCCCTTGTAATCGATGAGCTCGGGCGGCAGCGTCTTCAGCACGCGCGGGAGGCGGCGCGCCCATTTCGGCACGGTGACGAGCTCTTCCATGTTCATCAGGTAGCAGCGGATGACGAAGAGGATGGCGTTCGAGCGCGGCAGGCGCCAGAGGCTCTGCAATTCGACACGCAGATGCACCTTCTCGCCGACATTGTCCGGCGTCACCGTCGTGCGGTCAGGACCCCATTTGTGATAATTCTCCGGGCTGGTGTCGAGCCGCGGATTGATCGTCATCGTCCAGTTGAAGCGTCGTGTCGGCTTGCCCTGCTGCAGGTTCAGCAGGAATTTCAGCGCCCGGTCGAAGACGCCGATCTGGTGGGCGAGCGGCACCGGCCCGTGCCATTCCATGAAGTTCATGCCGATATCGAAATCGAGCGACCAGTCGGCCTGCGTCGTCACCATGCCGGCATCCATCCAGAGATTGCTGTCGCGCTGGTCGACGATGCAGAAATCGCCCTGGGCCTGGCGGGTGATATATTCGAAGGGCTCATAGGGCAGCGTCGAGGCGTCGCCGAAAGTGAAGCTGTCGTCGATGCCGAGTGGACGGTTGATCCAGCGCCACTGGTCGCCGTTGCGGATCAGCGTGAAATGGTCGGGGTAACCCGCCGCCTGCTCTTCCATCAAAAGTTCCAGCGTGTCCCATTGCGCGCTCATCATGTGCGGCAGCGCCTGGCAACGCAGCGGATCTTCCTTCAGCACCAGCGCCCGGTCGTGCATCTCGGCGACGTAATGCTCGTCGACATCGATCAGGCTTTCGTAGACGGTCCCCGCCCGGCCATGCACATGCGGCTCCATATTGACCGAATACATGTATTCGTCGCGATCGAAGGGAAACGGGAAACGCCGGATGTTTTCGGGGCTGTTCCGATAGCTGAAATCGTTCCGGAAGGTTTCCTGCTTGAAGACGATTGCCATGTCCGGTCTCCTTGTTCCGCTTCCGATGCCGCTAGAGATCAAGATGCAGCGTGTTTCCCTCGAAGCGGGAAACGCAGATCATCACCTTGCGGCCGGATGCTTTTTCTTCGCTCGTCAGATAGACGTCATGGTGCAGCAGCTTGCCGTCGCAGGTGACGACCCCGGTCTCGCATTGACCGCAGGCGCCGCCGCGACAGAGGAAGGGTGCGTCGACGCCCGCCGCCTCGATCGCCTCCAGCATGCTTTCGTGATGGCCGACCTTCACGGTCTTGCCGGAACGGATCAATTCCATCGTGAAGGGCTTGCCGGGCAGAGACGACAGGAACCGCTCCGAATGCAGGTTCTGTTCCGGCCAGCCGGCGTCGAGGCCTGTTTTCAACACGCCGTCGATCATGCCGGATGGGCCGCAGACATAAAGATGCGTGCCGAGCGGCTGGGTGCCGAGCAGGCGCGTCAGGGGGATGGCGCCGCCTTCGGCGTCGCAATAGATCTTGATGCGATGTCCGCCATAGCGCTCGACGAGTTGCTGCCAATAGGCGCCGCGGTCGCGTGTGCGGATGGCATAATGCAGCTCGAAATTGGCGCCTTCGCGGGAAAACTGCTCCATCATTGCGATGAAGGGCGTAATGCCGATGCCGCCGGCGATCAGAAGATGCTTGCGTCCGCGCCAGTCCGGCTGGAACAGGTTGACGGGATAGCTGACCTTGAGCTCGTCGCCTTCGCTGAGCTTCTCATGCATGAAGGTGGAGCCGCCGCGCGAATCCTCGACGTGCAGCACGCTGATCTCATAGGCTGCGCAATCATGCGGCGGCGACATCAACGAATAGGCGTTGCGGCGCATATGGCCGCCATCGTTCATCGAAACGATGACGTGGGCGCCGCCGGAGAAATAGGGCATGGGCTTGCCGTCAAGGCGCTCGAAACGGAAGCGCTTGACGCGCTCGGCGATCGGCGTGATCCGCGTCACGCGGACAGGAATTTCAGTGCCACCGCTCAAAGGAACAACTCCTCCGGATCAGGCGCGCTGCCCGGTTCTTCCGCATCGATGTTGACGCCCTGGAAGGCCGCCAGCCGGCGCGAATAATGGTCGCGCACCAGAAGGCGCAGCCCGCAATGGCTACAATTGAAGGGGCTGGTGGTGACGTCGTCGGTGATGCCCTTGCAATGGACGCATTGCACGCGCCGGGCCAGCGAGCCGCGATGCTCGGTGATGACGGAGGCATGGTCCATGCCGTAATCGAGCGCCACCAGCATTGCCTGGCCGATGAAGCCTTCCGTGCCCGATAGATAAAGCCGCGTGCCCATACGGGCAGTGGTGAGCGAACCCTTCAATCGGAAGAGCAGCGTGGCGATGGTCGGGGCCGTGAAGAACATGTCGGCGCCGAGGCGGCGCAGCGCCTCGTCCAGGCCGGTGCCCTGCGAGCCGCGGGCGACATAGAGGATTTCGCTGCGGGAAAGAGCCGTTTCGTCAAGCGCCGGCTGCTGATTGAGCAGAGCCTTGGCGCCCTCCCCTTCGAGCGCGAAAATGTGCCGCCGGGCGTTGGGCTGGATGGTCAGGCCCGTATAGACTGGTCGGCTTTTGATGCCTGCAACGAGCATTGGCGTGCTCCTTAACCTACGGCGGTCCTCTTCTTCTTTTCCGGATCGTCGAAAGGAAGCGTGTGGGCGGTAGCGCCTGCCTTCACGGTTTTGCCGCGGACTTCGAGTTTCGTCCCATGCACCGCCTTGTCAACGTCCAGACGGGCAATCGCCATGGATTTCTTCGTCAGCGACGAATAGCTCGGGCAGGTAATGACGCCGACCTTTTTGCCGTCGGCAAAGACTTCGTCGCCGAGATCGGCCGGTCCGTCGGCATCGATCAGCATGCCGAAGATCTTGAAACGTTCCTTACCCTTGAGGCGCGCATGTTCCTCGGCGCCACGGAAGCCTGTCTTGCCGGGGCTGACGGTAAAGTCGAGGCCGAGTTCCCAGAGGCTGTCGCCGGGCGGCTGATCGGCGAAGGGATACATCTGCGAATTGTCGTAAGGGTAGAAAAGCAGGTAGCTTTCGACCCGCAGCATATCGAGAACGGAGAAGCAGCAGGGGATGATGCCCATCTCCTTGCCTTCCTCGACGATCCGGTCCCAGACCATGACGGCGTCCTGGCCGCGCACGAAGATCTCGTAGCCGCGTTCGCCGGTATAGCCTGTGCGCGAGATCATCACCGGCGCGCCGAACAGCGTCGTCTGCATGTGGTGGAAATATTTGAGGTCGCGGATGCCGGGCACATATTTGGCGAGATAGTCGACCGCGATCGGACCCTGCAGCGACAGGTCGTGCAGGTCGTCGTCAAAGAGCACGGCGCAATTGCGGCCCGCAGCCTGTTTGACGAGTTCGTCGTGGCCGGAGCCGGAGCCATGCACCAGCATCCAGGAATTCGGGCCGGTGCGATAGACGATGCAGTCGTCGGTGAAGTGGCCGCGCTCGTTCAGCATGGTCGCGTAGACCGAGCGGCCGGGATAGATCTTCGTCAGGTCACGGCTGGTAATGTAGTCGAGCACGGCGATGGCGTGCGGGCCGACCAAATGCACCTTCTTCAGGCCCGAGACATCCATGATGCCGGCCTTGGTGCGGACGGCGACATGCTCTTCCGACATGTCCTTGCCGTAGGTCCAGGCGGTCCCCATGCCGCTCCAATCCTCGAGCTTCGATCCCAGAGCGCGATGCCGATCCGCCAAGACGGAGAAACGCCATGATAAAGCCATTGTCCGTTCCCTTTTGTTTCCTCTACGGAATATTTATTTCCTGACTATATAAGTCTTTCGCGCCGTGGCAAGCCCGCCCGACATGCATTTCGCAAAACTTTCGGCGCCCTTGCTACAGCCGTCACAGAATGAATGAGGGATGCGGCTACGCTCTTTCCGTCCCTCAACCATCGCTATCCCATGCGTTCCGAGGCGTAGCTGCCGGGGCTAGCCGGGAAGACCACGGTGCGGTTGCCGTTGATGAAGGTGCGGTGATGGATATGGGCGTGGATGGCGCGTGCCAGCACCTGGCTTTCGACATCGCGGCCGATCGATACATAGTCGTCGGGCGACTGCGCATGGGTGATGCGCGCCGTGTCCTGCTCGATGATCGGGCCTTCGTCGAGATCGGCAGTGACATAATGCGCCGTCGCGCCGATCAGCTTCACGCCGCGTTGATAGGCTTGTTTGTAAGGATTGGCGCCCTTGAAGCTCGGCAGGAAGGAATGGTGGATATTGATGATCTTCCCGGACATTTTCTGGCACATCTCGTCCGACAGGATCTGCATGTAGCGGGCGAGCACGATCAGCTCCGTGCCGGTCTGCTCGGCCACCTCCATGATATGGGCCTCGGCCTGCGCCTTGTTGGCCTTGGTGACGGGAATATGGTGGAAGGGGATGTCGTGGTTGACCACGACCTTCTGGTAATCGAAATGGTTGGAGACGACGCCGACGATATCGATCGGCAGCGCGCCGATCTTCCAGCGGTAGAGCAGATCGTTCAGACAATGGCCGAAGCGCGACACCATCAACAGCACCTTCATGCGCTTCTCGCTGTCGTGAAAATCGTAATCCATTTCGAAGGGAGCGGCGACGGCTGCAAAACCGGGGTCGATATCGGCGCCCGAAAGCCCTTCTTCCGAAATGAAGCTGACGCGCATGAAGAACTTGCCGGTATCGAGATCGTCGAACTGCGAGCTGTCGATGATGTTGCAGCCCTTGTCGGCCAGATAGCTCGAAATTGCCGCGACGATGCCGCGCGTCGATTTGCAGGATACGGTGAGTACGAAGTTCTTCATGCTGTCACTTTCTTCGCCATATCAAGTACAGAAGGTCGGATCACGCCGAAGCTTGTTCGCCCCGGCGCCTTGGCCTGTCATTGGAGGCGTCCAGCCACTCAGATGTCGAGCGTGTTGTCGCGTTCCCATTGGGTGAAATGCGAGCAGTAAGCGTTCCATTCCTGATGCTTGAGCTTCAGATAGGCGGCGGAAAACTCGGCCCCGACCGCCTGCTTCAAGCCCTCGTCGGCATCATAAGCGCGCAACGCATCGAGCAGGTTGAGCGGCAGGCGCGGGGCGTCCTTCACCAGGTACCCCTCGGCATACATGTCGATATCGTAGTGGCGGCCGGGATCGGCTTGGCTGCGGATGCCGTCAAGGCCGGCCGCGATGATGATCGCCTGCAGCAGGTAGGGATTAACAGCCCCGTCAGGCAGGCGCAGCTCGAAGCGTCCTGGCCCCGGCACGCGCACCATGTGGGTGCGGTTGTTGCCCGTCCAGGTGACCGTGTTCGGCGCCCAGGTGGCGCCCGATGTCGTGCGTGGCGCGTTGATGCGCTTGTAGGAATTGACCGTCGGATTGGTGATCGCGGCAAGCGCGGAGGCGTGCTTCATGATGCCGCCGAGGAAGGTTTTGCCCTGAGCGGAAAGCCCAAATGGCATTTCCTTGTCGGCGAAGGCGTTTACCTTGCCATCTATGTCCCAGACCGAAATATGGGCATGGCACCCGTTTCCGGTCAGGCCCTTGAAGGGCTTCGGCATGAACGTGGCGCGAAGGCCGTGCTTTTCGGCGACTGACTTGACCATGAACTTGAAGAAGGAATGCTTGTCCGCCGTCTGAAGCGCGTCGTCATATTCCCAGTTCATCTCGAACTGGCCGTTCGCGTCCTCGTGGTCGTTCTGATAAGGCTTCCAGCCGAGCTCGAGCATGTAGTCGCAAATCTCGGCGATGACATCATAGCGACGCATCACGGCCTGCTGATCATAGCAAGGCTTTTCGGCTGTATCGAACTGGTCCGAAATCACCGAGCCGTCGGCAGAGATCAGAAAGAACTCAGGCTCTACGCCGGTTTTCACCCGCAGCCCTTCTTTCGCGGCTTCAGCGACCAGTCTTTTCAGCACCACACGCGGTGCCTGTTCGACAGGCCGATCGTCCATGACGCAGTCGGCGGCAACCCATGCGACGTCTTTCTTCCAGGGTAGCTGGATGACGGAGGAAGCATCGGGAAGCGCGAACAGGTCGGGATGGGCAGGTGTCAGATCGAGCCAGGTTGCGAAGCCCGCGAAGCCGGCGCCATCTTTCTGCATATCGGCGATGGCTTCTGCGGGGACCAGCTTGGCGCGTTGGCCGCCGAACAGGTCGGTATAGCTGATCATGAAATATTTGATGCCTTTGTCTTTGGCAAAAGCAGCAAGGTCCAGTGTCATTCTCGTTCCCCTTTGGATTTCTTCGAGACACTTCGCTTATGGATGCGAGACGGCCGGGACGTCTGCCCGGCCGGTAGTAGAAATCAGTAGCCTCCCTTGCCGGGATACCAGTTGGTGCCGGCGAGCGGGATCTGGGCCATGGCGGCCGCCTCCATCGTCAGGGCGCAAAGATCTTCCGGCTCCAGGTTATGAAGGTGGTTCTTGCCGCAGGCGCGCGCGATGGTCTGGGCTTCCAGCGTCATGACCTTCAGATAGTTGGCGAGACGGCGGCCGGCGGCGATTGGATCAAGCCGCTTCATCAGTTCCGGATCCTGCGTGGTGATGCCCGCCGGGTCCTTGCCTTCGTGCCAGTCGTCATAGGCGCCGGCCGTCGTGCCGAGCTTCTGGTATTCTTCTTCCCAATGCGGATCGTTGTCGCCGATCGCAACGAGTGCTGCCGTGCCGATGGCAACCGCATCGGCGCCCAGCGCCAACGCCTTGGCCACGTCGGCGCCCGAACGGATGCCGCCCGAGATGATCAGTTGCACCTTGCGATGCATGCCGAGATCCTGCAGCGCCTGGACCGCGGGGCGGATGCAGGCGAGCGTCGGCATGCCGACATTCTCGATGAAGACATCCTGCGTGGCTGCGGTTCCGCCCTGCATGCCATCGAGCACCACCACGTCGGCCCCGGCCTTCACGGCAAGCGCTGTATCGTAATAAGGCCGCGCGCCACCGACCTTCACATAGATCGGCTTTTCCCAGTCGGTAATCTCGCGCAGTTCCAGGATCTTGATTTCGAGGTCGTCGGGGCCAGTCCAATCCGGATGGCGGCAGGCCGAGCGCTGGTCGATGCCCTTGGGCAGATTGCGCATGTTGGCGACGCGATCGGAGATCTTCTGGCCGAGCAGCATGCCCCCGCCGCCGGGCTTTGCGCCTTGACCGACGACCACTTCGATCGCGTCGGCGCGACGCAGGTCCTTGGGATTCATGCCGTATCGCGACGGCAGATACTGGTAGACCAGCGTCTGGGAATGACCGCGCTCTTCATCGGTCATCCCGCCGTCGCCTGTCGTGGTGGAGGTTCCGGCAATCGTCGCACCGCGTCCGAGCGCTTCCTTGGCATTGCCGGAGAGCGCACCGAAGCTCATGCCGGCAATAGTGATCGGCGTCTTCAGGTGGATGGGCTTTTTGGCGAAGCGCGCGCCGAGGACGACCGACGTATCGCATTTCTCGCGGTAACCTTCGAGCGGATAGCGCGAGATCGATGCGCCGAGAAACAGCAGGTCATCGAAATGCGGCACCTTCCGTTTGGTGCCGGCGCCACGGATGTCATAAATGCCGGTCGCCGCAGCACGGCGGATTTCCGCCAGCGTGTAATCGTCGAAGGTCGCGGACTTGCGCGGCGGGGTATAGGGGTTGTGATAGCTCATGATGGTCCCTCGCCTTAATATGCGTCAGCGTTGTCGATATTGAAATTGTAGAGCTTGCGGGCGGAGCCGTAACGCTTGAATTCCTCGGGCCTCACTTCGGTCACGCCCGCTTTTTCGAGAAGTTCGGCCAGCTTCGTCAGATGTTCGGGACGCAGCTCCTTTTCGATGCAATCGGCACCCAGGCTCTTGACCGAACCGCGCACGAAGAGCTTTGCCTCGTAGAGCGAATCCCCAAGCGCATCGCCGGCATCGCCGAGCACAACGAGGTGACCGGACTGGCCCATGAAGGCGGACATGTGGCCGATATTGCCGTGAACGACAATGTCGATGCCCTTCATCGAGATGCCGCAGCGTGACGCCGCATTGCCCTTGATGACAAGGAGGCCGCCGCGGCCGGTTGCGCCGGCATACTGGCTGGCATCGCCCTCGATGACGACTGTTCCAGACATCATGTTTTCCGCAACACCCGGACCTGCCGAACCGTGAACGGTGACGGTTCCGCCGTCGTTCATCCCGGCGCAGTAATAGCCGACCGACCCCTTCACATCGACCGTGACCGGCGCATCGATGCCGACGGCAACCGAATGGCTGCCGCGCGGATTGACGACTTCGAAGGAAAGATCGTTCGAACCGTTCTGGATGTTGTGCAGGGCGCTGTTGAGTTCACGCAACGGCGTAGTGGCAAGATCAATGACAGGCATGTTTCGATAACCCTTGGAGAATACGCATGAGGCGCCGGTCAAGCGACCTTCTGGTGATCCCAGAAATAGACGGTTGCAGGCTCCGGCTCCCAGACCCGGGCATTCTCGATGCCGGGCAGATTGACGAGCGCCCGGTATTCCGAACCGAAGGCGACATACTGGTCCGTTTCGGCCATGACGGCGGGCTTGCAGGCGATCGCATCGCGCACGACGCCGAAGCCGGACTTCGTGCCGACGACGAAGGTGAAGAAGCCGTCGAGGTCATCCACCGCGCCTTCCAGCGCCTGGCCGAGATTCTTGCCCTTGGCCATCTCTGCCGTCAGATAGGCGGCGGCGACCTCGGTGTCGTTTTCGGTTTCGAAGGTCATGCCTTCGCGCTTCAGCTCGCGGCGGAGATTGTTGTGGTTGGACAGCGAGCCATTATGCACCAGGCATTGGTCGGAGCCGGTGGAGAAAGGATGGGCGCCGAGCGTCGTGACGGCTGATTCCGTCGCCATGCGGGTATGGCCGATGCCGTGGGTGCCGCCCATTGAATTGACCGCGAAGCGCGAGACGACATCCTTCGGCAGGCCCGTTTCCTTATAGATCTCGATGGCGTCGCCGCTGCTCATGATGCGGATGTTCGGACGCAATTCCGAAACGGCCGCCTTGCCCGCGTCGAGCAGATCCTTCGCAAGCGTGATGACGGCATGCGTGCTCTTCACCTGAATGGAGACCGATGCGCCAACCGCCTGGCCGAGCTCGGCCTCGAGGCCGGCGAAATCCTTCTTCGGATTGGCCGACTGGATGGTGATCTTGGCATTGCTGCCGCTGGCGTCGCCATAGATCGCGATTCCGGCGCTGTCCGGCCCCCGATCCGTCATCGTCACCAGCATCGAGGACAGCAGTGCCCCGAGCTCCGGTTCGAGACTTTTATCCTTGAGGAAGAGACCCACAATTCCGCACATGACCAGACCTCCGTTCGTGTTGAGAAAGGACTAGCAGGTCTGTTTTCAGTTTTCAACTCGGAAGAAAGATTTTTTCTTTTAAGGCAAGTCAGCCTTTCGAGCTCTGCTGTGGATAGCTGATGATCGAGAGGTACTTGCTCGGCAGTTTCACCAGCTGCTCCGGCCCATGCGGCGCATCGGCGTCGAAGAATAGGCTGTCGCCCGGCTGCATCTGGAAAAGCTGGTCGCCGTGGCGGTAAACGACTTCGCCCTCGAGCATATAGAGAAACTCCATCCCCTCGTGCTGGAAGGTCGGGAAGATGTCGGAGTCGGTCGTCAGGGTGATGAGGTAGGGCTCGACGATGACGCCGCTGGTATTGTTGTCGATATGACCGAGCACATTATATTGATGACCGGCGCGCGTGCCGCGCCGTTCGAGCTCGATGCCTTGGCCTGCCTTGACGAAGACGGCGTTGCGCGGTTCCTCGAAACGGCGGAAGAAGGCCGTCAGCGGCACGCCAAGTGCCCGCGACAGCGATTGCAGCGTCGTCAGCGACGGCGAGATGTTGCCGTTCTCGATCTTCGACAGCATGCCGAGCGAAATGCCAGTTGCCGCCGCCAGATCGGTGACGGTAATGCCGAGTTTCTTGCGGTAGGCGCGCACCTCATGGCCGATCGCCATTTCGAGATTGTTTTCCTTCGGCTCGCGGACGGCGTGCGGGTCTTGGGAAAAGGGAGCGCGCCCGCCATGCGCCTGTTCCGGTTGCTCTGCCGCTTCACGCCTGGATTTCATGGATTTTCCCCTGCCGCCTTCTCTTTTGTCCAAAGGCAACCCTATCGTCATAGTGAAAATTTCTCAACCGTGAAGAAAACCTATTCCCGCCGTGCCTCACGCGGAGCGATGCCGTAGACGGCACGGAACATCCGGGAAAAATGGCTCAGGCTGGAAAAGCCGGTGGCCACCGCGATTTCCGAGACGGAAAGCGGGCTCTGCTTCAGCAGCCGATGGGCATGCTGCAGCCTGATCCTGCGGTACTGCTCGAGGAAGGTACTGCCGAGATGAGCCGCAAAGAGCCGGTCGAGATGGCGGGTGGTGACGCCGGCAATGCGCGCCATGGCGGCACGCTCCAGCGGCATCTCGATCGTCTCCTCCATCCGTTCGAGAACGCTGAGCAGGCCGGGATGATAGACGCCATAGCGCTCCGCCAGTGAGGCGCGCTGGGGTGCAGCCGGCTCGTTGACCTCTGTATGAAGATACCAGTCGCTGACGCGGCGGGCGAAATCCGGCCCCATGCGCTCGGCGATCAGCACATGCATCATGTCGAGCGGTGCGATGCCGCCGCCGCAGGTGATCCGGTTGCCGTCGATCATGAAGCGCGCCTGGCGCGGCGTGAGATCCGGGAAGGCTTCGAGAAGAGCTGCCGCATGCTCCCAGTGGATGGTGAAGTCGCGGCCGCCGAGCAGTCCGGCAGCGGCCATCAGATAGGGGCCGCCCGAGATGCCGCCGATCCTCACACCTTCGCGCGACAGCTGCCTCAAGCAGGACAGCACGCCGGGATAGCGCCAGTCGCGGGGCAATCCGCCGGCGCAGACGAAGGCCGTTCCGAGCCCCGAGCCCCTGACCGGGAGAGGTTCGGCGGGGACGCTGACACCCGAGGAGGAGAGTGCCGGTGTGCCATCCGGCGAGAAGATCTGCAGCCGATAGATCTCCCGTCCGGCCAGAAGATTTGCCGCCCTGAGCGGTTCGGTCGCCGAGGCATAGGACATCAGCGCAAATCCCGGGATGAGGATGAAGCCGATCGTCTGCACATTTCTGCTATCAAGCGAGGACATGTCTCTTTCTTAGCCAATCCTGTCCCTTCTGTGCAAGTCAACCCTCCCCTTTCTGGCATCATGCACCTGTTCTTTCCGGGGTGACCCATGCGCTATTCCGCTCTTTCGATTTTCCTGAACGGCCTTCGCGGCAACAAAGGCTGGGCGCCGGCCTGGCGCGATCCGACGCCGAAGCCGCATTACGACGTCGTCATCGTTGGCGGCGGCGGCCATGGTCTTGCCACCGCCTATTATCTTGCCAAGGAATTCGGCGTCACCAATGTCGCCGTCCTGGAAAAGGGCTATCTCGGCTCCGGCAATATCGGCAGGAACACGACGATCATCCGGTCGAACTACCTGCTGCCTGGTAATAATCCCTTCTACGAGCTGTCGATGAAGCTCTGGGAAGGGCTGGAGCAGGACTTCAACTTCAACGCCATGGTCTCGCAGCGCGGCGTGCTCAACCTCTTCCATTCCGACGCCCAGCGCGACGCCTATACGCGCCGCGGCAATGCCATGCGGCTGCACGGCGTCGATGCCGAGCTTCTCGACCGGCAGGCGGTACGCAAGAAATTGCCCTTCCTCGATTTCGACAATGCCCGTTTCCCCATTATGGGCGGCCTGTTCCAGCCGCGCGGCGGCACGGTGCGCCATGATGCGGTCGCCTGGGGTTATGCGCGCGGCGCCGATCAACGCGGTGTCGACATTATCACCCAGTGCGAGGTGACCGGCATCCGCAGCGAAAACGGTCAGATTACCGGCGTCGAGACCAGCAAGGGTTTCATCGGCTGCGGCAAGCTGGCGCTGGCGGCCGCCGGCAACTCCACCGTCGTCGCCGATATGGCCGGCCTGCGGCTGCCGATTGAAAGCCATGTGCTGCAGGCCTTTGTTTCGGAGGGGCTGAAGCCATTCATCGACACGGTCGTCACTTTCGGTGCCGGGCATTTCTACGCGTCCCAGTCTGACAAGGGCGGCCTCGTCTTCGGCGGCGATATCGACGGCTACAATTCCTATGCCCAGCGCGGCAATCTCGCTTCGGTCGAGCATGTCGCCGAAGCCGGGCTGGCGCTGATCCCGTCGCTGTCGCGCGTGCGTTATCTGCGCTCCTGGGGCGGCGTCATGGATATGAGCATGGACGGCTCGCCGATCATCGACCGCACCCATATCGACAATCTCTATCTCAACACCGGCTGGTGTTACGGCGGCTTCAAGGCCACACCGGCCTCCGGCTTCTGCTATGCCCATCTGATCGCCCGCAACGCGCCGCATCAGACTGCCCGCGCCTTCAGGCTCGATCGTTTCGCGCGCGGCTACCCAATCGACGAAAAGGGCGTCGGCGCCCAGCCCAATCTGCACTGAGGACATTTAAGATGGCGAGCTTGATTTCCTGTCCTCATTGCGGCGCCCGACCGAAGGAGGAATTTTCGATCCGCGGCGATGCGGGCCTTGCTCGGCCTGCGCCGGATGCCGGTGCGGAGGCCTGGTTCGACTATGTCTATCTGCGCGACAATCCGAGAGGCCGGCACAGCGAATATTGGCACCACTCTTCCGGATGCCGCCGCTGGCTGATCGTCGAACGCGATACCGTCACCCATGCGGTCCACGGCGTCAGGGATGCCGCCCTCTCCAAGCTCGGCGGAGAACCGGCATGACGAGCTTCCGTCTTTCCTCCGGCGGCCGCATCGATCGCACCACGACGCTCGGTTTCACCTTCGACGGCAGGCCGCTTGAAGGCCATCCGGGCGACACGCTCGCCTCGGCACTGCTTGCCAACGGCGTCCAGCTCGTCGGCCGCAGCTTCAAATATCATCGCCCGCGCGGCATCCTGACGGCGGGGGCTGCCGAACCGAACGCGCTGGTGACGACGGGCAGCGGCGGGCGCACCGAACCGAATACGCGCGCGACGATGATCGAGCTTTACCAGGGGCTGACCGCAAAGAGCCAGAACCGCTGGCCTTCGCTCGGCTTCGATGTCGGCGCGGTCAACGGGCTGCTGTCGCCCTTCCTCAGCGCCGGTTTCTACTACAAGACCTTCATGTGGCCGGCGGCCCTCTGGGAAAAGCTCTACGAGCCGGTGATCCGTAAGGCGGCAGGCCTCGGCAGGGCATCCTATGAGGCCGATCCCGATTCCTACGAAAAATGCTGGGCGCATTGCGATCTGCTGGTGATCGGCGCCGGCCCCGCCGGTCTTGCCGCAGCGCTCACCGCCGGCCGGGCCGGTGCGCGCGTCATCCTCGCCGACGAGGGATCCGAACTCGGCGGCAGCCTGCTTTCGGACAGCGGCACCATTGACGGCAAGCCGGCGGGGGCTTTTCTCGGCGAGCTGCTTGCCGAACTGGCGAGCCTGGAGAACGTGCGCCGCCTGCCGCGCATGACGGTATTCGGCTGGTACGACGACAATGTCTTCGGCGCGGTCGAACGGGTGCAGAAGCATGTGGCGATGCCCGACCCGGAACGCCCCGTCGAAAGATTGTGGCGCATCGTCGCCCGCCAGGCCATCCTTGCGACCGGCGCCGAGGAGCGTCCGCTCGTCTTCGGCGGCAACGATATTCCCGGTGTGATGATGGCAGGCGCGATGCGCAGCTATCTCAATCGGCAGGCGGTCGCACCGGGCAGAAGCACTGTCATCTTCACCACCAACGACGCCGGATATCGCACCGCCGCCGATCTCGAGGCCGCCGGCCTCGCCGTCGCGGCGATCGTCGACAGTCGCGGGGATGGAGGAGGGAGCTGGCAGGGCCGCGCCGAAGTGCTGGAGGGCGCCAGGGTCATCGATGCATTTGGCGGCAAGAGCCTGGGCAGCGTCACCGTCAAGACGGGAGACGGCACCCGCCGGATCGAGGCGGATGCGCTGGCCATGTCGGGCGGCTGGAGCCCGATCATCCATCTTGCCTGCCATCGCGGTGCGAAACCGCAATGGTCGCACGAAGCCTCGGCGTTTCTGGCGCCCGCCCAGCAGGAAGGCCTTGCCGTTGCCGGCTCGGCCGCCGGCCTTGCGAAGACGGCGACCTGCCTTGGGGATGGCGCCGCAAAGGCAGCTGCCGCGTTGAAGACGATCGGCTTCGCGGCGGCGGAACCGGCCTTTGCCGCGGCCTCCGAGGCGGCTGCACAGGCAAAGCCGCTCTGGTCGGTCAAGGGCTCGAAGGGCAAGGCTTTCGTCGATTACCAGAACGACGTGCATCTCAAGGATCTCGGCCTCGCCGTCCGCGAAGGCTACGGCCATGTCGAGCTCGCCAAGCGTTACACCACATCAGGCATGGCGACCGATCAGGGCAAACTTTCCAATATCAACGCCATCGGCATCCTTGCCGAGGCGCGCGGCGTGTCGCCCGCCGAGGTGGGAACGACGACCTTCCGGCCCTTCTATACGCCGGTCTCCTTCGGCGCTTTGACCGGGGCATCGCGCGGCAAACATTTCCAGCCGGCGCGCAAATCGCCGCTGCATGGCTGGGCCGAGAAGAACGGCGCGGTCTTCGTCGAAACCGGCCTCTGGTATCGTTCCGCCTGGTTCCCGCGCCCCGGCGAGACGACATGGCGCGAAAGCGTCGACCGCGAGGTGCTGAACGTCAGGAAGAATGCCGGCCTCTGCGATGTCTCGACCCTCGGCAAGATCGAAATCTTTGGCAAGGATGCCGCGACCTTCCTCGATCGCATCTATTGCAACGGCTTCGCCAAGCTTGCAGTCGCCAAGGCGCGTTACGGCATCATGCTGCGCGAGGACGGCTTCATCTATGATGACGGCACCACCAGCCGGTTCAGTGACGAGCATTTCTTCATGACGACGACGACCGCACTTGCCGCCGGCGTGCTGACCCATCTCGAATTCTGCGCCCAGACGCTCTGGCCCGATCTCGACGTCTGCTTTGCCTCCTCGACCGATCAATGGGCGCAGATGGCCGTTGCCGGACCGAAGTCGCGCGCCATTCTCCAGGAGATCGTCGACGAGGATTTGTCGAATGCGGCCTTCCCCTTCATGAGCGCCCGCAAGGTCTCCCTCTTCGGCGGCCGCCTCGAAGGCCGGCTCTTTCGGATCTCCTTCTCAGGCGAACTTGCCTACGAGCTGGCAGTACCCGCCGGCTACGGCGAAGGCGTTGCCGATGCGGTCATGGCGGCGGGCGAGAAACATGGCATCTGCGCCTACGGCGCCGAGGCGCTCGGCGTCATGCGCATCGAAAAGGGCCATGTCACCCATGCCGAAATCAACGGCACGGTGACGCCTGGCGACCTCGGTTTCGGCCGCATGGTTTCATCAACCAAGCCGGATTTCATCGGCAAGGCAATGCTTGCGCGTGAAGGGTTGCAGGATCCCGAGCGGCCGCGCCTCGTCGGCGTCAAGCCGCTTAATCCGGCGACCGGTTTCCGCACCGGCTCGCATATTCTCGCCGACGGCGGTGGGGCGACGCTCGAAAACGACCAGGGCTACGTGACATCAAGCGCCTTTTCGCCGGGGCTCGGCCATACAATCGGCCTGGCGCTCGTCCGGCGTGGGCCGGAGCGCATCGGTGAAAAGGTGACGGTCTGGAACGGCCTGCGCAACGAATTCACCGATGCGGTGCTCTGCCATCCCGTCTTCATCGATCCCGAAAACGAGAAGCTCCATGCGTGATCTTCCGCAACACAAACCGGTTCTTGCCGGCATGGCATATCAGAGTATCTCAGAGGCAGGCGTCCGGCTGGAAGCCTTGCCGGAAGGCCATCTCGTGCATGTGCTCGGCGCGATCGAACCATCAGCGCTCGCCGCGGAATTGGTGAAAGCAGGCTTTGCGAAAAGTTCGATCCGTAAGGCGGGCTTCCGGCAATGGTTCGTTGCCGGCGATGAGCCGCTTATCCAGGCCAGCCTCGATGCTCTCGCGGCAGCGCTTGCGGGCAAGGTTTTCCTCATGGACCAGAGCCATGGCCGCGTGCGCATCGGCGTTTCCGGCCGTTCTTCGCGGGCGCTTCTCTCAAGGGGGACCGCCGTCGATCTCGATCCTTCCGTCTTTCCGGAAGGCCATTCGGCAATGACGATGATCGGTCATCTCTCCGTGCAGATCGTCCGCACCGGCGATGACAGCTTCGAACTCACGGTCCTGCGCAGTTTTGCCGAAAGCCTCTGGGACGATCTCGCGCATACGGCGGCGAGCGCTGAAAAGGATAGCGTCTGACAGAGCATGATGCCGAAAAGTGTGAGCGGTTTTCGGATGACATCATGCTCTAACTATATAATGTAGAACAGAATTTCGATCGTCTTTAAGCTGTATGCAGCGCAGCGGCACCGACCCACTCGGGGCGCTCGGCGCCTTGCAGCTCTTCCACTGCATCGGCGGCGAAGCTCGGCACGACACCGGTCCACAGCAGTGCGCCATCGGGATTGGAATGGCCGTCGCCCTCGAGCTTGTAGATGCTTTCGACGATATATTGGCCGTCATTGTTCAGGCCCTTGATCTCGGAGATCTCGATCACCCGGCGCCTTCCGGTGCGCTTGAAGCGGGCGATCTGCACGACGACGTCGACCGCCGAGGCGATCTGGGCGCGCAGCGGCCGAAGCGGCATGTCGATATCAGACATCAGCGCCAGCGTTTCCAGCCGGTGCAGGGAGTCATAGGGCGTGTTCGCATGTACCGTCGAAAGGCTGCCGCTGTGGCCTGATGTCATCGCCTGGATCATATCGAGCGCCTCGCCGCCGCGGCACTCGCCGACGATGACCCGGTCCGGCCGCATGCGCAGCGACGAGCGGAAGAGGTCGCGGATGCTGGCGCCGCCGCGGCCGAAACGGTCGGGCTTGGTCACTTCGAGATAGACGACGTGTTCCTTGCGGATCTGCAGTTCCGACGTGTCCTCGATGACGATGATGCGCTCGTGGTCGGCAAAGGCTTCCGACAGCGCGTTCAGCATCGTCGTCTTGCCGGTGCCGGTGCCGCCGGAGATGATCACGTTTTTCTGCAGCCCGACGGCCGCCTGCAGCAGCGTCAGCGACTGGTCGGTCAGGCTGCCCTGGGTGACGAGATCGCGGATGCTGCGATGTTCTTTCAGAAAGCGGCGAATGGAGATGCAAAGCCCGGTGCGGGAGGCGGGCGGCTGGATCATCTGCACGCGCGAACCATCCGGCAAACGCGCCTCGACGCTCGGCTCCTCCGGCGTCAGCCGCTTGCCTGAGAACTGCGCGATGCTGCGCGCGGCCGATTCCAGGTCTTCGCGGCTGGCGAAGCGCGTATCGGCGCGTTCGAGCTTGCCTCGCCTTTCGACGAAGATGTCGGATGTGCCGTTGATCAGGATTTCGGACACGCTCGGATCATCGAGGAGAAAACGGATCGGCCCGAGCAGCTTGTCCAGCGCCCGGGTCAGGACCTGGAAGGTTGCCTGTTCGGCAGCGTCGTCGGAAACGGCTTTCATCAGAGCGGCATCCCGACCAGGACCGTGCTCATGCCGAACAGTGTTGCCATCATCTGAACCGCGGTGGGAAAGAACATCATCAATGGAATGAGGACCAATGCAAGTATTAAGATGCTGCTCATCGTTTCCATCGTTCTCTCTCCGGATCGACTGGCGGGCGATACCCACCATTTGACGAAAGCTTAATCCAGATCGCCAAACAACGCCATGGCCAGGTCCCGCGGAGGCAGTCATTATGATCGCCGCACGCGGTTTCTTCTATCGCTTTGAAAGAATTGACCAATTATGGAGCAGTAGACGAGGCCTTGCAAGGTTGACAAAAACTTCGGCCATGCAGGTAAAACTGTATCTTATTCAATCGGTTAGTTGAAATAATATGACGTCAACTGCGATTGTGCCGGCGATGCCTCCAAGACAATTGGAACCCTTCGTTTCGTTTGCTTGACGGAGGGCTGGCCTTGGGCGCACTCTTGGGTCTTAATGGTGTTGTTCAACAAACGTTGGCCGCCGGGGAAGATAAGCTGAAGCAGAAAATATCATTGGATCGAGCAACATGCTCGTTCGGATCGATAGCGTATGCTTGGTTCATCTTCACCACGGCTTCGAACCGAAACAAACCTGGGAATGAGGAGTAATCACATGTTTGGTAAACTCAAGACTCTCGCAATTGCACTTCACAAGGACGAACGCGGCGACATGGCCCAGATCGTCCTGGCGGTCGCCCTGATCGTCATTCCGCTGATGCTGATCCTGCTCGCATTCGGCAAACAGATCGGCGAATGGTTCAACGAAAAGAACACGGCGCTCTCGGATGCCGAGAGAATTCCCGAGCCCGGTCAATAAGCGGATCGGGATCATGGATACGACCTATGATCTGACCCTGATGCCTGCGGCGGCGGCTCTTGCCGTCGCCTGCACCATGACCGCGGCGGTGCTCGACCATCGCCACGGTCATATTCCGAACGCCGTCACCTACCCCTGCCTGCTTGGCGGGTTCATGTTGGCGGCAATCAGCGGCGGTCTCGCAGGAATAGGGCTTGCCTTCGCCGGCCTCCTCGCAGCCGGCCTGATCTTCATCATCGCCTTCGCAGCCGAAAGCTGCGGCGGCGGCGACGTCAAGCTGATGGCGGCGCTCGGCGCCATTCTCGGCCTCTGGCCCGCCATCGACGTCACGCTTGCATCGCTGATGGCCGGCGGCGTGATCGCCGTTTTCTCCATGGCGCGGCGTGTTCAATGGAGCGTGCTGGCCCGAACGGTCGGACTGTTTGCGCTTCTCCTGCCTGCCGGTTTCCGCGATGCCGCTTCGATGCTGAAGCCGCGCGAAACCCATCATACCGTCCGCTTCGGCGTTGCCGCGGCTCTCGGACTTCTCTGGTGTCTTTTCATGCCCGATTTCACCCCTCTTTCATTCGTGAGGTAACGGCAATGCGCGCGGAACTCGAACGCCCCCTCTTCGACGGTGCCTTCTGGAGTTCGATCCTGCACTCGCGGACCTTCTGGGTCCCTCAGGATCACGGCGCGCTCCTCGGTACCTTTGCGATCGCCGTGATGCTGCTTGCCTCGATGCTGCTGCTGCCGCTGCTTTCCGCCCGCCGGCGCCGGATATCGGAGCTGCACGGCGACATCTCCGGCAGCACGACGATGATGGATTTCGTTCTCGTGACACCGGTCTTCGTCTTCTTCATGTTCGTGGTCTTCCAGTTCACGATCCTGGCCAAGAACCACCTCTTCACCCATTATGCCGCCTATGCGGCGGCGCGCAGCGCCCGTGTCTATTTCTGTCCGGCCCTGCCGATCACCATCCGGAGCTTGATCGACGCCAGGACCTGCGACGACGATGCTGCCGCCGGCAAGGCCGATCTTGCCGCCCGCCTGGCACTGATCCCGGCCGCACCCTACGACCAGCTGAGATGCGTCGGCGCCTGCCAGCCGCCTGAAGATGCGCTGAAAAGCCTTGCCGATGCCTCCGGTCTTTCGAAGAACTGGCGCGCGATGCGCAACCAGGCCCGCTATATGTTCGACCCGCAGAACGTCACCGTGACCGTCGACCGCGCGCCGATGGCGCTCTATGCCGCCATCAACCGCTCGCCGCATGTGCCTGTTACCGCCAAGGTGGAAGCCCGCTTCCTGCTGCTCGAATATGCCGGCTGGGTCTTTGCCCGCGGCCAGAGGAAAGACGGCCGCTACTACACGATCTCGACGGCGGAGGTGAACCTGCTATGACACCGACCCTTATCAAGCGCCTACACCGCGACGAACGCGGCTTCCTGTCGCCGATCATTCTCTACATGACGATCGCGCTCGCCCTGATGATCGTCTGGATCCTGAATACGGGACAGATGATCTACGACAAGCAGCGCACCCAGGACACGGCCGACGCCGCAGCACTCGTCCATGCCGACTGGGAAGCCCGCTATCTCAACATCATGGCGATGAACAACGTCGCTTCCTCGCAGGCAACCGTCGTCATGGCGACCTCGGTCGCCTTCCAACTGACGACGGCGGAGCTGGCCCTGCGCTCGACCGCCATTCTGGCAAAACTCGCCCAATATTCTTTCACGGAAGGCTTCGGCCCGGCGTCGCTCCTGCCGCCGATGCCGCCGATGCCCTATTGCCCGGGCTGGCAGAAGGTTCCGATCGTCGGCGGCATCATCTACGGTGCTTGCCTGGCGTTCCAGGGGGTTCGGGCGATAGGAGCCACCAAAGCGCTTGCATATACGGTAAAAGCACAGCTCGATTATGATCCATGGGGCCTTATCGAAAAGTCCAGCGACATCATCGACGCCATGAACGACCTCAACGACTACCTTGTCGAGAGCTTTCCGCAGCGGGTCGGCAACGAAGCCCTGCATCTGGTGCGCCTGAACAAGTCGGATCATGTCGTCTTCCATCCGCCATGCGAGTCCTGCAACGACGCCGGAGAAGGTGCGGGCGGTAACCTGCCGGTCGATCGCGACGGCATCAATCCCGCCTCGGCCTATGCTGAAATGTGCCTTGCCATGGCCAATGGCACCCAGGGGCAGGACCCGCTTCTCATGCGCGGCGAGTTTGCCAAGCGTGGCTTCCCCGACGGCAAGGGTCCGTTGACCGCAGGCGGCGTCGACGGCAGCCATATCCGCGACTGGGTCAACCACGAGAGCGGCATCGACGATGCGCTGGTGGACTTCTACATCTTTTATGAAGCCTTCGGCCCGGCCTATCTGAGCAAGATTCCATTCAAGGCGATCATCGAGCAATTTGGTGATCTCAGCTGGTGGCAGGAACTGCTGCTCGATGGCAGCTTCTTTGTCGCCGAGGAATTCTTCGGCATCGAGTTCGGCGTCGTGAACCCCTTCCAGCTGCCGATCGACGTGCCGCCGCGCTATTCCGACAAGCAGACAAAGGACGAGAACGATTTCACCCGCAAGTTCGACACGATCTGGAATGGGGTCTGCAGCCCGGCGGGCGCTGCGATTTCTATGGCAGGCGCACTGCCCGTGATCTCCTTCCCGAAGCCTTACTGGCTGAAGGGACGCATACCGTTTAACTTCACGCCCTTCGGCGGCGAGCAGCTCGACGACTACCAGACGCTGGCGATCGTTTCCCGCGCCCCGCGCGCCAGGCTGCAGATCCGCATCTTCAAGGACAAAACACCGTCCGCCTACGCCTTGGCGCAGAGCTGGGTCCACAATTACACGGCCTTCGACCTCTACACCCAGGACTGGCTCGCATCGCTTGCCCCCGCCACGCTTGCCGACGATACCAGCGAGGTTTCCAACACCATCAAGCAGAGCCCGGCGGCCGACAGTTTTACCGGCTTGACCCGCGTCTTCGATCAGGGAGGAGCCAATGCCTGGGCTGCCGTCAACACACACTGAGCCCATGGGCGGCCCTCCGGGCCGCGGGCTGCTGATGCGGCTGCACCGCGACAGGCGCGGTCTTGCCTCGATCGAATTCGTGCTCGCCGCGCCGGTCATCTTGCTGATCGTGATTTTTGTCATTCATGCGAACAAGATTTCCACCAAGAAGGTCGGAACCATGGTGGCGATGCGCAACGCCGCCTTCGCCGAGGCGAATGGGCTGGACTGCACGTCGGATTTCTCGAACGTCTTTCCGATCCCGGCCTTGCCGGCACTGCCCGGACGCGACGTCATGAGCTGCTCACGCACACCATCGCATGAAGGCGGCGGCGACCCTCAGCGCACCTTTGTCTGGGACGACGTACAGAATACCTGGAAGAGCGATGGCCGCGATTTCGGAGACATGGTCGGCGACCTCGCCAATGAGAAGCCGCAGCTCGTCACCGCGACGGCCGACCGGGTCTACAAGTTCAGGGATTCCGACGATCTCGATACGATCAGGAGCCTCCGCTGGAAGGACGCGTTCACGGTTGATGATTCGACGCTGTTTGCTTCCCACAACAACGATACCACGCGCCGCGGCTACGATCCGACGCTGCGCCGGGAAATCCGCGATGTGGCCGACGATTCCGGCGATCTGTTCGACGGCGTCTTTCCGGGAGCCAAATAAGATGAGACAGGGTTCACGCATCTCCTTTCGTCTCGTCGGCTTGGCGCTTGTCATCGGACTCGCCGCTCTGGCCACACCTGTTCGAGCCGAGATCTACAAGGATTTGAGGGTGACGCTGAATTCGATGCTGGCCGGCATCCTTGGTGCGCCGGAGCGGGCGCCGCGCGATCTCGTCATCAACGGCCAGCCGCTTGAATTCACGCCCTACCAGAGCGAGCGCAGCATTTCCGATATCACCGACGAGTGGCTGCGGGTCCTGGCCGTCAATACCCGCCCTGCCCTGCCGAAAAGCAACGACAAGGAAGAACTGACCGCCGTCATTGCCGCCAACATGCTGATCGTCCCGAAGACGAGCCGCATCCGCGACGATCTCGCCGTGGTGGTGCGGTTCTTTGACGGCGACGGCGAGGCTGCCCTCGATTATCTCAGACGGCAGGATCCTGCAAATCCTTCGGTGAGAGCGCCCATCCCCGGCGTCACGATCATGATCCGCAGGCCCGCCGATGCGCCGATGTCCGAGGTGCTGATGAGCCGCTTCGACGATGTTGCCTCGACGCTGCCGGCCTTTGCAGCACCTGCCGATGTCGGCAAGCTGCCGCAGTCGCTGCGTCCGCCGGCCGGTGTCGAGGTGCTGAGCGATATCGGCGATCGCGACAAGGGCCACACGTCGCGCACGGTCGTGTCGAAAGGCACGCTGTCGGCCGTGCGCTGGGCCGAAGCGCGCGCCGATCTGCTTGCCCGCGATGGTTTCACCATCGAGACGCCGCCGGCACAGCGCGGCGGGGTCACTGCCCTTTATGGCCGGCGCGGCAGCGTCGAGGCCAATGTTCTTTACACCAGAAGCAAAACCGACGGCCGGACCGTCGAGGTCATTCAAATCAGGCAACCCTTCGTCGAAGGAATAACACCATGAACTGGAAGCTCATCGCGGCTGTCATCGTCGGGCTCATCACCGGCGTTCTGCTCTATTTCTGGACCGAGAGCGTCAAGAACGAGCAGACGGCCTATGCCTTCATGCGGCTTCAGCCCGACAGGAAGGTTACGCGAGGACAGGCGATTACGCCAGACATGCTCGCCGAACCGGTGATGCTGCCGGAAAGCTTCGGACCGCTGGCCAAACTCGCGGTTCCCGCCGCCAGCGCCTATCAGGAATGGCTGAAGGACAGGACGGCCGCCGCCGATATTCCAGCCGGCTCCGTGTTGCTCTTCCAGTATTTCGACGATACCGACGGCGGACGCCTGACGACGATGATCGCGCCCGGCAAGCGGGCGCTGACCCTTCCCGTCAACGCGGTCGCGGCCGTCGGCCATTTCGTCGAGCCGGGCAGCTATGTCGATATCCTCGGCACGGTCGACGAACCGGTCGAGCCCGTGGCGCCGGCCGCTGCGACCCAGCCGGGAGCTCCCGGCCAGCCCGCTGCCGTGCCAGGTCAGCCTGCCGTCCCCGGCCAGGCGCCTACCGCGGCCGGACAGCCGCAGGCTCCAGCCCAGCCGCAGTCGCCGGTCGAGCAGATGCTGAAGAACTATCTCACCCAGTATCCAGGCGCCGACGAGAACGATGTCAACGCCTACCGCAAACAGGCGCAGGATTATAAACTGGGCATAAGCTCGCGCACCCGCGTCGTCACCCGCACCTTCCTGCAGAATGTCAAAGTGCTGGCCGTCGGGGCGGCGACGACGGCGGAGGGCGCGGTCACCAAGGCCAACAGCACGTACAACAATGTGACCGTCGAAGTGACACCGTCGGAAGCCGAAATGCTGATTTTTGCCATGGGCCAGTCGAACGGCAGCCTTAACCTCGTGCTGCGCAATCCGGCCGACAATACCGTCGAGGACCTGCCGAGCATCAACTGGACGCGCATGTGACCGCCGCGGGGGAATGAGCCATGCTGTTGAAGATTTCCTATGAGGACGGCAGCGGTCGGGAGGTCATCCCGCTCTCGGCGAACGAGACCTATTTCGTCGGCGAAAGCAGCACGCTGACGCTGCCCGCCGGCGCAGGCGTCGTGCGGCTGCGCGGCAGCCACGTCTCTTCACCGCAATTCGTGCTGCGGAAATCGGGCCAGGGATGGTCGGTGCAGCATCACGGCCGCAACCCGACGCGCGTCGACGATCAGCCGCTTCGGGCCGGCACGCCGGTTGCGGTATCGGCCGGCATGTCGATCTGGGTGCCGAACGTCACGATCGAACTCGTCGAGCCGGCGGCGGTGGCCGAAGCGGTCACGCAATTTCCCGACCAGGAACGCGTGCTCGCCCTGCAGATGGAAATCCACGAGCGCCTGCTGAAGGACACGCAATATGACCGGCTGGTGAAATCTTCCGATTTCGGCCGCGAGGACACGCGAAACCGAATCCGCGAGCGCCTCGACATGTTCATCAAGGAGGCGCTCGACGCAGCACAGCAGGATCTCGTCATCCTCGTCATCAAGAACGCCGTCTATCGGTGGCTGGCCAAACGCATCGCCCGCACGGGCCGGCGGGATGCGTCGTCCAATGCCGCAAGCCTGTCGCGCGAGGAGCAGGACAATCGCCGCCTCTTCGACGTCGGCAAGGCGCTGATATCGGCCTTGCAGCTCAAGCTGAACTTCGAATCCACCCGCGCCGACTTCGCCCAGCTCGACACCCGTTTCAGCGCCGCCTTCCAGTCCCGGCAGGCTCTTTTCAACGCCGGCGACCGTTACGAGATCGCCCATATGCACCTGCGCTCCAATATCGAGGAGCTGATGTATCGCTGGGGGACGATCTCCGAGCTGATGGATCTCGACGTCATCTCGGAAATCATGGTGACGCGCTATGACGAGATCTACGTCGAAAAATTCGGCCTGCTGGAGCGGTATCCCTTCGCCTTCGCCAATGAGCGGCAGCTGATGAAGGTGATTGAGCGCATCGCCGTCGATTCCAACCGCTCGATCAACGAGAGCGAGGCGATGGCCGACTTCCGCATGCCGGATGGCTCGCGCGTCAACGCCGTCATTCCGCCGCTGGCGGTCAAGGGCGCTTGTCTGACTATCCGCAAGTTCGGCGGCAAGTCGCGGCTCGATATCAGCAAGCTGGTCACCGCCGGCGCGCTCAGCGAGCCGATGCGCGCCTTCCTCGAGGCGGCCGTCCGCTCGCGCAAGAACATCGTTGTCTCAGGCGGCACGGGCTCCGGCAAGACGACTCTCTTGAACAGCCTGTCGCAGTTCATCCCCGTCGGCGAGCGCGTCGTTGCCGTCGAGGACACGTCGGAACTGCAGCTCGACGGCATTCATGTCGTCTACCTGCAATCGCGGCCGAAGACGGCGGAGTCCGAGACCAGCGTGACCATCCGCGACCTCGTGCGCAACGCGCTGCGCATGCGTCCCGACCGCATCATCGTCGGCGAGTGCCGCGGCGCCGAAGCGATCGACATGCTCCAGGCGATGAACACCGGCCATGCCGGCTCGATGACGACGGCGCATGCCAATACGCCGCAGGATATGATGACCCGCCTGGAGGTGATGGTGCTGCAGGGCCAGAGCTCGCTACCTGTCATGGCGATCCGCCAGCAGATCGTTGCCGCGGTCGAACTTGTCGTGCAGCTGAACCGCCTGGCGAATGGCCGGCGCGCCGTCACCGAAATATCGGAGGTGATCGGCATCGATCCGGATACCGGCCTCATCATCGTCGAGCCGATCTTCAATCTCGTCGGCCGCGCCGGCGGCCAGGCCGTGCATGCCTTCACCGGCTACCTGCCGAGCTTCGTCGCCGAGCTCGTCGAGTTCAACGACGACGGCGAGATCGAAAAACTGGATATGTTCGTCTGAGGGCAAAGCCATGGATATCAGCATTCTGCAGATTTTTACGGTCGCCCTCGGCGCAGTGACCGCGGGACTGCTCGTCTGGGGCGCGCCGGTGCGCTGGCCGGCGCCGCTGCTGCGCGCCACCGAACGTGACATTGCGCTCGCCAGTGAGGCGGCGCAGGTCTTCGGGCGCGATGCCGTTCCGCCCTATACGATGATCCTTGCCTACGGCATCACGGCGATCGTCGTCTTCATCGTGATCTCGCTGATCTTCGGGCCGATCTTCGGCTTCGTCATAGCAATCCCGGTCGCCATCTTCCTGCCCAAGGGCGTGATCCGTTATTATCTGCAACGCCGCTGGCTGCAGATCGAATCGCAGCTTCCCTATGCCGTCGACCAGATCGTCTCGGCGGTGCGCACCGGCAAGCCGCTTGCCATCGCCGTCAATGCGGTGGCCGATACCGGCCAGATGCCGGCCTCGCGCGAATTCGAGCGCATCGCCCGCGAACAGAAGCTTGGCATCGGCCTGGTCGAGGCGCTCGACCGCCACGGCCGCAACGTGCCGAGCCTGCACTTCAAGATGGTCGATGCGGCACTCGGTCTCTTTGCCCGCCAGGGCGGCGACATTTCCGAGCCGCTGACGGAAATGTCGAAATCCTTCAAGGAAATCTGGAAGCTCGATCAGAAGATCACCACTTCGTCGTCGCAGGCGCGCATGAACTTTCGCGTCGTCAATGGCGGCGCGCTGTTCATGATGCTGATGATCTTCTTCGGCCAGCCGGAACTGATCGACAAGGTATTCGGCAACGCCATCGGCATCGTCATCGCGATCGTCGGCGCCATCCTCTATGCGACCGGTTTCTTCTGGATGCGCTCGATGATGAAGGTGTCGGTATGATGTCTCAGATACCTCTCGCCCCGATCGCCATCGCCTTTGCCGGGATCACCGCTGCGCTGTTCGTCTGGTGGATCGGCGATATGCTCGGCAGCATTCAGGTGGTGCGCCGGACCGCGGGCGGCGATGGTCCGCCGCCGAACATCGTTGACAGCATCGGCATGCGCACGCCGGTTGAATTCGTGCTGACGCATTTCGAGCCGCTGCTGGCCGATTACGGCGCGCAGCTCGAGCAGAAGCTGATCTATGGCGGCCGGCCTTTCGGCGGCGTCACGGGGCGGGAATATATCGCGCTTCTCGTGGTTCTCAGTCTCTTCGGTTTCATCGTGCTCGGCCTGCTGTTCGGCATCGCCAGCGGCAGCGTGATCGGCGGGCTTGTGGCCGGCCTGATCCTCGGCCTGATCCCCGCCATCTATTTCTGGGTCGTCGCCGACGACAAGGCGCAGGACCGCAAGGAACGCATCTCGCGCGAATTTCCCTACTTTCTCGATCTCGTCGTCATGACGCAGCAGGCGCAGGCGACCCTGCCGGAAAGCCTGAGGCTTTATGCCGAGGCCGCACCCGGCACCGTCATGAGCGAGGAGATCGAACAGACGCTGAAGGATGTGGCGCTCGGCACCGGCATGATCGAGGCGCTGCAGCGGCTGGAGCGCCGCATGACCGCCGAGGAGGTCATCCGCGTCATCCGCGCCGTGATCCAGGGCGAAGTCGAAGGCAGCAACCGCGTCGAGCTGTTGCGCGAACATGCGCGCGACCTGCGCTTCCGCCGCTGGGAAAAGGCCGACAGGGCCAGTGAAAAGCTGAAAGCCAAGATCGTCATGCCGGCGATGATGATCGTCGTATCGATCCTGCTTCTGGTGCTGGCGCCTGCAATTGTCGAGATGATGTCGAGTGGGATGTTCTGATCATGGTCTTTTCCTTTTTTCGCGGAAACAAGCCTAGCCTTCTGCAGACCGGTCCCGGCGGCCAGAGCCGCAGCCATGTGCTCGATCGGCCGGAAATGTCGATCGGCCGGGCCGGCAATGCCGATATCGTCGTCGACGATCCGTTCCTGGCGCCGATCCATGCGCGCATCGAGCGGCAGAGCGACGGCGGCTTCATCATTCGCCGCATGGGGCTGAACCCGATCATGCTGCGCGGCGAAGCGCTGTTGCAGACGGCGTCGCTGAAAGCCGGTGACAGCTTCCGTCTCGGCAAGGACGTCGAATTCCAGTTCGTCGTCAAGGCCGCCGCCAAGGAAACGCCGAAGAAGGAGGCCTACAAGACGAGCGACGACAAGCCGAAGAAGTCGCTGCTGAAGCAGCCGGCCTTCCTCGCCGGCATGGGTGTCGCCTATCTCGCCATCGTCGGCATCATCGGCTACGTCATCCTCTCCGATAGCGGCAGCGCGGAGGGTGGCCCGACGGCCGAGCGCATCAATGCGGAGGCCGCCCGCATTCCGACATGCATCAAGAACGCCCGGCGCATGCGCCAGGTCTCGGAGGCGAGCTTCAACGGCGCCGTCGGCGGCCGTGTCGGCCGCGATGGCAACGCAACCTATGCCGCCCTTTCACTGGCCGCCGAACCATCGGACGACGCCGCGCTGGCCAAGGCCGCCGAACCGATCGTCGAGGCTTACAAACGCACCGCACTCGCAGCCCTCGCCTCGGAAAACCGCGGCAACAACACGCTGGCGCAGACCCTCTATCAGCAGACCTACGATCTCGTTCCCGACGTCAACTGCTCGGCCGCGCGCTTCGCGCTGCAGCGGCGGGCTGCGGTGAAGCCGCCTGCACGGCGTTGATTGCCGGTTCTGCACGGCCAGCGCTGACAGACAATTGAGTTTGCTCCTCTCGTCCAACTCGCCACAATCGCTATTTAGCGCAAATAGCTGAATGGTCTCTATGGCGTAGCAGTCATCCAGCGATCGTCGACGCACAGTAGGTGAAATAGCTCCTATACAAATCGATCATACCGTTTCCGATCGACCAATCCGTGACGCTGACGTGAGTCCGCCCAGCTCCCGTTTGGACAACATCGATGATGGTCTGCATTTTGTGTGGCGGGAGGTGAATGAATCTCACTTGTTTCGCATCATCGTAGTTTTCGCGAAGCCAAAAATTGCTGGGCAGATACTTCGTTGCGCAGTTGGCTATCGCTTTATAGTCGCCGCTCAACTCAAAATCGGCAAAATGTTGAAGCATAGGGTCGCAGCCGCATAGCGAGATGACGGCCAAAAGTGCGGCCAAGCGCTTGCAACAGCTTACGAGAATTGCTGATTTTGCCATATATATTGTTTCCGCGCTGAGCCTGAACCCGATAGTTCGTCAAGCCTCGATGACGAATGCTTGGATAGCAACCAGATGGATGAGCAGACAACCCCTTAGTCATGTCGGCCTCGACCGAGCGTCGCTAACCAAACCGGTTCACCAGGATGTATATCCGGCTTCATCATGCGGCTGAACAACGTCTTCGCCCCGAGCCTCGACGGGTTTTCGCCCGCTTCCACCTCAAGGCCCCGTGACAGTGGCTGAAGCCATGCCGGTCACACACCAGGTTCGGGAAGCGACGGTGTAGCCGAACCACCTGTCCACTTGGCGAACAATGGCGCGGCAGGGCAAGTTGGTTCTGCCCACACCGAAGGACGCGGTTGAGTTCGTAGGGGACGGACCTGTTGCGCAACCTCTTGATGCGCTAATCTTGACCGATGAAACTCAGCCAGACCCTACGGTTCTGCGCCTCCGCCGACGGCACTCGGATAGCCGTCGCATCGTGCGGGACGGGACAAGTGATCCTGCGGGCGGCTCACTGGCTTAGTAATGTCGACTATGATGTCAAGAGCCCGGTCTGGCGGCCATGGCTGCAGGCGCTCTCGGCCGGCAATCGGTTTGTGCGCTACGATCCGCGCGGCTGCGGTCTATCGGACCGGCATGTCGCCGATCTTTCGGTTGAGGCGTGGCACGCCGACCTGGACGCCGTGGCAGCCTCCATCGAGGAACCGCGTTTTGTCCTCCTCGGGCTTTCGCAAGGCGGCGCCCTCAGTATCGCATTCGCCCTGAGGCATCCCGAGCGGGTGTCGCATCTGGTGCTCCTGAATGCCTATAGTCAGGGTGCGCGGGCACGCGCGCAGACCGAGCCCGAGCGCTTGGAGGCCGAGACGCTCGTCAACCTCATCCGCATCGGCTGGGGTCGCGACAATCCGGCATTCTGTCGGTTCTTTACCAACCTTTTCATTCCGGACGGGACACCCGAACAGCATCGCTGGTGGGGCGATCTGGAGCGTGTGACGGCAGCACCCGACGTTGCCGCACAACTGCTCTGGCAGATGCAGGGGCTCGATGTGCTTGATCTGGCGACGACACTTCGCGTCCCGACTTTGGTTGCACATAGCCGCGGCGATATGCGCGTGCCGTTCGACCAAGGCCGCAAGCTGGCAGCCGCGATTCCAGAAGCACGCTTCATACCGCTCGAGAGCAAGAACCATGTGCTCTTGCCGGACGAACCGGCCTGGGCCGTCTTCCATGCCGAACTCGCAACCTTCCTCGGGCGGGATCGACCCGTGCGACCGCGCGCAGTTCGCGATGCCGGTCTGACACCCGCCGAGGCGGCGCTTTTCGACCTCGTCGCGGAGGGGCTCGACAATCGCGCGATCACAGCCCGCCTTGGCAAGAGCGTGAAGACCGTGCGCAACCAACTGTCGGTGATTTTCAGCAAGCTCGGCGTGCGTAACCGTTCGCAGGCGATCGTCATGGCGCTTTCCAGGTAGCGCGGCTGCGTCGCCGACGCTTTTGGGACAAACGCCCCTTTGCCGGGCCTGAATCCACAGCTGCGCGGGACAACTGTCTCATGCCGTCAGGCGCGACGGGTCTCATGGTCGAAAACCAGCCGAAGGTGCAGTCTGCCTTCAAGACCGGTCGAGGCGTGGCTTGGGGGGATCAGGCCGGCTGCATGTTCTGCGCCGTGGCGAAGCTGTTCCGGCCCGGCTATGTGAATGCCCTCGTGCAGGACTGGCTGCCTGCGCTCGATGGAGTCGTCGACAGTTAAAGGCAGGCGCGAGTGTGGCCGATGTGGGGTGCGGACATGGGCTGTCGACGATCCTGATGGCGCAGGCTTTCCCCAATTCCCGGTTCATCGGCTATGACTTCCATGCGGATTCGATTGCGGCCGCGACTGCCCACGCCCGGGCAGATGGCCTGACGAACGTGCACTTCGAGGTGGGCCGGGCGCAGGACTTCGACGGAAGAGACTTCGATCTGATCACCTGCTTCGACTGCCTGCACGACATGGGCGACCCCAAGACTGCGGCGGCACATATCAGAAAGGCGCTGAAGGAGGGTGGAACGTGGATGGTGGTCGAGCCCACCGCCGGGGATACGCTTGAGGACAACATCAACCCGGTCGGGCGGCTCTACTACTCCGCCTCGACGATGATCTGCGTTCCCACCTCCCTGGCACAGGAGACGGGACTAGCACTTGGCGCCCAGGCGGGAGAGAAGCGATTGTCGGAGGTGATCCGGTCAGGCGGGTTCACACATGTCCGGCGCGCAGCCCAGACCCCGCTCAACATGGTTCTCCAAGCAACCTGATGAGAAGTCGTGGCGCGTCCGTGCCCGCCAGATGGGACGGGCGCTCCTCATCTGATGACCGCTGTGTCGCAAAGCGGAACCTGTCTTCGTCGGCCTCTGGCTCGCTTCGGGCAGTTCCTCAGCGACGTTCGGATCGAGGAAGACTGCAGGTTCTGCCGCTGGCGTCCTTTTTCTACTGTAGCCTCCCGCCTCGCACTCCATCGGCAAAGACCTGTGTCCAGGCAAGCACGCGCACGGAGCGACGCAAGCCGGTTGGCCAGAAGGGATCGGCTCGCACGAGCGTTTGCACCTGCTCCTGGTCGTTGGCTTGCACCAGCCAGAGGCCTCCTGCCGGGTTGCCATCAGCATCGCTGAGCGGCCCCGCGGCTTTGATGGTGGACGCATGACGCTCCAGAAAGTCCAGGTGTGCGAGCATATACTGTTGGCGAATATCGCTGGCGCGATCTGCCTCGTCTTCAAAAAAACAGCGAAAAGCATGGTCATGGCCTCCTGTTTGTACGGCTTCTAACAGGGTATATTTGCCGCATCACGCCGAACTATTGCGAAGCAGGGCTGCAAAAATGCAGGCACTCGACTGGAACGATTTTCGATATGTTCTCGCTCTCATGCGAGGAGGATCGCATTCAGCGGCCGGCCGCCAGCTTGGAGTGGATCCGACTACGGTTGGCCGCAGGCTTCGGGCGATCGAGGCCGCGCTCGGCGTTTCATTGTTCGAGCGCGGCGCTGACGGCATTATGTGCCTGACTCAAGCCGGGGAGATTGCGGCAAGGCGTGCCGAAACACTCGAGGCTGAGATTGGTAGACTGAAGGAGGCGATGCAGGGAGCTGATAATTCCGCCAGCGGTACGGTGCGTGTCACCGCCGTCCCCATCTTGATCAACAGGGTTTTGGTGCCAGCAGTAGCCGGATTGATGGCACAACATCCACATTTACGCGTGGAATTGATCGCAGAATCCCGTGACCTCAACCTGACCCGACGGGAAGCCGACATTGCAATTCGGCTCGCGAGGCCGACTGGCGACACCGGCGGCAGGGTGCTTTCCAAGCGTATAGGGAAACTGAGGTATGCCGCCTATGTCGCAAACGATATCCAGTTCGATACGGCGACACTGCCCTGGCTGACTTATGACGACGGAATGGCTCATTTACCGCAAGCCCAGTGGATTGCGAAAGCGGTCGAGAGGGATGGCAACCTCTCATCCCTCGCTTTCAATGACGCCGAGGCGATCCTTCACGGCGTCCAAGTCGGCCTTGGTCGCTCTCTGCTTCCTTGCATCGTAGCCGATCAGATATCTGGCCTCCGGCGCAGCAATGTCGCTGGGGCCGCTTTTCCCGAACGCGAAATCTGGTTGCTGACACATCCTGATCTGCGCCACCTCGTTCGCGTCGATGTCGTCCTTACTTGGATCGAGGCCTCGATCCGGAAGCTGGAACTCGCATTCTAATCTGCAATGCATGCGCAATAACCGCAAATGACACAAACCTGACGTCGATAGGCGGGTGGCCCCTCGAAATTCGGACTATCTTTGCGCGCTTGATGGCAGGTCCGGCCGTCGCTCTCCAACTCCCTGCCGGACGAGCGACAGAGCAGCGATGCCCGCCTCATCGGCCGCGCGCAGAAGCGCTTCCCGGAATTGTTCCGGGGCAATCTTCCCGCTCAATGCGTCGACGCAGGCTTTGACGGCAGCCACATATTCCTCGCCGTCATCGCAAGGCCAATCGTTGATCAGGAGACGTGCCGCGTCGCCCAGTGTCCAGACGATCTTACGAGATGCCGAGCCTCGCAAAGCAAAGCCAACCGGCGTGAATGCTGATGATGTGTTCCAGCACATTGTCCTCGACCCCTCAAGGCACGGATACTGCAGTCCCCAGTTCAATATACGCGCGTATTTTGTAATTTGGAATTGAAATTTGTCGAATTATACGGCTTGAACGCGAGCTGTCGAATGAAGCAGAAAGGGCGCGCACGCTCCCCTATTCGGTCCCCAGTTTCGCCGCGCTCACCGCAATTCGGCGGTGACGCGGAAGATGCCGCCGGCCGACGCGTCGGAGCAGACGACGAAGGTCGAGCCCTCCTGCGCCATGAAGGCGACATTGCCGCCGGCTTCGCAGGGGGTGGCGCTCCATTGCAGGATGATATCGCCGTTGTCGGGCAGTTTTTCCGGCGTGATCTTCGCCGCGCTCGCCATCCATTCCGTCGCCGACGGCAGGTGGACGGGCGCGTTCAGCTGCTTCGATAGCCAGGCCGTATAGTTCTGCGCCACGGCAAGCGGCACGTCGTCGGCCGGCTGCTCAGGATTGTCGGCATAGGCCTGCGCTGCGGCGGGGTCGGAATTGGCGGCGTAATATTCCGCCATCTCCGCACGGGTGACCGCCTTCGTCTGCATGCAGAAGGATTTGTCGATCTTCACGGCGCCATTGGCAACGCCGAGCATGCCGCCGAGCTCCTGCATCGACGAGGTCATCAGCCGGACATTCTCCAGTGAATAACTGCCCGCCGGCACGGTCTCGAAGGCAAGGGTCGGCGAAACCGGGCAGAAGCCGCGCGCCGACAGCGCCTCGAGATCGGCAAGGATCGGCTGGTAGGCAACGATGGCCAGCTTATAGGCTTCCGCGGTGTAGCGGCCGTCAGCCTCGCCGATCTTCGGAGCGAGCGCCGCAAGCGTCGGATCGGCAGCACCGGCGCGGGTCGCGATCGAAGCGCTGAGATCGGTGACTTTCTGCTTCAGCGCCGTCGCCTCATCCTTCGCCGCCATGACATCGGCGATAACGGCGTCGAACAGTTTGGCGGCATCGCCATAGCCTGTGGTTGCGGCCGGCATCTGCCATTGCTCGGCCTTGGCCTTGGCATCCGTCATCAGCCCACTCGCCTTTTTGACGTCGGGGCTATCACCGGCGCCGATGCGATCGACTGTTTCGCGTTTTGCCGTCGCGTCCTTTTCGGCCGCTGCCAGCGCGGTGAGCGCCTTGGCGAGATCGTCGAACGTCGTCTTCGATGCGTCATAGGCGTCGACGGCAGCATGCATCTGCTTGGCGTCGGCGGCGTCGGCGGCGGTCTTCATCTTGGCGTCGGCCTCGGCAAAACCTGGCGCCTTGTCGCCGCCGGCCGCCGAAGCGGCAGCCTTCGCCTTCTCGGCATTCTCCTTCGAGATGCCGATCAGCGCATTGCCGAGATTGATGGCTGCCGTCTGGAAGCCTGGAAGCGCCTTTTCGTAGTCTTCATCCTTGAGCAGCGCATCGGCCGATGTCAGCGCCGCAGCGCCGGTGTCATAGGAGAGTTTCGCCTGGTCGCTGGCCGGGCGCTCCGGCGCCTTGGCGGCAATCGCCTTCTGCTTGCGGCTTTCGGCCTCCTTCTTCCAGGTGCCGACATCGGCGACGAGTTTTGGATCCGGGCGGAGCAACTTCGGAATGGTGACGGCACCGACGCCGATGCAGATCAAGAGCAGTGCTGCGATCATGGAGATCTTGACTGGCGTCCATTTTTTCGGTTTCGGGGTGTCCTGCTGCTGCGGCATGCCGCCGCGCGGATCCCACGACATCGGCTGGATGCCTGTCGTCACGCGCGCAAATTCGCCCAGCGCATCGGCGCCCGTGCGCGGTCGCGCGCTCGGGTCGCGGCTCAGCATTCTTTCCACAAGGCTTGCAAGCCCCTCGGGAAAGCCCGGGATCAGCACGTCGAGGCGGGGAAAGATATTGGAAGGGTCGAGATGGATGTTCTTCCAGCTCTGCTCGCGTTGGTGTTCGTCCTCCCAGACCATGACGCTGTCGAAGACGCTGGCATAGGTCTGCCGCGGCAGGAACAGCTTGTAGGCGATCATGCCCATGGCATAGATGTCGAGCGCCGCGGAGGCGGAAAAAGTACCGCTGGCATAGATTTCCGGCGCACCGAATTCCGGCACATAGGGCGGGATGATGTGCTCGCCGATCTTCGAGATCAGGTGCAGGTTGCCGATCCGGACCGACAGGCCGGAATAATCCTCCGACACATAGATGCACTGGTCCGTCAGGGCATTGTGGGCGTAGCCGGCGCCGTGCAGCGTCGCCAGGCCCTCGAGGATATGGCGGCCGATCTCGACGGCGCGTTCGTAAGCCACCATTTCCGTTTCGTCGAGATATTGGTGCAGCGTTTTCGACGGCCGCTTCTCGACGATATAGAAATTGTCATCTTCCGGCGACGGCGGGATGAGGTCCTCGATTTCGACGAAGCGCCGGGCCGTCAGCGATTTGGCCTCGTTGATGGAGGTCCAGACCCGCTCGAAACGGGCCTTGTCCAGTTTCAGCGCCATATCGGGCGCGACGATGAAGACCGAATGGTCCATCCGCTTGTCCTGAGCGGGATAGACGATGAACTCGTTTTCATAGACCGGCTCGCCGATCGTGTAGCGGGCGATCAGATCACTTCTCATGCACTTGTCCCCCTGCATTCATTACATTCATGAAACCGAACTCTATTCGCCTGCCAGTAATGGATCGCCGATAAGGCCTGCGGCCAGCAGCAGGCCGGTCTTTGTGTCGCGAAGCGCGAAGGCAAAACGGGCATCGGCCACCACGCGTACAAGCTTCGGATCGATGCTGCGTTCCGTGATAACAGCCGTGGCTGCCGCCGCCGCCGTGCCGCTTTCGTCAACTTTGATCATCGTCTTCTGCAGGACGCGTGCCAGGCTGATGTTTTCCTTGGTGAAACCCGGGAATCCCGCATCCTTGGCCTTCTCGGGCGCCACTCCCATCGCATTGAGTATCGGCATCAAATCACGCCCGTCGTTCAGGGAAAAGCGGGGCAGGAAGATTTCGCCCTTGGCGGCCTCGAATTTTTCCCCCTGCAGCCAGGAAACGAGCGCCTTCAGGTCCGCGCCGCCCACACCCTTGCCGGAACGCGCCGCCACCACGACCATGCTGTAGCCCTCGCCGGCATAGGCAAGGTCGACGGCGGTGAATCTCTCGTCGAAGCGGAATTTCTGGCCATCGCCGGCAAGATGCATCATCGGCACCGAAATCGTCGATCCGTCCGGCCGCTGAAAAGGGCTTGCCGGGCTTTCCCTATCGAAAGACGTCTTCCATCGCGCCTTGAAGGAAAGCGCGCCGAGGCTGACGAAACCGCCGCCCGGCGGTGCGTCCAGGATGATAGGAACGGCGCCCCGCGTCGCCTGGCTGACCCAGCCGTTGATGTGCTCGACCGATTTCGGCCCGTCGAGATCCTCGATCGAAGGCTTGATCCGGTGGCCGGCGAGCATGGAGAGCGCATCGGGAACAAGCACCAGCTTGTCGTCGAAGACGATCGCGACCGCCGTCGTCAACGGCGCATCCGCCGCTGTCGGCTTTTCCTGATACATTGCGTCAAGCGCCGTCTCCGGTCCCTTCACCTCGCCGCCGAAGCCGAGGCCCTTGGCGATCGAGGCCTTGCCCTCGTCGGAGGCGCCGAGGGCGGCAAGGCCGAGTGCCGCGGCAAGGCTTGCCGGCGACACCATGATATTGGCAGCACCCTCCTTTGCCAGCGTACGGTCGATGAGTTCGGCCGCAAGCCCTGCTTGTGCGGCAAGCATCGCCTTGCTGTCGCCGGCATGAGCTGGGGCAAGCGCCATCAAGGAAGCGGCAAGACCCGCCAGCAGAGTGGATTTCGGCATGGTTCGCTCCTGTTCAGCGGATGCGATAGAATTTGGAATCGAACGACCATTTGCCTTGGGCGCCGGTCTCGTCGTCGCCGACGATCCTGAGGCTTCGGGCGAGATCGTAGACATAGTTGAAGGCGGCGCGCTGGCCGACGAGCGGCGTCGGCACATCGGGAAGATCGAGCACTTCGATCGGCTTGTCGCTGAGGATGGCAACGACCATGCCGACGCCTGCCGGTCCCTCCACCACATATTCGAAGCCGGTATAGGGATTGCGAGCATCGGGCACGACGACCGGCCGGGCCGGATCGAGCCGGTTGTCGCCGCTTTTGGCTGATGGTTTCAGGCCCATGGAACGCTTGTTCGGGTAAAGCTGCGTCAGCTTGCCGGAGGCGTCGATATCGACCAGGATCAGGTAACCGGACTTCTTGGTGGAGACACGCATCGCCACCTTGTCGCCGATGCTGACCGCGGTGCCGGGCAGCACGTCGACGGCGACGCCCGCCTCATTGTCGCTCTTCAGCGTGTTCTCGACGGCGGCGAGCGGTGTCTTCGCCTCCTCTCCGGTGATGACATCCCGGCCGAGCGCATCCGGCTGGCCGTAAAATTGCGGAACCGGGGTGAAGCGGCAATCCTCGGCATGCGTCCGGCAATATTCGTCGGATTTGCGCCGGACATAGTCGAGCAAAGCGGCATTGCTGACATTCGGCTTGTCGGCCGCGCGCGCCACGCCATCCTGCACGCCTTCGATGAAGCGGCGGGTGAAGACGCCGACCGCCGGCTTGGCCTCGCGGTCGACGAGCGCCCATTGCCCCGCGTTAACGGCCGACCAGACCATGGCGTTTTCGCCGCCGAAGGAGAATTTCGCTTCCTTGCCCGATTTGTTCGGCGGCTCGAGCGCTGCCAGCGCCGGGCCGAGGCAACGCACGGTGCCGGAGGGTGCGGCCACCGCGCTGCGGCTGCCGGGGCCGACATGGCAGGCGTCGATCAGCAGCGTCACACGGCGGTCCTTGAGGCTGTTCAGCCTTGCGGCGATCTCGGTTTCGCGGATCTGGTTGGTGACCGTCACCTTGCCGGCCTCGCGGACCAGCTTGGCGTCGGCGGCCACCAGCGTCGGGCTAGTCGTCGCGTCGGCGCCCATTTCCTCCGAGCCCTGGCCGCTGAAATAGAGGAAGACGCGGCTTCCAGGCGTCGACTGGCGCACCAGCCAGTCGTCAATCTCGGCCAGGATCGCTTCGCGGGTCGCCTTGCGGTTGGTCAGCGTGTGGATCTGTTCCGGGCGGTAGGCGAGCGTCTTGGCGAGGAAGACCTGCATCGCTTTCACATCGGTGGCGGAGCCGGTCAGCTTCGCCTCGCGCATCTCGTAATCGTCGATGCCGATCAGGAGCGCACGGTCGCCGGGCGAGCTTTCGATCACCGGCGTCTGGACGACGGGCGGCTGAACTACGGGTTCGTCGGCGACGGGCTGGTCAGACGGCGCGGTATCGCCGGGGGGCGCGTCGGGCGTTTCGGTCGTAGTGGCTGGCGCTGTATCGCCGGCGGGCGGGGTAATGGCGAGATTGGCCTCTTCCTGTCCGGACTTCCTCTGCTTCGTCCCGCTATTCGTGGTGGACGCAACCTGATCGCCGGCAGCTGGTCCTTCAACATCAGGCACGTCGCCGTCGGTCTTTGCGGCGATCCAGTCGCGGAAGGCGGCAACACGGGTATAGACGCCGTAATGTTCGGCCTCGGCGCAGCCGGCGCCCCAGCTGACGATGCCGAGCTGGATCCAGCGCTTGTCGGGGCGCTGGGCGACCAGCGGCCCGCCGCTGTCGCCCTGGCAGGCGTCCTTGCCGCCTTCGGCATAACCGGCGCAGACATTGCGCTCGTCGATCGGGTTCATGCGCATCGAGCTGTCGCGGTAGGCGGCACGGCAGTCCTCGCGCGGGACGATCGGCAGTTCGACTTCCTGCAGTTCGGTCGGCAGGTATTTGTCGTCCCAGCCGTGATCGGCCTTAGTGTAACCCCAGCCGGTGACGATGGCCGGGCGGCCGGCGGCCTCCACCTCGTCATCCGAGGCCGAGGCAAGGATCGCCGGCTTCGATTTGGCGGGCTCGCTCAGCTTGATGAGGGCGATGTCGTTGGCGAAGACCTTGCGGTCGAAATCTTCGTGGATGATCACCTCTTCCACGGCAAGGCCCGGCTTATCGGGCCCGTCGACCGCGATCACCTTGTCGATCTTCGACTTGCCCTCGACGATCAGCAGGTCCCGGGCAAAGAGATCCTGCTTGCCGGAGCGGCCGCTGGTGACGCAATGGGCGGCCGTCAATATCCAGCGCGGCGAGATCAACGAGCCGCCGCAATGGCCGCCGAAGCGGCCGCGCTGTTCGGGATCGGGCGCGAGGATCTTCACCTGCCAGGGCCATTCGCCCTTCTTGGCCGCCTGACCGCCGATGACACGCCCGCCATCCTCGCCGGCGAAATCGGTATCCTGCTGCGATAGAGCCGGAGAGGCGAGCAGCAGCATGACAGACGCAATATTGAGGATCCTGCTGATCGACGTGCTCATAGCTTGGCTCCGGCGGAGGTATAGAGGACCGTAAATCCGAGGCGAGCGCCCTTGGGCAGGAATTCGCCGAGGCGCTTGGCGATATTGCCGGCAGTGCGGCGTCTGTCGTTCTGCTTCAGGAATTCAATAAGGTCGGGCATCGGGGTTTCGGAGGTGACGGCGACAAGCAGGTCCGTGCCGAAAGGTGCGACGACTGAAAGGTCGAGATCGAAGGTCTGAGACATCGCGGCATCGACCTCCTTCTCGCCCGGATAGAGGAACTGCACGGTTCCATCGCCGGTGACGTCGAAGAGCACGAGCCTGCGGGTTGATAGATCCGAAACCGTGACGCCGACGCGCTCACCTTCGCGATGGACGGTGTCGGAAGGCGTCACGCGCACGGTCTGCGGGTTGGTCTCGGAGAGCCGCTTCAGCGCATCGAGCGCGGCCATCCGGTCGACGACGAAAGGCATGTCGCCGGCGCCGACGCCGGAGGCGACGACATCGCCGCCGGCAATCGCCTCGTGTTTTTCGGGATCGAAGACGAGTTCGGCATCAGCACCCTCCATCAGCTTGAACGGCGTGACGGCGGGGTCGACCCCCTGCAGCACCGGCTCGGAGCCGAGGGTGGCAACGCTGATCGGCGCGAGCTCGGCGGGCAGCGGAGCGTTTGATTTCTCCGCCGCCGCCTGTGCCCCCGCCCCTTCGTAATGATAGACGACCGCCCGATCGAGATCGGTTCCGGGCGGGCTTTCAGTGAAGATGTTCTGCCGCTGGTTGGTGAACTGATAGACCGCCTGGCGCACATATTCGAACAGTTCGCGGCGGCTGACGGCGCCGTCGCCATTGCGGTCCGCAGCCCCTTCGAAGGCGCGGGCGGTGGCATAGCTCAGCGCACCGCGTTTCTGCGGAATGCCGGGAATGGTGATTTCGGGCGACTTGGTGTTTTCGTCGACGGCGGCGAGAAAGGTCAGCCGCTTGAAATCGAAGCCGGTGGACAGCGCATCCGCCGTCGTCGAAATCGGCGCAAGATCGTCCTCCTCGATCGTATAGGAAGGCGCCTGACGCCAGGTGATCTCGGCGCCGCGCGGATCGACGTCGCGGGTCATGCCGCCGGCATGGCAGGTATCGGCGATGAAGACGACATCGGCGCCCTTGGCCTCGAGCTTGCGGATCAGCGCCTTGAATTCATCGCCGAAGATGCGCTCGCGCGATCCCGGCAGCCGGGTGTCGAAGCCTGCAAGGATATAGACCTCGTCGCGGCCGCTCGGTTTGGAACCCTTGACGCGTTCAGGCTCGCTCGACCCATGACCGGCGATGCCAAGCACGATCAGGTCTCCAGACCCTGCGCGTTCCGTCACGGCCTCGATCGCATGGAAAATGCCCTGGCGGTCGGCAGCGCCGTTCTTCAGGAGCGTCATGTCCTCGACGCCGACCGAGCGCAGCGAAAGCGAAAGGTCGTCGGCGTCGGCGACGGCGCCGTGCAGCGGCGGAACGTTGCGGTAGAGGTCGATGCCGATCAGAACGGCCCTGACCGCACCACGCTCGGGCGCCTCGATCACCTTTGCCAAGCTGTCGGTGGCCGCCATGGTGAGGAGGGCAAGTGCTGCGGCCATGGAAACGAATGCGGTCATGGCCAGTTCCCCCTCGCCCGGCCTATTCGCGGCGCCATTCGACGCGGCGGTTCAGCGCATCGACATCGTCTTCGGTGAGATTTGCGGTCGCGGTGACGTCCACCGGTTCGGATGCTCCGCGGCCTTCGGCGTCGATTGTCGCGTCGAGGCCGTTGCTCTTCAGGAAGTCGGCGACGGCCTGGGCGCGGCGTTCGGAAAGCTTCTGATTATAGTCGTCACCGCCGCGCCGGTCGGTATGGCCGACGAGGATGATGCGGCCGGGCTTCTGTTCCTTCAGCGCCTCCAGCAATTCCTGGGCGGCCTCGGTGCCGATCGAGGTGAAGCTCGACTTGTTGAAATCGAAGGTGATCGGAACCGGAATGGATACCGGCACGATGCCGCGCACGTTCTCGGAATAGATGCCGCCGAGCACGCCGCTGCGGTGGTCCTTCTCTGCTGGCACGAAGCTGCCTTCAGGATTGTCGCTCGTCGGGTTGGCGGCAAGGATGCGGGCCTGGGCGGCGCGCTGGATAAGATCGGAGATCGTCTCGGCGGGCGGCGCCTTTGGCGTGCGGGTCTCGTTCTTGATGATCTCGATCGCCTGCTGGTAATCGGCGGCGGCATCGGCAAAGCGGCGTGCGGAGAAATAGATTTCGCCGAGCGTGGCCGAGGCCTGCCAGAGCACCTGCGGGCTGTCGGCGGCGACAAGCAGCGGCTCGTAATCGGCAACCGGCTGGTTGGCGGCCATCATCTCCTGAGCTGCGGAAAGCCTGAGGGCCGCGACGCGGCGCTGGGCATTCACCTGGAACTGGCCGCAATCGGCGCTGACGGCGATCGCATCGGCCTCAGCCGCGGCAGCACTGATATCCTTGGCGGCAACGGCGGTGTTCAGCTTGTCGAGAAGGGCGGTGCAAACAGGCGTATCGGCATTTGCTACCTCGATCTCTTCGCCGGCCTGGGCAGGTTCGGCCGAACGGCCGAGGTTTAGCTGCGGCATCTTGATGCTGAAACCGCCGGGAAGCTTGAACTGAGGCATCTTGATCTGCGGCATCGGCAGTTTCGGCATCTTCGTCTGCGCAGACTGGGCCGGCTGCTTATACTGCGTGGGCTGCTTATACTGGGTCGGCCGGGTGGATGAGGTGGTGTCGGTGGGACCGATCAGCTCCAGTTCGTCGGCGGAAAGCTCCTGGCCGGGCGCCAGATTGGTGACGATCTTGTATTTCTTCGGCGGCTGTTGTGTCGCCTGCTCGACAGGCTTCGGCGCGACCTTTTTCGGGGCAGCCAGCTTCGGTTTTTCCACCACCGTTTCCGGCTTCTTGGCGACTTCCTGTTTCGTTACCGGCTTCGGCTTTGGAGCGGCCGCAGGTTTCGGCGCAACGGGCGGCTTTGCAGCCTGCTCGACCGGTTTGGCTGCGGGGGCGGCTGCGACGGGCGGGATGGCAGCCGGACTATCGACCGTCGTCAGCATCAGCGTCTTGCTGCTGATCTTGGTGCCGAGGCTGCGGGCTTCTTCAAGGCTGCGGGAAACGGCATCCATGCCGCCGTCGATCGAGCGGAACATGCCGCCGCCGCTGCCGCCGAGATCGGCGAAGATGGTAAGCGGCTTGGAGGAATAGAAGACTTTGATCTGTTCCTGGCCGACCGGGCCTGAAACCTGCAGCTTGGCGCCGCTTGCCGGATCCGGCACCTGCACGCGCTTGCCGGCGCCGACAAGGGCGTCGGTCTGGTACTTGTTCGGGAAAAGCTTCACGACGGCGCCGTTCGGCGAGACGTTCAGCACCGTGACATAGGCGTTCTCGGTCGACTGGATGAAGAGGCCGACAACTTCGCCGATGGCGTATTTGGCTTCAGCGCGATCGAAGGTGATGGTGACAGGCCCGGTCTGCGCCGGCGCTTCGGTCAACGTGCGTTCGTTCTGCGCCTCGACGGCGGGAACCACCGAAAAGAACGAAAGAAAGGTGGCTGCAGCCAGGATGGCTTTGCGGTTCGGCATTGAAAAACCTCCTCTTCGAACATCTCACACTGTGTTGAAGATGAGAATAGCACTGACCGGCGAAATTGGGACGGTTTCGCCTGTCTTGCTTGAGGGAGGGTTACAAATTATTTGGAGCCTGGAAGAATCCGCCAAGGCAAAGACGTGAGCAAGACTCAGGCTCTGGAATAACCGTGACCTGTTATAGTCCGTTCAACTGCGAGGAGGCGGTTAGTTCTTGGGTTTCTGTCCGGCTGATTTCAAAATCGAGATCAGGTCGCTCATTCCCTCGGGCGAGGAATTGTAGAGCCAGAGAATATCCGGATTGTCGACCGTGAATTCTTTGCCGGGGCCCGAGCCCATGTCGCGGCCGGGCGAGGTCGCATCGGGTAGCTTATCCTCGCCGGGCGCCAGCCCCTTGGCGCGTTCGTGTTCGGCGATGATCGCGGTCGCCGCGGCAAAGGCCTTCTCGTCATGTTGGCGTAGCGCCGCCAGCGTGGGGTTTCGCGCCGCAAGCGCGTCTTCGACCGGGCCGGAAAGCGCCAGCTCAGGTATCTGCAGCGCCAGCAGAAGGCTGATCGACAAGGTTATGCGCCAGGATTTCGTCATCGTCGTCAAATCCGTGTTATTGGCGCCACTGCGCGACAAGCGTTGCGACAATAAGTAAAGGCCGGAAGGAAGGCAACGGCGCTCAGTGCCAATCGATTGGGAGGGTTGAAATCGACTGGCAACTAATGTCAGAGGATCTTCAATTGCTGCAGGCCGAGGCGCAGATCGCGCAGCATCTCGCCGAAGATCTCCTCGATCATTCCGGTCGACCAGACGACCATGGTGCCGTAGGGCGAGCGCTTGCGCTGCATGAAGCCCGCCGTCTCGAAATCGATCAACGTCTTGCGGCAGGTCTCGCTCGACATCACCGCGACAAGGAAACGGGCGAGATTGGACTGGTCGATCGCGCCTGATTTATCAGCCCAGTTCTGGATCAGCCGCGGCTTGGTGTCGGCGGTGAACATCGAGGCGAGCGCCCGATCCTGCGAAAGCCCCAGCCGCTGCAGCTTGGCCGGATCGCGGGTGAGCGAAACCACGTAATCATTGTGCAGATCGGCGAAGCGTTCGATATCCTCGGCGGTGTTGATGCCGAAGACCTTCATCGAATAGAGGAACTCGGCCATCAGATAGGTCGGCTCCGAGCGCAGCTGCGCCAGATGCTTGTCGTCCTTGCTGGCAGAGGCGGCGCAGACGCGGTCCGAGAAGTTTATCCGCGCCGCGCGAACCTGCTCCAGCAAGCTTATGTCGAGCGCCAGTTCGTCACCGTTCCATTCCAGCATAAGCATTTCCTGCCGACAAATCTTCGAGACGATGATCTTGTACTATCGCCGGCGCAGATCTCCAAATCGTTTGGAAAGCAACGGCTTGCTGAGGGGCCATATCTAGCCTACCATTTTAAAGACTTGACGGTCACAGAGCATGATGCCGGGGGTCGAGGCAATGCGTAGTTTAGGGTCGCATATTTTGTTTGCCGCGGCACTTGCGGTCGCCTCGCCGGTTTTCGCCAAGGATACGACGATCATCGAGCTTCGCGGCGGCGACGGCGCACGTTCGGTCGGCATCATCTCTTCCAACGAGGAAGCGGAGGCATCCGGGCCGGCGGCGATCACCGTCGGCGACGATGGCACCATCTACATCCTCGACCAAAACAACGGCCGCGTGCTCGCCGTCGACGCCGAACGCTCGCAGGCCGAGCCCGAGATCCTGCCGCTGCCGGAGAATGCCGCGCCAGAGGATCTCGCCGTCGTTCACAACGAACTCTATCTCTGGTCGGACGGCGTCGTGCCGCTCGAGCGCTCCACCGATGCCGACGGCCGGTCGCAGACGTTGCGCGCCGTCGATGGCGGCGGCGATGCCGACGACTACACCCGCTCGGTCTTCGCCTCGATGGGCTCAGTATCGCCGGGGCCGCTGAACAGCATCATTGACGAGATCGGCCGCAGCACCAGCCGGCCCGAGGCCCGCCCGCCGGTCATTCAATACGTGCCGAGCCGCGGGCTCGGCGATATCGTCGCCGAGGTCTCGGCTGCCGCAAACGACAGAGCGGAGATCCTGCTGCGGCGCAGCAGCTCGGAGGAGAATTTCCTCTCGCTGCAGCTCACCTCGGAAGGCCGCATCGGCACCGTCGAACTTCTCGACATCGATACGACAGGCAGGCCTTATGCACTGGTCGAGCTCGTGCCCGCCGACCGGCCCGAGCGCACCGGCATGCTGGTGGTGCGCTTCACGCCGAACGGGATGATGGACCGGGTCTACGACCTGCCGATCGAACCGGGCACGGTATTCTCCAGGCGTTTCGTGGCGATCGGTCCGCGCGGCGACGTGCTTTATCTCCGATCGCAGGAAAGCCGGGCGCAGGTGCTGCGGCTCGACGGCCGGGAGCCCGGCCGCAAGCTTGCCGTTATCAGGCCCACCAAGCAGCCGACTGCCGGCAAGCAAGGCAAGACGCCGAAGGTGGCGATCGTGCCGAAATCGCGCAGCGACGTCATCGAGCGGGCAATCGGCTTCGAGACGCTGAACTGGCTGGTGACATCAACCGCCTATGGCAGGGATCCCGGACCTGGCTGCGTCAACATGAACCGGCTGCGCCGCCCGATCTACCTGATCGGCAAGCGCGGCCAGACGGTCAAGGGTGTTCCCTACTGCTGGGGCTGCAAGACGCCGCTCGAGAAGTTCATCGGCGGCGTGGAAAAGGGCCAGACCGCCGGCAATGTCTGCACCAAGAGCGCACCGCAATCCAACATCCTCGGCGTCGATTGCTCCGGCTTCGTCAGCGACGCCTGGGGACTGAAGATGCATGTGACGACGCGCGCCATCCCCGGGATCACCAAGCGCCTCTCCGACCCCTGGTCGATGCGGCCGGGCGATGCGCTGAACAAGCCCGGCTCGCATGTGCTGCTGTTCATGCGCTTCACGGCCGATAAGAAGGTGGAGGTGATGGAGGCCTCGCCGAATGCCTGCAAGGGCCGCGTCTGCCGCAATACCTATTCGCTCGGCAGCCTGTTGATGCGCGGCTACCAGCCGGTGCGCTTCAAGGGGCTCGACGGTTGAACGGTGGGAGATCGCCGGCTGCCCCTCATCCGCCTGCCGGCACCTTCTCCCCGTAAACGGGGCGAAGGGGACACGCCGCAACCTCTCCGTCCCCACAGGCCTCTCGCGTGGCACGTCCCCTCTCCGGGGAGAGGGCTGGGGTGAGGGGCAGCCATTGGCGCCAACCGGACAGGCGTGGCTCAAGGCCCGGGATGACGGAGATTGGGGATGCGTTTCCGTCAAGCTCGCCCTGGCCTACGTCCTTCACGCGTCGTTTCAGACGCGCGGCGCGGTAGGCGCCAGCCGCCGCTTCGCCATCGCCAAAAGCCCATGCGCGGCAACACTCTCGGCATAGTCCCGATAGGCGGGATCGCGGCTCAGCATACGCTCCTCCGCCGCGCGCGCAGCAGGTAGATAAGACTGACGATCGCCAGCATGCCGGCCCGGGCAAGCCCTTCCGCAAGGCCGCTGGCGAGGAAACCTGGGATAGCAACCAGCCACCAGGTGATGGTTGTTCTTCGAGAGATGAGCCAGACGGCTATGAGGGCGCAACCTGAATCACGAGTGGGCTTCAGGTTGCTTAGATCCGTTTACGGAGCCCTTAACCGACTTTTCTGCTCACATTGCCGGTTGCACAGCGCGTTGCGAAGCAAGAACCGCGGGTGGTTTCCTCTGGCGTTTGCTTGCTGCGTCAACAGAAAGTGCCACGGCTGTGGCACCTGCTCCTGTGGTAGCGAGCGAGATGCCTTCTGCCACAGATATCATATCGATATCGAGCTTTTCGTAGCTCACCATGTAGTAGCCTGAAGCAGTTTGCATCACAGCATCAGGTCTGATCAGCAGGAGGTCTTGAGCCATCGTGCCGACAAAGAGTGGTCCACCCCATATGTAGCGAAATGCGTAAACCGGAATTCCGGAGGGTGAAGTCCCTATGCGACGAACTTGTGTCTTCAAGCGGCGATCTGAACCATCCCAACCGCCACCGGTGTTGTCTCCACCTGCGTCGCTGCCGCTGGATGAAGAACTGCCCATGCCGCCACCCGAGCTGGAATTCCCACCGGAGCCGTTCTCAGAGCGGGCGAAAGCCGGTTGATTGCTGGCTGCGGCTACCCTTCGGACGGTGGGAGTGGTTTTCCTGGCAGGTGTGGCATTCCTGGCCGGCTCTTCACTGGCGAACAGTGTTCTGGCGCCTGGATCGAAGATGCAACTCTGTAGGATTGTGCCGGAGCCCGCGATGAAGGTCGAGCACATGAGTACACGGATGATGAATTTGCTGGTCATGTAGGGCGCCCCATGTTGCTTTTAGAAGAGATCGTACCTTGGATTTCGCTTGACCCATGTCGCTTTGGCGAGCTTAACGAGCCTGTCATCGAGCGACTTGGACTTGGGAATTGCTTTTTGCTCCTGAGCACTTAGCTCGGCGACAAAGCTTGCCTCTGCTTTCTTCTTCGCAGCGTTAGGTAGTGTCTTGAGTTCCGCCAGAGCTTGATTCTTCGGATCGCCTGTTCTCGGCATGTTGACGGCAGTTGCCAGCGCCAAATAACGCGCCGCAATTGCCATGCTCTCGGGGTCTGCGACCTCGTCCTTTGCCAGTCTGGCACGGTCGAGCGCACCCCAGTAGTCACCACGTTCTGCGCCTGTCTCCAGCCACTTTATCGCGGCCGACTTGTCGGCGGCCACACCGATGCCGTCTCTGTACATGCGGCCGAGGTTTGTAGGAGCATAAGGTTGGCCGCCTTCTGCTGCTTTGGTGAAAAGCTCCAACGCTTTGCCGAGATCCTGAGGCACGGCTTTTCCGAACCGGTAGACCAGCGCGAGATTATTCATTGAATAAATATCATTGCGTTCGAGGCCTGCCTCATAGAAGCGAATGCCGCGCTCTGGATCGGCAGGAACGTTAACTCCGTTGAGGAAAATATAACCGAGTTCGTTCATTGCAAATGTATGGCCGAGATCTGCGGATTGCAGCATGAGTCTGAGACCCAGCTGGGTGTTAGCCTTGATACCGCGTCCGTAGAAGAGGCTCTTGCCGTAGGCATAGAGGGCGTAGGGATCGTTCTTTTTGGCCCCGGCTTGGACGATCTCACTCGCTTTCGCGGGATTGGCTGGTACAGAAGCACCAACGATATATAAACTGGCGAGTTGCTCGATCGCCCGGACATGCCCGGCATCCATCGCCTTCTTGATCGTCGCAAAAGCCGTCTTGGTGTCGCGGTTGGCAAGCTGGGCACGGCCGAGTTGATAGACGAAGCGCGCCACCTCGGGATAGGCCTTTATCGCCTCCTTGCAGGCCGGCAGTGCTTCATCGGGGTCGATCTCGTTCGGCAGCTTGCCTGCTGTCACGCCCTGCAGGTCGAGGGGGGCGGCGGCTGATGTGTCGCAGGCGTCGAGCACCGGCTTGAAAGTGACGGTCGCCGGCGGCAGGTCGTCATTGGCGGCCTGCAGCGTCAGGGCGAAAGGCTGGTTTTCGGTGCCGATCTGCGGCTCATAAGAAAGGGCCGGAATATCGGCTGCTTCGAGCACGTGACCGAGCCCGATCACCCGGTCTCCGGCGCGCAACGTGCCCTTGTCGGGCAGGGCCGCGACCTTGAAGGTCATTTCCGCAGCCGATGCCGGCACGACCGGCAGGCTGGCTTCGACGGGGCCGACGCCGATCGTCGTGCTCACGTCGCGTGGCAGTGTTTTCAGATAGGCGTCGGCATCGGCGAGCCGCACCTGCTTTTCCTGTTCGAGCTGGGCGAGCTTGGCGCCGGCATCGGCCGCGACGGTGATCGCGACTACGCCCTGCGTCGCCTGACCGTAAGGGTCGCTGACGGTATAGCCGATCAGGCCGACGGTTCCGGCGGCAACACCCGATGAATCATAGGTCAGCGCCGTCAGTGCCGCGGCTGGGATCTTCGCGCCCTGCTCGACCGGCTTGCCGTCGAAGCTGAGCTTGCCGGTCTTGGGGAGCTGGTTGAGGGTGACGACCAATGCCGAGCCGGTCTCGTCATGCGGCGGGGCGATGGGCAATTTGGTTGTTGCGGCTCCCTCCGGCACGCTCACCTGCTGCATCGGTTCGACGCTCGGCGGCGGCGGCGCCGGAATGAAATAAAAGCTGTCCATCAGCGAGGAGTTTTCCCAGGGAACCTGCTTGCCGTCGGTCATGGCGATCACGTCGCGGCGCACGTCGGTCAGGACCTGGCGGATTTCCTTGTTGGGTTCGCTGGCGCGCTTGATGAAGGATTCGGAATAGGGGCTGAGCGCCCCGGTACCATCGAGCGCCACCTGGCCGGGTTCGGTGGAAAAGGCGATCAGGCTGCCGAGATCGCTGTCGATGCGCGCAAGTCCGCGAGTGGCGCCGACCGGTTCCAGTTTTTCCGCCATCCAGAATTTCTGGGCATTGAAGGGATTGTTGCGGCAGGCGTCGAGGAAGATCAGCTGCACCCGCGAATTCTGCTTGAGATGGTTCAGGATGAGGTCGAGCGGCATGGTCTGCGTCTCGACGTCATAGGGCGTCTCCAGCGTCGCATCGACCGGCACGATGAAATTCTGGCCGCCCACCTGGATGCCGTGGCCCGAATAGTAGATGAGGCCGGCCTCGGCATTGCTGGTCGAACGCAGGAAGCGGCGCACCGTATCTTCGAGCCCGATGCGGTCGACATTGACGCCGATCGTCACGTCGAAACCGGCCGCGCGCAAGGTGTTCGCGACCTCTTCGACATCATTGGCGGGATTGGGAAGCGAGGGCAGCGTCTTGTAGACCGAGTTGCCGATGACGAGGGCGACGCGGCGTCCGCTCTCCTCTGTGATGGCGGCATGCGCGGTACCGATCGACAGCAGTATTGCTGCAACGGTCAGCAGATAAGCGCACAGTCTCTGGACGTAGTGAAACTTGGGCATGGCTCGATCGCAAACATTCTATTGTCTATGTTCAATAAAATTGCTGGCCTGCTGGTGCTGGGCCCCCTCCGCATTCACGTTTCAAAACTATTCCTCGGCGCTCTAAAAAGCAAGCTTCGCCGCTTCCAAGTGAATTGGAGCAGTCCCGTCAGATTGGAAGCCCATCATCGACAAGAAAGACTGTCGAAATCAGGAATTCAACATGCGGCCGGCGAAGTTTCCTTAACCTCGAAACGTATAGTTGCTGATCGAGGCCGGTTTCATCTCGATGGAGAAGCCCGGCAGGGTGGGCGGCATGTAAGCGGCGTTCTCGATCAGGCAGGGGTCGAGGAAGTGTTCGTGCAGGTGATCGACATATTCGATGACGCGGCCTTCTTTGGTTCCCGACACCGCGATGTAGTCGATCATCGACAGATGCTGCACATATTCGCAGAGCCCGACGCCGCCGGCATGCGGCCAGACCGGCAGATCGAACTTGGCGGCAATCAAGAGCACGGAGAGGACCTCGTTCAGCCCGCCCATGCGGCAGGAATCGATTTGCACGATGTCGATCGCGCCCTCGGCGATGAACTGCTTGAACATGATGCGGTTCTGGCACATCTCGCCGGTCGCGACCTTCACCGGGCCGATCGCCTGGCGGATCTTGCGGTGGCCGGCGACATCATCGGGGCTGGTGGGTTCCTCGATGAAGAAGGGCTTGGCGAAGGAGAGCGCCTTAACCCAGTCGATCGCCTGGCCGACGTCCCAGACCTGGTTGGCGTCGATCATCAGGTAGCGGTCGGGACCGATGACCTCGCGGGCGATCCTGAGACGACGGATATCGTCTTCCAGGTCGCGGCCGACCTTCATCTTGATATGCTTGAAGCCGGCATCGATCGCCTCCTGGCAGAGGCGCCGCAGCTTCTCGTCGCCGTAGCCGAGCCAACCAGCCGAGGTCGTGTAGCAGGCATAGCCTTCCTTTTCGAGGATGGCGATGCGCTCGGCCTTGCCCGCCTCGGCGCGCTTCAGGATCTCGATCGCTTCGGCGCGCGTCAGTACATCGGTGAGATAGCGGTAATCGACGATATCGGCGATCTCTTCCGGCGACATCTCGGCGACGAGCCGCCAGACGGGCTTACCGGCCTGCTTGGCAAGCAGATCCCAGACGGCATTGACGACCGCGCCGGTCGCCAGGTGAATGGCGCCCTTTTCCGGGCCGATCCAGCGCAGCTGGCTATCGCTGGTCAGATGCCGCCAGAAGGCGCCGGGATGGGCGAGAACTTCTGTGAGGTCGGCGCCGACGACGAGGTGGCGCATCGCTTCGATCGCCATGCAGCAAATATCGTTGCCGCGGCCGATGGTGAAGGTCAGACCGTGGCCGGCAAGATCAGGCGCATCCGTATCGAGGATGACGTAGGCCGCCGAATAGTCCGGATCGGGGTTCATCGCATCGGATCCATCCAGGCTTTGCGAGGTGGGAAAGCGGAGATCGAAGACACGAAGGTCGGTGATGCGGGTCATGGTGTTTCTCCCGATTATATGGGCCTATTATAGAGAGCCGATTGCAGTGGCCGGGCCGGCCGGCAAGACTGCCGGGCCGGCCGCATCCGCTGAAATCAGATCGTCCAGCCGCCGTCGATGGCGATCGCCTGGCCCGACGTGTAGGTCGCGCCGGCGAGATAGACGGCGAGATCGGCGATCTCTTCCGGCGAGCCCAGTCGGCCCATCGGCTGGCGGGCGATGAAGGCGGCGCGGGCCGCGTCGTAATCGCCCTGCGCGCGCATGCGCTCCTGCAGCGACGGGCTTTCCACGGTGCCGGGGCAGATCGCGTTGCAGCGGATGCCCTGACCGACATAATCGGCGGCGACGGCTTTGGTGAGCCCGATCACCGCCGCCTTGGTGACGCCATAGGCAAAGCGGTTCGGCACGCCCTTGATGCTGGAGGCGACGGAGGCCATGTTGATGATCGCCCCGTCCTTGCGCTCGATCATGCCGGGCAGCACGGCGCGGATGGTGCGGATCATCGCCTTGACGTTGAGGTCGAAGGCGAATTCGAGATCGGAATCCTTCATTTCGAGGATCGAGCCGGCATGGACGAAACCGGCGCAGTTGAACAGCACGTCGACGGCGCCGATCTCGGCGACCAGAGCCTTGACCGCATCCTCTTCGAGCACGTTCAGCTTATGGGTGGAGACGCCGGTTTCCGCGGCAAGCGTCGCCAGCGCCTCGGTGTTGATGTCGGTCGCGTGGACCTTGGCGCCGATCGCAGCAAAGGCTGCCGCCGTCGCCCGGCCGATGCCCTGGCCGGCGGCGGTGATGAGAACGGTCTTGCCGGAAAGTCTGCTTGTCACATCGGGGGTTGTCATATCACGGGCCTTTTCTGGAATGTCTACGCTGGACGATGGAGTGCGGTTGATGTCTTGGCGAAGCTCGGTCGTGACGGAACGCCTCGTCCATCGTCGTCCGCCATTCGCCCTCTTTGCGCGTTTCGACCGGGTTCTGGCAAGATGCGCGCGGCTCTCTCTATTAAATGGAGGAGTTGCCACTGTTGCAAAGGCAGACCAGCGCGGGATCCTGTCGGTCGCTGCACGCGAACGCCGACTTCGCCGGCTGCAGGGCCGATGACCATCCCCATGCGTTGCATGGTCTTCCTCCCTATGTCCGTCCGCTCTTCAGCAATGATTTGTCTGTTTATAGACAAACAGACGATTGGCCAAGGGTCAAGCACGAAGTTTTCCTTTTCCGGCGTCGCTTCTGCGTATATGCAGAATAATATTCACAGGAGGAAGGAATGGAGACCGACGAGTCCGACCGCTATCGCGCTCCTGCCCTCGATAAAGGCCTCGATATCCTGGAGCTGCTCGCGGGCGTCGACAGCGGTCTCACCCAGGCTGATATCGCCAAGCGGCTCGACCGCAGCCCCAACGAATTCTATCGCATGCTCGACCGGCTGGTGCGCCGCGGTTATGTCACCCGGCTGGATGGCGACCGCTATTCGCTGACGCTGAAGCTCTTCGGTCTTGCGCAGCTCCACGCGCCGGTGCGCCGGCTCGCCTCTTACGCCACGCCGCTGATGCGCGATCTTGCCCAGCGCACACGCCAGGCCAATCATCTTGCCGTCTTCGATCGGGGTGCTGCCGTCGTCATCGCCCAGCAGGAGGCGCCGGACTATTGGGGATTTTCGATCCGCATCGGCGCCCATATCAGCCTCTTCGACACCGGGTCGGGGCATGTGCTGCTGGCCTTCCGCAGCAAGGAGGAGCGGGAGATGATGATATCGGAACATGTGCGCAGCCGCGCGGATGTCGAACTCGGGCCAGAATTCTACGATCGTCTCGACCAGATCCGCGAGCGCGGCTACGAGATGATGGCGAGCGCCCAGACATCAGGCGTCTACAATCTCTCCGCTCCCGTTCTCGGGCCGGACCGCCGCTGCATCGCCGCCCTCACCTGCCCCTTCATCGCGCTCGTCAATGCGCCGTCTGCTCCCGATATCACCCAGGCGATCACGTTGGTGCAGAAGGCGGCGGCCCAACTCTCACTGCTTGCCGGCGCCGATGTCGTCAATTCCGGCTGACGGCCACTGCGATGCCGGCCCCTCATCCGGCTGCCGCCACCTTCTCCCCGTAAACGGGGCGAAGGGACATGCCGCACCGGCTTCCCCTAACCTCGACGCTGCGTTTGGCACGTCCCCTCTCCCCGTTTTTTACGGGGAGAGGGCTAGGGTGAGGGGCAGCCATCGGCGCGAACCGGACCGTATGCCCGATGATCGGGAATTTCTATTTGAACAATCTATTCACCAAGGATAGGTTGCGACAAAGCCACGCCTGAGGAGAAGAGCGTGTTCATCGATACCCATCTGCATATCATCGATCGGTCGGCGCTGCCCTATCCCTGGCTCTCGGGCGTGCCTGATCTCGATCATGATTTCCTTTACGAGGCCTATGCGACCGAGGCCCGGCGCTGCGGCATCACCACGGTGCTGCATATGGAGGTCGACGTCGATCCTGCCGCGATGCAGGCCGAGACCGATCACGTCGCCAGGATCGCCAAGAAGGAAGGCAGTCTGATTGCCGGCGCCATTGTCTCCTGCCGGCCGGAAGAGGAGGGCTTTGCCGCCTATCTCGAGCGGCAAAAGGCCGATCCCTTCGTCAAGGGGTTCCGCCGCGTGCTGCATGTCGTGCCCGATGATGTCTCCGAAGGCGCCCTGTTCCGCGAAAACATCAGGCGCATCGGCGGCAGCGGCCTGAGTTTCGACCTTTGCACTTTGCCGCATCAGGCGAGCCGGGTGACCGCCCTCGCCGATCTTGCGCCCGATGTGCAGTTCGTGCTCGACCATTGCGGCGTGCCGGATATTCGCTCGGATGCCTTTGAGCCCTGGAAGGCCGGCATGTCGGAGATTGCCCGGCGGCCGAACGTCGTCTGCAAGATCTCCGGCGTCGTCGCCTATACCGATGCGAAGACTTGGACGGCGCAAACGCTGCAGCCCTATGTCGAACATGTGACCGCAAGTTTCGGCTGGGACCGCGTCGTCTGGGGCAGCGACTGGCCGGTCTGCACGCTCGGCGGCGGCCTCTCCACCTGGGTTGCGGCGACCCATGCGATGCTTTCCGGCGTGAGCGAGACAGAGCGCTCGAAGCTGCTTTTCGCTAATGCACAGCGCCTCTGGTCGCTCTGACGTCACAAAATAAAGCGACCGGCCTCCTGGACGTGCCATTTCGGCATGTTTTTTGTGCCATTCCGGAACAAAAAGGGCTCGATTTTCGGGTTTAACTCTATCTACATGCAAGCAATTGCTAGCCTTATTTATCTCGGCTAAAAGTTGTTGACACGGATATGGCGAATAACCCCATGTCCGCTGCCTTCAGAAGGGAAATGAGATGAAAGAAGAACCGCATTCCGTCGATGTTCACGTCGGAAAGACGATCCGCATCCAGCGTCTATTGAGGAAAGTTTCTCAGACGGAACTGGGCGATCGTGTGGGCGTAACGTTCCAGCAGATCCAGAAATACGAAAAGGGTTCCAACCGCGTTTCCGCCAGCATGCTGGTCGAAATCGCCGGCGCGCTCAAGGTCGATGTCAGGACGTTTTTCGACGATCTGTCGACCCCTGATACGGCCAACGACAACGCTGCTCCCAGCGAGGAATTCGTTATTTCGCGCGAAGGCGTGCTTCTCAATGCGGCGTTCTTTTCGATCAAGAACGAAGCGCTTCGCAAGAAGATCCTGAAGCTCGTCCAGGCGATTGCCAACACCGGACAGTTGGATACTGAAGCCGCCGAATAGACCGGTTGTCCTTCACGCGCTCCGAACGGACCGCATGAGGATCAATGGCGGTTGATCGAGATCAATAGCAATCGATCGGGCTCAATGGCGATCGATCAGGATCAGATTCTCGCTGGCATCCTTCATTGCGATCTTGGCTTTGCTGCCGACCAGCTTTTCGAGATTGACGTCAAGCTCCCTGTCGGGGTCTATGCCGTCCCAATCGATGACGACCTGCAGCAGCGCCATGTTCGTCAGGTGCATCAGATTGCGCAGCTGAAGCTTTTCAGCCTCCTCCTTGGCTGCCGACAGTAGCCGGAAGATCCTTGCGTATTCGCTGCCGGTACCTTCGTTGTGTTGTTCAAACATCGTTCCCGCCCTCTTTGGTCGTGGAACCCTACGATTCCATCATGACTGCATCTTCCGCCGCGACCGTTATTCAAGCGTTACAGGAACCGCATTGCGCGTGACTTCGGCGTGCAGGAGTTCCCAGTGCGAGGTCGCGGCAAAGCGCCAGTCACGGTTGACCGGGCGGAATTTGTCCCGGCGCAGCCATTCCAGCACCAGTAACGCGTCGCCGCGCTTGCGCTCGACGCGGTTCCCCCGGATGGCGGCGAGGATGTGGTCGCGGCGCGGCTTGCGGAAATGGCACTCGTCGGCCACCTTGGCATAGGTGCGCTCGGAGAAATGCAGGAAACGGCCCGCCAGCAGCAGCTTCTTGCGCTCGCCGGACGAGATTTCGCCGTTGGCGTAAAGCGCATCGATGGTCGGCTCGAAATCGACCCAGGGTACGGAAAGCGGTAGCCAGCCGAGCTCCTGCGGCGCATGTACCAGCGCAACGGCCTCGTCGTCGAGCAGCCGCCCGGACTCGTAATCTTCGAAGATCGAGCCGAGCCCGATCATGCCGAAGGGCGCGCATTCGGCTGCCCGCAACGCGCCCATGCTGGCGCCGCCGGCAACGGCGACATCGTGTTCGAGTGCGTAGAGTATTTCCTTGTGCCAGACCGAGGGCAGATCGCCGAAATAGCCGTCGACGAGACCGATCGCGGTGGCGCCGTCCCGAACGGCTTTCAGGATGTCGCCGCAGGCGGCCGGTGGCCGGAAGTCGATGCGAGGAGACATGGCCCTTGCCGCGGCAAGATCGCTGCCAAGGCTCGGGCCGACGAACAGGACCTTCATGATTCGGCTCCTCTCATGGTGTTGACGGCGCGCAGGCCGAGCTGGATATATTGGCCTGAAATATCGACCTCCAATCCCGGCACGACCACCCTGACGACGGAGACCGGCAGGGCCGGGTGCGGAAACGGCACGACGACGATCTGCTCGATGCCGGTCGCCGCCAGCCGGTCGGCAATATGGCCGATGGTGTCCTGGATCGTCGCCGGGCGGCGATCGCTGGCCTGGAACGAGCGCATCCGGCCGTCGCCCTCGCAGAGTTCGACCACCTGCTGCATCGCCGCGCTCCTGTCGAGCCGCTGATAGATACGCGGCGAGAAATCGTCGCGGCTGCCGGCAATCGCGGTCAGCCGGCTCTGCGCCGCCTCGGTGATGGCGCGCAGCGCGGCGCGCACGGGATCGGGATGGCAGCCGCAGCCACCGCAGACATGCGACCAGCGCGCGTCGACACGGTCGGAAAGGTTGCCTGGCATGATGACGGCCAGAAAAGCGGGAACGCCGATATCCGTCGTCATGTCGAGCAGCAGCAGTTTCATGCCGGCGCGGGTGATCCGGTCTGTCATGACGTCGATGACCGCATCGCCGAAGGAGGCGGGGTCGATGCGGCTCTCCTTCAGGCGCTCGGGCGATTTTAGCTGGGTCAAGGCCCAGGCGTCGCGCTCCACGAGCTCGCAAAGCCCATGCAGGACCGCTTCGGACGGCGTGTTGCCGGAGGCAAGCCCATCGCTCGACTGCTCGAAGCCCGGCGGCCTCTCGCCGCGATGGTCGAGACCGACGAGCCACCAGGGTACGAAGACGCTGCTGCCGGAAAGGATGTCGAGCCCGGAGCACCAGGGAATAGGACTGCTGCCGATCTCGTCGGGCGCGCAGCGTGCGACATTGTCGAGATCGATCATCGCGGCACGCTCCGCCCGCATGCTCTCGACCGTCGCCTGCGTCAGGTCGGCGGGGGCAATTTCGGCGATCCGCGTCTCGACTGCTTCCATCGCCGCCGAGGCCATGGCGGCATCGTTGTCGATACCCTTGCCCTGAAAGACCGAGAGCGTATGGCTGTTCGGCCTCGTTGCGAAGGCGACGGGGATGTTCAAAACGTCGAGCGCGGTCAGCAGACCGACGCGCGTGATGCCGAATTCGCGCAAATGCGGCCTGATGGCTGCGAGGGTCTGAGCCGGCGTGACGGCGCGGTCATGATAGTCGCTGACGCCAGCCGATGATCGTTTGAGGTCACCGGCAAGCGTTTCAAGGTCGGTGAAAGCAGACATACCGATTTGTTCCTTAGCGGAACCTCAGCGCATGCGTCAGGCTCTCGAGCGCATTGGCGGAAACGTTGAGCTCGTCCTGCTTCATGGCTGCCTTGGCGGCTGCAGAAAAGCGCAGTGACTGTGTCTGAGCTGCGGTGGTGTCAGCATTCGTCTTCATGTTTCATCTCCGATTGGTCAGGCAGCGCCTTGCTGCCGTTAACCATCGGAGGGAAACATTGCCTGCGTCATTTAAGCGTTACAGGCTTCGTTAAAAGGCGGTGCATCAGGGAAGTCCGGCAAGTTGCAGGCCCTGTATCAGCGGTTCCGTATAGGCGGGATCGCGATCGGGGACGAAATGGCGGATGTCCTCGCTGCGGAAATCGGGGAAGTTTTCCAGCACCATCCTGGCGTAATTCCCAGCCTTGCCCGTGTCGCCTGCCATGGCATGCGAGGCGGCAAGCAGGCGGGCCGTCGCCTGCTTCGTCTTGACCGGTTCCAGCGCCTCGATCGCCATTTCATACTCTTCGCGCATGAAGTGGATGCCGCCGAGATTCCAGTAGTAGTAGTCCGGCGGCAGCGGATTGAGTTTGAAGGCAGCGCGGCTGAGCTCCAGCGCTCGATCGAAATCGCCATCATGGGAAAGCGCATCGGCATAATCGGCCAGGATGTCGGCGTCGTTAGGATTGAGATCCTGAGCCTGCTGGAAATATTCCAGGCTTTCGTCGAAGCGGCGGCGATAAAGCGCCACGAAGCCGAGCTCGCGGTAGGCCCGGCCGCTGTTCGGGTCGGACTGCTGCGCCTGCCGGGCAGCTCCGTTCGCCTCGTCGAGCAGTTCCTTGTCCCGCATGCCGCGGATGAGCCATTCCATGCCGAGCGCGCGTGACATGCCGGCATGGGCGGCGGAGAAATGTTCATAACGATTGAGCGAGGATTTGAACCATTTGCGCGCCTGGCGCAGATGCTGCAGGTCGGTCTGGGCGATCAGCCGCTTGCCTTCCAGGTAGAGACGGTAGGCCGACGGCGGCGCCTCGCCGATCGGTATCGCCAGTTCGTGGCGCTCGATCGTGTCGGCGAGCGAGGAGACGATCCGCCGCGTCAGATGCGCGAAGGATTCGCTGATCTTCTGCATGACCAGCGGCAGCTCGATGGCCCAGATCACTTCCGAAGTCGTCGTCCGCGTCAGCCGGCAGGTCGCATAGACATCCTCGTCGCGGCCCTGAATGGTGACGTAGACCGCATAGTCGAAGCTGAGGTCGAGCGGACCGGGCACGGCACGGGACGGATCGATCGAACGGCTGAGGATTTCCAGGCTGGTATGCGCCGCGATCACCTTGAAGCCGCGCTGCTGGCTGAGGCCGATGGTGACGTCTTCGAGAAGCGCCCTGCCGACGCGCTCCATCAGCGGATCGGTGAAGATGCTTTCCGGCGGCAGGATGATGATACGCGGCTGACCAAGCGGACCGACGGAAAGGTTAGGCGCCGACTGAGAATGTCCCGACGTCGCCTGTGCTGCCGGCACCAGGTTCAGTTCGCGGGCAAGAGCGGTGGTGCTTTCTTCCGGCTCGGTGTCGAAGTCGTCCTTCAGCTGGCTCTTGCACTTCAGATAGGCCTGACGCGCCGCTGCCGGATCGTTCATCCTGACATAGGTGCGCATCAAGGCGCGATAGGCCGTCTCGCTGGCAGGGTCGAGTTCCAGCAGGCGCCTGGCAAGCGTGACCTGCTCTTCGTCCGATCTGTCTTCCGATGTCTCGACCAGCCGGGCGAGATGGGCGGAGCGCAACTCGTCGACACGCTGGCGCTCAAAGGTCAGCCAGTCCTCGGCGCCCTGCGTCGGCGATTTGACGCCTTCGAGCAATTCGCCGTTCAGCAGGTCGCAGTCTTCGGGTGCGAGCGGCCCTTTCTGTTTCAGGATGTGAACGTCGACCTCCCAGCCATCCGCAAGGCTGATATGGGTTCGGGTCGCGGCAAGCAGCGATGGAAGGCCGGCAGGAATGCTCTGTTCGATGCGCGCCAGCAGCTGGCGCAGGCTGCCGGCCCGCTTTTCCGGCAGCTCCGATTGCCAGAGCTGCCGCCTGACGGTTTCGCGGTCGAGTTCGAAATTGGGTTCGGCGGCGAGCATGGCGAGGAGAAAATACGACTTCTCCGGCAAGGGGAGCTCCTTCCCCGCCGCCAGCAATCGCGGTCTTCCGAGCAGGCATAGCCTGTTCGTCAGCATCTGCCGGATGTCCGTTGCATCTCGGTTCTCACCCCTGAAAGCCAAGGCGCGCAAGCGCACGGCCAATCAAAAACATGTTAGAGCCATAAGAGCCCGACGCATAGCGGTTTTGCTTTAAAAAGAAGAAGTTTCATCGAACATTTGCATATTCTCGCGCCACACGGGGAGGAAATGCTTGCCAACACTTTCGTGAGGCTGCGGTTTGCGTGTCGTGGCGGCAGGTTATTTCCGCTGTCGATGGCCTTGTCAGCCGCTATTCCCAACCAAATCGCGGCGGCGTTACAGGCCGAGCGCCTTGATGTGCTCGATCGAACGCCGGGCGAAGCGGCGCCAGTCGGCCGGATTGTCATGCTCGGTGACGATATGCTCAGCCTTTGTCTCGCGGAAGAGTGGTACGAGTTTTTCCCAGTCGATGATGCCGTCGCCGGTCGCAGCCCAACCGTCTTCCGTCGTGGTGCCCTTCGGCGCCATGTCCTTCATCTGGATAGCGATGATGCGGTCGGCGAATTTCTTCAGTTCGGCGGCCGGATCGGCGCCGGCGCGGGTGATCCAGCCGCAATCGATCTCCAACCAGACAGTGTCGCCGCCTCCCTCGAAGATATGGTCGATCGGCCGCGACCCGTCGGCCAGCGCAAAGAATTCGAAATCGTGATTGTGCCAGGCAACCTTCAGCCCGTGTTCTGCCGCCTGCTCCGCCCCTTCGGCCAATTGCGCGCCGAGGTTCTTCCAATAAGACGCCGTCGTGCCGCGCTCTTCCGGCGCCACATAGGGCGGGATCATGATGGTGGCGCCCATCGTCAGCGCGATGTCGATGAAGCGCTGCGGTTCCTCGACCAGCCCTTGCAGCGGCATGTGAAAGCAGTGGCATTTCAGCCCGGCACCGTCGAGCGCCGTGCGGAAAGCCTTGGCATCGGCCTCATAAGCCGGAAGCCAGGGTTCGATCGCGTCGTAACCGAAAGCCTTCAACTCAGGAAACTGGGCAAAAAGCGGCGGAAAATTGCGTGAGGAATAAAGCTGGTAGGAGATCGGATAGCGCATGTCTTGCTCCCATTCGTGCCGGCCCCGGCTTCAGCTTCGGCCGGTGGTACTTTCCCGGATGACGAGATCCGGCTCGATCATGGTGACCCGCGGGTCGGGCAGCGCGTCCTTGGCGGCGACGAGCCGCATCAGCCGTTCGACGGCAAGCTCGGTGACGATGTCGACGGCGTAGTTGACGCTCGAAATCGGCGTTGCCGCATGTTCGGCGAATTCGATATTGTCGAAGCCGATGATGGCGACGTCCCTGGGCACGTTCACGCCGTTCTTCTGGCACCAACGCAAGGCGCCGATCGCAAGGGAATCATTGGCGGCGAAGACGCCGGTCGGCCGGTTGGCGGCGCTCATCAGCTGGTCCATCGCCCAATAGCCCTTCATCACCGAATGGCCCTGCGGGTCGGCCGTTAGAACCGGCTCGAAGGCGATGCCGGCTTCCGAAAGCGCCTGCAGGTAACCTTCGCTCTTTTCCAGATTGCCGAGCGGATTGGCGCTGTCGATGATGCCGATCCTGCGATGGCCGGTGTCGATCAGATGCCGAGTCGCCTTATAGGCGCCGCGCCTCTCATCGACGCAGACCGCGTCAATGCCGGAATCCGGGTCGCCGACGAGCAGCACGATCGGATAATTCGACTGGCGGATCTTGCGGATATGATCGAGCTTGCGATGGCTGCGGGGATAGATGAGCATGCCGTCGACCTGGCGCGAGCGGAACATTTCCAGCGCCCTGATCTCTTCCTCCGGATCGTTGTTGGAGGTGGCAAACAGCGTACCGTAGCCCCTGTCGGCGAGTTCCAGCTCGATCGCCTGCGCCGTGCGCATCAGCGTCGGATTGGTGATGTCGGTGAGGATAAGCCCGATCGTCTTCGTCTCGCGGCTGACCAGCGACTGGGCGATGTGGTTCGGCAGGTAATTCAGCGCCTCGGCGATGGTGCGGATCAGCTGGCGCGTTTCCTCCGGGATGCGCGGACTGCCGCGAAGCGCCAGCGAGACCGTGTTCACGGAAAATCCGGTCTTGTCGGCAATGTCTTTGAGGCGGACGCTCGATCTGGTCATCGTGAAGGCGGCTACATGTCCTGATGCTTAATCTTCCTTCCATAACCTTCCCCCGTGGAAAGTGAAAGTTTCCACAGGGGAAAGCGGAAGCTTCCCGGGGAAAGCGGAAGCGAAAGCCGCGGGATACCACCCCACGGGGCTTTCTCGATCCTCATTATTTTCCTTCGGCATGCAGCCGTTCGATGCCCTGGTACTGCAGGCAATCCGGATGCATCTCCATCAGCTCGATGCGGTTGCCGTCGGGATCCTCGATCCAGGCCTGCCGATTGCCGTCGAGTCCCGGCTTGATCTCGGCGGTGAGCTTGATGCCGGCCGCCTGGATCCTCGCCGCCGTCGCATCCAGATCGTCGATCGTGAAGCACATGTGGTTGACGCCGTTGGCGTTCCAGCCGGGCGCCCGGTCGTTTTCGGCGCCGGGGAAAATCTCGAGATAATGGTCGTCGGTGATGCGGAGATAGACGAGCCAGGTCGAGCCGTCGTCGTTCTTCAGGCGCAGCATCTCGGGAAAACCGAGGCGTTCGCGGTAGAAGTCGAGCGAGGCTTCGAGATTCTTGACCTTGATGGCGACATGGCCGTAGCCGGTTATTCCAAGCATGTTTCCTCCTCACGGGCGGCGTCGGTCGCCGCCGTCAACGGTGTTTCGATCAACAGAAGTCCGTTTTGAATTAACGATAATACGCGATCACAATTGTACGCGCCGTGCGGAATTGTCAACCGCCGGCGGATTCAATCCCAATCGGGACCCCAGTCGGGATCGATGGTGCGCTGGTTGCGGTCGAGCGCCTCGATGAGGGCGATCTCCTCCTGTTTCAGCTGCAGTTCGCCGGCGGCGAAATTCGAGCGGATGCGCTCGGCCCGACTCGACGTCGGAATGGCGCAATAGCCCTTGGCAAGTTCAAAGGCGATGATCACCTGCTCGACCGTGGCGGCGTGATTGTCGGCGATCGAGCCGAGCACCGGATCACCCGAAAGCGTGCCGCGGGCGATCGGCAGATAGCAGGTGACGAGGATGTCGTTCCGCTTGCAGTAATCCGCAAGTTTCTTGTTCTGGATCAGTGGGTTGAGTTCGAACTGATTGTTGACGATCCGCCCCTTTCCGACGATCACTTCTGCCTGTTGCAGCAGTGCGATGGTGAAGTTGGAGACGCCGATCAGCCGCGTCAGCCCCCTCTCCTGTGCCTCGACGATCTGCGAGAGATAGACCTCCAGCGGAATGGCGCCATTGGGCGCCGGCCAATGGATGAGCGTCAGGTCGACCTGGTCGATGTGCATCGCCTCCAGGCTCTTTTCGAGCGAAGGGATGAGCTTGCCTTCGCCGAAATTGTCGGTCGAGATCTTCGTCGTCATGAAGACGTCGCTCCGCGCAATGCCGGACCGGCGCAGCGCCTCGCCGGTCTCGAATTCGGTGTCATAGGTCTGCGCGGTATCGAGATGCCGGTAGCCGGTCTCCAACGCGCAGAGGATGGCGTCTATGCCCTGACTGCCGTTGCGACCATAGGTGCCGAAGCCCAGTTTTGGTATAAGCTGCTGATTTTCCATGTGATCTTCCTATCCTTCCGGTCGCATCCGGCCCATTTTGCCGAGTTTATCGCCAGTTTCGAGCGATAGCAGGCAAAAATCGCCTGTTGACGCATGAGCATTTTTGATCTTAGTTTAACGATAATACAAGCCTGTTCAGGTTTGGTCCGATGTGGGAGCATCGGGTCTGGGAGGAAGAGATGCAACTACGCTGGAGCCGGATGATGCCCCAGCTGGCTCTCGCGCCGGCTGTCGCCGTCACCTTCGTCGCATTCATCGGCGCGATCGGCTGGACGGCATGGCTATCGCTGACGCGCAGCCGCCGCGTTCCGGAATATGAGATCGACTGGAGCGAGTGGACGCGCCAGTATGAACGGCTCTTCAACGATGCCGGCTGGGCGATCTCGCTGCACAACCTGGTCATCCTTGGAATCGGCAGCGCCCTTGCCATCGTCTTCGGCTTCATCCTCGCGGCGATGATCGATCGCGAATGGCGCGGCGAGAGCTTCTTCCGAACGGTCTTCCTCTATCCGCTCGCCGTCTCGCTGATCGTCACGGGCGCTGCCTGGCGCTGGATCTTCAATCCGCAGCTCGGGCTTCAGAATTTCCTGCACGGTCTGGGCTTCACCTCGGTCAGCTTCAACTGGCTGGCGAGCCCCGAGACCGCCATGTACGCGATCATCCTTGCCTCGATCTGGCAAAGTTCCGGCTTTTACATGGCCCTGATGCTATCAGGTCTGAAATCGATCAACACCGAAATCTGGAGTGCCGCGCGCCTCGACGGCGTCAGCTTCTGGCGGCTCTATCTGGAAATCATCATCCCGATGATGAAGTTCACCTTCATCACCTGCGCCATCCTCCTCTCGCTCGGCGTCATCAAGGCCTATGACGTGATCGTCGCGATGACCAATGGCGGGCCTGGCAATTCGACCTGGGTTCCGGCCTATTTCACCATCAACGCGCTCTCGGCGAAGAGCAATATCGGCTATGCCTCGGCCGCCGCCATCACCATGCTTGTCATCACCGCGCTGATCTTCCTGCCGCTGGTGCTGATCACCACCTGGCAGCAGCGCCGGGCGAACGGGGGTTCGCGATGACCATGGTGACGCAAGCAGCAGTGCTGGAAGATGCGACGAACGCTTCACCCGGCCCGCGCCAGCCTTTCTTCCCTCGCAAGAAGAAACGCATTCGCGGGCGCTCCATCGCCATATTGCTGTTCCTGACGATGTGCGCGCTGTTCTTCTGCGTGCCCCTCTATGTCGTCGTCGTCACCTCGTTCAAGACGATGGACCAGATCCGCGAGGGCGCGATCTTCTCTCTGCCGCATGTCTGGACGCTCGAGGCCTGGGACCACGCCTGGAACAAGGCCTGCTCCGGCATCAACTGCAACGGCCTCAAAGTCGGCTTCTGGAATTCGGTGCTGATCCTCTTCCCGTCGCTGATCCTGTCGATCGCGCTGTCGATCGTCACAGGTTATGCGCTGGCGCTCTGGAATGTGCGCTGGGCGAATGCTTTCCTCTTCCTGCTTTTCATCTGCGCCTTCGTGCCCTTCCAGGTCATCATGTATCCGCTGATCCGCATCACCGCGTCGATCGGCATCTATGGCACGCTCTGGGGCATCGCCGTGGTGCACGCCGTGCTCGCCATGCCGGTGCTGACGCTGATCTTCCGCAATTATTACAAGGATATTCCGCAGGAGATCATGCGTGCCGCGATCATCGATTCCGGCTCCTTCTGGCGGATCTTCATCGAAATCATCCTGCCTATGTCGGGCAATATCCTGATCGTCGTGCTGATCCTGCAGATCACCTCGATCTGGAACGACTATCTGATCGGCGTCACCTTCGGCGGGCTCGGCACGCAGCCGATGACCGTCATCCTCGCCAATCTCATCACCGTGTCCACAGGCGTCGTCGCCTATAACGACAATATGGCGGCCGCCCTGCTCACCGCCATTCCGCCCCTCGTCATCTATTTCCTCGTCGGCAAGTTCTTCGTTCAGGGGATCACCGCCGGCGCGATCAAGGGTTGACCTCATGCCGCGCGTTTCCTTCGAACATATCGTCAAGTCGTTCGGCGCGATGACGATCCTCGACGATCTCAATCTCGCGGTCGAGGATGGCGATTTCCTGGTGCTGCTCGGTCCCTCCGGCTGCGGCAAGACCACGCTGCTCAATCTGCTTGCCGGGCTGCTCGAAGTCTCCGACGGTCGCATCATGATCGGCGAGCGCGATGTCACCGATCTCGATCCCAGGGACCGCGGCCTCGCCATGGTCTTCCAGTCCTATGCGCTCTATCCGACCAAAACCGTCTACGGAAACCTGAAATTCGGCCTTGCCGCGAGCCGCCTCGACCGGGCGGAGGTCGAGCAACGCATCGCGGCTGCCGCGAGGCTGCTGCAGATCGAGCCGCTGCTTGCCCGCAAGCCCGGGCAGCTCTCCGGTGGCCAGCGTCAGCGCGTTGCGATTGGAAGAGCCCTCGTTAAGCAAGCCGGTGTCATCCTCTTCGACGAGCCGCTGTCGAACCTCGACGCGAAGCTTCGCACCGAGATGCGTCTGGAGATCAAGAAGCTGCACGACACGCTGAAACCGACCGTCGTCTATGTCACCCATGACCAGATCGAAGCGATGACCATGGCGACGAAGATCGCGGTGATGGACGGCGGCGTCATCCAGCAATTCGGAACGCCCGACGAGATCTACGGCAAGCCCGCCAATCTTTTCGTCGCCGGCTTCATCGGCGCGCCGGCGATGAATCTCCGCCCGGCGCGGCTGAAGGTGGATGGCCATTGCGTCAAGGCGGGCTTCGATACCGGCGATGTCATCGATCTCGGCGACTATGGTTTTTCGCAGCGGCCGGAAAGCGGTGCCGAGGTCGTCATCGGCCTCAGGCCCGAGCATTTCGTCGTCGCCGATCAGCCGGTCGCCAATGCAGCGGCAAGCTTCGAGCTGCCGCTCAGGCATGCCGAACGCACAGGCTCCGATGCTACCGCCTATCTCGGCTTCGGCGATCAATTGCTGGCGCTGCGCGTCGATCCGGACCGTGCCGCCGGCCTCAGCGCCGGCGAGAGCCTGCGCGCCGATTTTCCGCGCGGCAAAGCCAATGTCTTCGACGCCCGCACCGGGCGCCGCATGTGAATGAGCAACCAAAGGGAGGAATGGAAATGATGAACAGGATACTTGCCGGCATCACCGCCGCCATGCTTGCGGGCGCCGTCCCCTTAAGCGCGCACGCGACCGATCTCGTGATCTACCACACCTGGTCGGCGCCGCCTGAAGTGGCGGCGCTGAACGTGCTCAAGAAGAACCTGGAGGCCAAAGGCGACAGCTGGACCGACATCGCCATTCCGCACGACACCGGCTCCAACGTCAACCTGATGAACCTCGTTGCCGGCGGCAATCCGCCGAACCTGTTCATGGAGTCAAATCCCGGCGTCTATCGCGACCTGACGAAAGCCGGTCTCGGCCGGCCGCTGACGGATTTCTTCAAGGAGCATGGCTACCCGGACAAGTATCCGGATGCGGTGGCCCATTCGATGGTCGTCGACGATCAGGTGATGAAGGTGCCGACCGCGCTGCACATCGACGGCATGGTCTATTACAATATGGATGTCGCCAAGAAAGTCGGCATCGATCCGACGGCCTGGAAATCGCTCGACGAAATGTTTGCCGACTTCGACAAGATCAAGGCGGCCGGCGTCATTCCGCTGGCGGTCGGCGGCCAGCAATGGCAGGTGGGTTACCTCACCCATGCGCTGGCGGCGACGATCGGCGGACCGGACTTCTTCAACAAGATCTATGGTGAAAAGCCCGATCCCGCCGTCTTCGATACGCCGGAATTCCGCCAGGTGTTCGACTATCTGCGCAAATTCCAGCAGGCGGCCGACGAAGGCTCGGCCAACCGCGAATGGAACCTCACCACCAACCTCGTCATAACAGGCAAGGCGCTGATGCAGATCCATGGCGACTGGATGAAGGGCGAATGGCTGGCGGCCGGCAAGACCGCCGGAAAGGATTTCGGCTGTATCCAGATCCCCGGCGCAAAAGCCGTGGCTGCCAGCGTCGACAGCTGGGGGCTGCTCGGCGGCCAGCCCGACGATAAGGACAAGGCCGAACTCAACTTCGCCTCGATCGTCGTCGATCCGAATGTCCAAGCGGAATTTGCCAAGGCTAAGGGCTCGACGCCGGTACGCCTTGACGCGCCGCAGGACAGTCTCGACGCCTGCTCCAAGGAAGTGCTTCGCATCGTCGCTGATCCGAAGCATCAGGTACAGAACCCGCACGCCATCAGTGATGCCGACTGGGAGAACTCGATCTGGGACGTGGCCTTCAACTTCTGGAGCGATCCCGGCATGAGGGTCGATGACGCGATCGCCAAGATCAAGGAAAACTACAAGACCATTCTCGGCTAAGCGGTTTTGGCTCGAGGTTTCTCCCGGAGGGGCGGTTCGTTTCAGGGACACGGACCGTCCCGCCCCATCACAGAAAGGAAATACCGATGGACAAGCGTTTGCTCGACGAAGATGCCGTCATGCAGATCTGCTTCGTGACCGACGATGTGCAGAAATCCGCTGCCTGGTTTTCGGAACTCACTGGCAAACCGGTGCCGCCGGAAGGCAAGGCCGCCGAGCCGGATGAGGCGCAGGCGATCTACAACGGCAAGCCCGCCGAGGTCGGCTGCCGCATCATCATGTTCAAGTTCGGCAATATCGACGTCGAGTTCCTGCAGCCCGGTCCGGAAAAGAGCGCCTGGCGCGATCTGTTGGAGGAGAAAGGCCCCGGCTGCCACCACATCGCCTTCAAGACGAAGAACCTCACCGCGCGAAACCGTTATCTCGAAGACAAGGGCCACCGTCTGCTCCAGCGTGGCGAATTCGACGGTGGCCACGGGCGCTATGCCTATTACGACACGGTGCCCGATCTCGGCGTAATGATCGAACTGCTGGAATTCGACAGCGACAAGGAAGCCCAGCCGAAGCAGGCATGAGGGATCACAGCACCTGTGCAATCCGTTTCGGGCTAACCTCCGTCGCGGCCGCGGCCTCGACGAAATCGAGCCCGATATCCAGCACCGGGGCGCTGTGTGTCAGCCAGCCGACGGAAATGAGGTCGACACCGGAAGCGGCGATTGCGGCAGCCGTTGACGGCGTGACGCGGCCGGAGGCCTCGGTGATCGCCCGGCCGGCGACGATGGCGACGGCCTCGCGCAACTGATCCGGCGTCATATTGTCGAGCAGCACGGCGTCGACGCCGGTCTCCATTGCTTCACGCAGCTGATCGAGGGTGTCCACCTCGACCTCGATCTTCACCATATGGCCGACGCCGGCCCTTGCCCGGCGGATCGCTTCAGCGACGCCGCCGGCGATGGCGACGTGATTATCCTTGATCAGCACGGCGTCATAAAGCGCGAAACGGTGGTTCATGCCGCCGCCGGCCCGCACTGCATATTTTTCCAGCGCTCTGAGGCCCGGCGTCGTCTTGCGCGTACAGGCGACGGAGGCTCTCGTGCCGCGGATGGCGGCGGCAATCTCAGCCGTCACAGTCGCAATGCCGGAGAGATGGCCGAGGAAATTCAGCGCGGTGCGCTCGGCGCTCAGCAGGCCACGCGACGGGCCTTCGATGGTGGCGATCACGTCGCCGGGCTTGACCGCGTCGCCATCCTGAAGATGGCGGCGCATGGCGATCTCGGAATCGACGAGAGCGAAAGCGAGTTCGGCGGCATCGAGACCGGCGATCACGCCCGGCTGACGCGCCGCCATCACCACCGTCGAGCGATGATGGCAGGGGATGACCGATGCCGAGGTGATATCGCCGGCAAGACCGAGATCTTCGAGCAGGGCGGCGCGCACCAGCGGCTCGACGATCAGGCGCGGAAGGGGAACAAGGCTCATCTCAGGCACTCCTTGCAAGGGCATAGGGCGGCGTCGCGCGGGCGATCTCGAGAACATCGGAAAGGCACATCTGGCGCCGGTTGGCGTTGGCGAGCTTCAGCGGAAAATCGGTGCGGGCATGGGCGCCGCGCGATTCCATCCGCAGGCTGGCAAAGACGGCGATCAGCAGGGCGACGATGGCCGGATCGGCGGCAGGGCCGTTGCCTTCGGCAAGCGGCAGCAGTGCGGCGATCGCGCCATGAATGGCGCCGGCATTGCGCAACACGCCGAGATGACGCGAGACGATCGGCCGGATGAGCGATGCATCGGCCGGCGCCTGCAGTCTCTCGGCGAAGATCGCGCCGGCGGCACTTGCGGGCGCGCCTGATATGTCGCGCGCCGCCCGCATGCCCATGACAGCCGCCTCCAGCAGTGAATTGCTGGCAAGCCGGTTTGCGCCATGCAGGCCGGTCGAGGCCGCCTCGCCGGCAACCCAGAGACCGGGAACCGAGCTGCGGCCATTTGCATCCGCGGCCACACCGCCCATGTGATAGTGAACGGCCGGGCGCACTGGAATGAGATCTTTCGCCGGGTCGATGCCGGCCTCGCCGCAAAGGGCGGAAATGACAGGAAAACGGGGGGTGAAGCGGCTGCCGAGAGCAGCGCGGGCATCGAGGAAGACCCTGCCGCTGCGGGCGATTTCGGCGCTGATCGCACGCGCCACCACGTCACGCGGTGCAAGTTCGGCGCCTGATATGCGGGCCATGAACCGTTCGCCTCGTTCGTTGACGAGCAAAGCCCCCTCGCCGCGCACCGCCTCGCTGATGAGCGCCAGCGGCCTGCGGCGCGAATCGAGCGCCGTCGGATGGAACTGGACGAATTCCATATCGGCGAGTGCGGCGCCGGCCCTTGCCGCGAGCGCGATCCCCTGACCGAAATTACCCATCGGATTGGTGGTCGCGTCGTAAAGCCCGCCAATTCCGCCGGTGGCGAGCACCACCTTCGATGTCGGCAGAATGACGGCCCCTTTGGCGGTCGCGCAAAGCAGACCGGCGACCTGCTGGCCGTCCATCAGAATCCGCCGCGCCTCGAAGCCTTCGAGTACTGATATAGCTGGCGTTTTCATCACCGCCTCGATCATCGCGGCGATGATCGCAGCACCTGAGCCGTCGCCTTCGGCATGGACGATGCGGCGGCGGTTATGGGCCGCCTCCAGCCCGAGCGAGAGTTCGCCCGCGGCATTCCGGTCGAAACGGACGCCGGCTTGTTCCAGCGCGGCGATCGCCGCCGGGGCCTCGGCGATGATCCCGGCGGCGATCATGGGATCGCAGAGCCCGTCGCCGGCCGCAAGCGTATCGGCAAGATGCAGCGCCGCGCTATCGTCGGCGCCCATGCTGGCGGCGATGCCGCCTTGCGCCCAGGCGCTCGACGTCTCCGCGCCAAGGGCCGCGCGAGTGACGATCACGGGAGGTTCAGGCGCCAGTGTCAGCGCGGTCATCAATCCCGCAAGCCCGCTGCCGACGATCACCGTGCGTCCGGCAAGATGCCCGAAAATCTCGGTCATATCGCCAGCATCCTCTCGACGGCACGGCGTGCGGCCACCGCAATCGCCGGATCGACGGTCACCTCGTGACGGTTTTCCTCGAGTGCCGCGCGGATATTGGCCAGCGTGATGCGCTTCATATGCGGGCAGAGATTGCAGGGGCGAATGAATTCGACATCGGGATGGTGCACGGCGACATTGTCGCTCATCGAGCATTCGGTGAGCAGCACGACGCGGGCCGGCTTCTGCCTGCCGACATAGTCCGACATCACGGCGGTGGAGCCGGCGAAATCGGCTTCGGCCACCACCTCGGGCGGGCATTCGGGATGGGCGAGCACCGTGACGCCCGGATGGTTTTCGCGCAGCTGGCGCACGTCCTCGGCGGTGAAGAGTTCATGCACCTCGCAATGGCCGTGCCAGGCGATGATCTCGACATCAGTCTCGCGGGCGACATTGCGCGCCAGATATTCGTCCGGGATCATCAGCACCTTCGGCACGCCGAGCGATTCAACCACCTGCTTGGCATTGCCCGAGGTGCAGCAGATGTCGGAGGCAGCCTTTACCGCGGCCGAGGTGTTGACATAGGTGACGATGGGCACGCCGGGATGAGCCTGGCGCAGCAGCGCGATATCCTCGGGCGTGATCGAATCCGCCAGCGAACAGCCGGCGCCGAGGTCGGGGATCAGCACGGTTTTCTCGGGGTTCAGCAGCTTGGCGGTCTCGGCCATGAAATGCACGCCGGCAAGCACGATGACATCGGCATCGACCTCGATTGCTTTGCGGGCGAGCGCCAGGCTGTCGCCGACGATATCGGCCACGCCGTGGAAGATCTCCGGTGTCTGATAGTTGTGCGCGAGAATGACGGCGTTGCGGCGGCGCTTGAGCTCGAGGATCGCGTCGACGTCGTTTTCGAACGTCATCCATTCGGCTTTGGGAATGACGCGGCTGACGCGCTCGTAGAGCGAGGATGCGGAAACAGGATAATTCATGACCGGCTCCTAATTATGCTCCATTTGAGCATATCATAGGCGAAGAGATATTCTCACGGTGAGCATATGTCAATTGCGGGAGAGCGGTAATTTCGTTCCTGCGAGCGCCCGTTCTTCGAGCACGGTATAACGAAAGCGGAACAGCTTGGCCGGCCGGCCGCCGGTTTCGCTTTCGGTTCCGCCGGTTTCCTCGACGAGATCCTGCTGTTCGATGAGACGGCGGAAGTTCTGTTTGTGCAGTGTCAGCCCCGCGAGCGCCTCGATGGTGCGCTGGAGTCGGAGCAGCGTGAAGCTCTCCGGCATCAGTTCGAAGACGACAGGGCGGTATTTGATCTTGGCGCGCAGCCGGGCGATTCCGGTCGCGAGAATACGGCGGTGATCGGCAAACATCGCACGGCCGAGATTGGCCTCGGCCCCGCATCCGGCTTCCGAGACGAGCCCCGCCTCGTAAAGCAGTTCGTAGCGCTGGAGTGCCAGATCCTCGTTCCAGCCGCCGCCGTCGAGGCCGAAGGTGAAATCCGCGCGGCGATGGCGATGGTCACGCCTTGCCGGATCGGCATCGGCCCAGCTCCTCAGACGCGCCATGATCTCGTCAAGCACGACTGGCCGGCCCTGCCGGTGGTCTTCCCAAGGGAAATATTCGTACCAGCCGTGCCATCCCGGCCGGCCGGCGCCCGACTGCTCGTTGACGAGGCCAAGATAGCTGATCGAGATCGTCCGCCCGCCTGGGATGTCGTTGTTCCGGTCGCGGTCGGCGAAAGTATAAAGCTGTTCGAGATAGCCGACAGGGTGTTCCGTCTGCTCCTGCACCCATTCGCGCAGGCCCGATTGCAGGGTGCGATGCCCCATTTCGAAAGGACCAGAGGGCAGCGCATTGCCGGAACGGATGGTCATCACGCGCGGTTCGTCCCCCGTCACCGCGACGAGCACCGCAATCAATTCCGCATGCGCAAAGCCGATCGTCACAGGGGACCGAATACTCCGTTCCGAATGAATCGAACGGATAATTCCTGACACAGGCCGGGACGGAAGCCAATGGAGAGGAAGCGCCTTTGCGGCGCTTCCCACATCATCGAGGCAACTCGTTTTGCCCTCAGCTATTGCCCGCCTCGCTTTTCAGCCGCTGCAGGAAGATCTCCAGTTCGGCGTCGTCGATACCGACGAGATGGCGCTTTTCCGGATAGGTGCCGGTCCTGACATCCTCGGCAAATTCCGTGAAGGCGGCGATGCGCTCGCGCTGCAGCCGATCGTGCTCGGCGGCAAAGTCGCGATAGATCTTTGCGTGGCGCGGAGTGTGGCCGCGATTGGCGCCGAGCACGTCGTCGGCGAAGAGATATTGGGCGTCGCAGCCGCTGCCAGCCCCCATGGAGATCATCAGCATCGAGGTGTTGCTGCTGATCGCGGCAGCGACATCCCCAGGCACGACTTCGATTTCGGCGGCGAAGGCGCCGGCCTCTTCCAGCGCCTTGGTCTGCCGCCAGATTTCGGCCGCACTCGCCGCCGTCTTGCCGACGGCACGGAAGCCGCCGGTCCAGGTCGCTTTTGAAGGGATCAGCCCGAGATGGCCGCAGACCGGGATGCCTTCGTCGCGCATGCGCCGGATCGTCTGCAGGCTTGCGGCGCAATAGACCGCATCACCTCCTGCCTTGAGCGCCGCGAAGGCCGCACGCAGATAGTCTTCCGCCGAGACATGGTCGCCATATTCGAGCCCCGGAATGGCAAAGAGAGTGGGGGCGATCTCGCGAAAGGCCGGCCCGAGCAGCGAAGGCGGCACGGAGACGATGTCGATCCCCGCCTTTTCGGCGGCATCCGCTTCCTCCAGCGAGGTGACGCGCAGCATGGTGAGCTGGCGCTTGCCTTTTTCCGCAAGCAGATCGGCGACGGTTGCGCGTCTATGTTTCTTCATCATCACTTCCTTTGAAAATATCGGGCGGCTCAGGCGGCCAGCAGGGATTTCAGCTTGATGTCGCTGGCTGCGAGTGCTGCCGGGTTCGGATGGGCGCGCGCCGCGATCAGCATTTCGGCGAGCCTGATGTCGCGTGCCACAGTATTGCCCGGCCCGATGCCGCTTGCAGCGATCAAGCGTCCGTCGGCGTCGAGATGGAAAAGAATGAAGGCGCCTGCGCCGAGCTCGCGGCGCTGATGCGTGGCGGCCCCTTCGGCAAGGCCTGATATTTGCAGCGTCATGTCATACTGATCCGACCAGAACCACGGCACTGCCGAAACGGCTTGGTTGAGGCCGAGCATGTTGGCCGCGGCCAATGTGCCCTGCTCCTGGGCATTGCGCCAGGATTCGAGCCGCACCCGCCGGCCGCCATAGATCGACAGCGGAAAGGAGCAGCAGTCGCCGGCCGCAAAGACATCAGGTGCGGAAGTCTGGAGATAGGTGTCGACGGCAATGCCATTGTCGATCGCCAGCCCGGCCCTTTCGGCGATCTCGACATTCGGCCGGGCGCCGATGCCGACGAGGACGAGATCGGCTTCGATCGCCTCGCCGGTCGACAATCTGATCAGGGCTTTTCCGCTTTCCTCGACCAGCGCCTCGATGGAGACGCCGCAGCGGATATCGACGCCTTCAGCGCGATGGCGCTCGGTGAGCAGAAGGGCGATCTCTTCCGGCACGCCACGCTTCAGCACGCGTTCCAGCCCTTCGATGACGGTGACCTCGGCGCCGAGCAGCCGCGCCGTTGCCGCAAGTTCCAGGCCGATGAAGCCACCGCCGATGATGGCGATATGCCGGCCCGGCTTCATTGCGTCACGCAGTGCTGCCGCATCGTGATGCGTCCTCAGCGAGCAAGTATGCCGGCTGCCCTCCGGCGCGCCGGGGAACGAACGCGCTGCAGCGCCCGTCGCAAGCAGAAGCTTGTCGTAGGAGAGCGCCGTCCCGTCCGAAAGCGTGACGCTCCTGGATGCGGTGTCGAGATTTCTTGCCTCGAGGCCGGTCAGCAGCCCGATGCCGTTTTCAATATATTTTTCCGCCGCGGCGATGAATTTCGGATCGCTTTCATCGGTGAAACCGGCCTTCGAAAGCGGCGGCCGCTCATAGGGCAGAAGCGGCTCGGCGCCGACCAGCGTTATCTCGCCGGCAAAGCCCTTTTCCCGCAAGGCGAAGGCGGCGCGCGCACCACATTCGCCGGCGCCCAGGATGACGTAATGAGCCATGCCGGCCTCCCTCAGAGCGAGATGAAGACGGCGCCGTCTTCGATCTTGACCGGATAGGTCTTGAGATTGACGCAGACCGGCGCGCCCTTGGCTTCGCCCGTCTTGTAGTTGAAGCGGCCGTTATGCTTCGGACATTCGATGATCTCATCCATGACAAGCCCGTCGGCGAGATGGATATGTTCATGCGTGCAGAGCCCGTCGGTCGCGAAAAACTCGTCGTCCGGGCTGCGATAGACCGCGAATGTGCGCCCGTCGTGATCGAAGCGGATAACATCCTCTTCGTCGATCTCGTCCTTGTCGCAGACCTGAATCCAATTTCCGCTCATCTTATCCTCCCTTGATTGTCTTTATTGCGCGGCCGGGGCCAGCTCGTTGTGGAATTCCTCGCGATAGGGCCGCGCGGTGGCCGGCAGTTCGCGCTTCAGGAAATAATCCTCGTTGCGCAGCTGGCGCAGGAAGGCCGGGATCATCTCGCGATAGCCGGACCAGATCGACGGGCTTGGCGCCGGCAGGTCGTGCTTGATCATCGCGTGCAGCTTAGGCAGCGCATGGTAAGGCACCATCGGAAACATGTGATGTTCGACGTGGTAGTTCATGTTCCAGTAAATGAAGCGGCTGATCGGATTCATATAGACCGTGCGGCTGTTCAGCCGGTGGTCAGTCACATTGTCGGCAAGACCGCCATGCTGCAGCAGCCCGGTCAGTACATGGTGCCAGGCGCCGTAGAGGCGCGGCAGGCCGATCAGCATCAGCGGCAGGATCGAACCCATGGCGATCGCGGCTGCGATCGTGGCCAGATAGATCGCCAGCCAGATGCGGGCGATGCGGATGGCCTTCGGCTGCTCCATCTCCGGGATGAACGTCTTTTCCGCCGCGCTGACGCCGCCGAAGGCATTGCGCAGCATATCGACGATCGCATGCCAGGCGTCGAGGATGCCGAAGAAATTGAGGACCAGCCGCAACAGATCGGGCGGCCGCATCACGGCGATCTCGGGATCGCGGCCGACGATGACCGTATCGGTATGGTGGCGCGCATGGCTCCAGCGCCAGGTCACCGGATTGCGCATGATCATGAAGCAGGCGATCTGGTAGACGACATCGTTCATCCAGCGCGTCTTGAAGGCGGTGCCATGGCCGCATTCGTGCCAGCGGCTATCGGAGGCCGAGCCGTAGAGCACGCCATAGCCGAGGAAGAAGGGGAGTGCGATCCACGAGCCCCAGAAATAAATGCCGAGCCCTGCAAAGACTGCCATGGCGCCGAGCCAGAGGGCCGTGTCGCGGATCGCCGGCGCATCGGAGCGCTGCATCAAAGCCTTCATCTCCTTGCGCGGAATATCGGTGTGATACCATTCGGCTGCCGCCAGCCCCGTCTCGACGGCCGTGCGGCCGCTTTCGCCGAGAAGGTCGTAGTCACGTTTCTTTGTCTGGGTCGCCATGATCCGCCTCCCGTTATACCCTTGCCTGGGAGAATAGGTTGACTTTGGAAACCACTCAATGCAGGCTTGATATAATCTATCAAAAGCCATCATGAATGGCTTGCATTTATGATCGAATCCATCAGGAACGCCCAGAACGCCCATGCGCCGTCCCACCATATCCGATCTTGCCCGCGCCTCGGGCGTCAGTGTCGCCACCGTCGACCGCGTTCTCAACGCGCGCCACCGGGTGCGCGAGGAAACAGCGCGACGGGTCTATGATGCAGCACAGTCGATCGGCTATCACGCTGTCGGCCTGATCAAGCAGCGCGTCTTCGAGGACCTGCCGCAATACAAGCTCGCCTTCCTGCTGCAGAAGCCGACGCAGCCCTTCTATCAGAGCTTCGTGCGTGAGATCGAAACCGCAGCGCGCGCGGTAACGAGCGCCCGCATCCAGACTCAGATCGACTTTCCTTCGGCCTCGACACCGGCAGCGATCGTCGAGAAGCTGAAGGCGCTCGGTGCCCGCAACCAGGCCGTTGCTCTCGTTGCCCCCGATTACCCTGCGGTCACGACCGCCATCGAAGGACTGAAGGAAAAAGGGATCCCGGTCTTCTCGCTGCTCTCCGATTTCGCCTCGGGCGTGCGCAATGCCTATGTCGGCGTCAACAACCGCAAGGTCGGGCGCACCGCCGCCTGGACGATCGCGCGCACGGCACGCGGACCTGGCAAGATCGCCTGCTTCGTCGGCAGCCACCGGTTCCACGGACATGAACTGCGGGAAATCGGCTTCCGCTCCTATTTTCGCGAGAATGCGCCTGAGTTCGATGTCGTCGACACGCTGATCAATCTGGACACGCCCGAGATCACCCATGAGGCGACGTTGACGCTTCTGCAGAAACATCCCGATCTCGTCGGCCTCTATGTCTGCGGCGGCGGCATGGAGGGGGCGATTTCGGCATTCCGCGAAGAAGGTGTCGGCGGCAAGATCGTCCTCGTGGTCAACGAGCTGACGCCCGACAGCAAAGCCGGTCTTGCCGACGATATCGTCGCCATGGCGATCGGCACCCCCCTGCCCGCCCTCTGCAAGGAATTGATGGTGCTGATGACAGGCGCCATCGAAAACGGCGAAACGGCTGTTCCCGGGCAGCTCTTCCTGCCTTTCGATATTCATATTTCGGAGAACATCTGAGGAATGATGGAATTACATCATTTCGCTCGAAATTCTCTCAGCAATGAAAGCGAGTACCGGCGATGGCGGATGGATTACGACGCGAATTCCGATAGAGATTCGCGGGACCCATTCACGAGGACCGCTCCGCCCTGACGCGGAGATGAGGAGGAGATAGCAGTCATGACTTCGATCCGTTTTGCGCTCAACCATATGGCCGCACCGTCGCTTGCCATCGACGATTTTTTCGCACTGGCCAGATCGCTCGGCATCGATGCCGTCGAGATCCGCAACGACCTTTCCGGCAATGCCATTCTCGACGGCACCAAACCCGAGGTGATCAGGCAAGCGGCTGCCCGCCATGGCCTGACGATCATCTCGATCAATGCCCTGCAGCGCTTCAATGAGTGGAACGCGACAAGAGCCGCCGAAGCGCAGGAGCTGATCGATTATGCCGGCGCGTCGGGCGCCAAGGCGCTCGTCCTCGTTCCGAAGAACGACGGCACCGGCTGCGCCGATGGCGAACGGCAGGCCAATCTCCGCCAGTCTCTGATTGCGCTGAAGCCGATGCTAGAGGAAGCCGGCATTATCGGTCTCGTCGAGCCGCTCGGTTTCGAGATCTGCTCGCTGCGCTCGAAGACCGAGGCGGCCGACGCGATCGAGGAACTCGGCGCGCAGTCGACCTTCAGGCTCGTCCACGATACCTTCCACCATCACCTTGCCGGCGAAGCCGCGACCTTTCCGCAACTGACCGGCCTTGTGCACATCTCCGGCGTCGACGATCCGGCTGTTTCCGTTGCCGATATGCGCGATTCCCACCGCGTCCTGGTCAATGCCGACGACCTGCTCGACAATGCCGGGCAGGTCAGGGCGCTGCTGCAGGCGGGTTATACCGGCCCGTTCTCCTTCGAGCCCTTCGCGGCGGAGGTGCATGCGCTGAAGGATCCGGCCAGTGCGCTGCGCGCCAGCATGGAGTATCTCAGCGCGCGGGTCTAAAAGCCGCGCGGTCGCCTGACGCTACTCTCTACCTCTGAACCGGCGCTGATAGGCCGGATCATAGAGTGAGCTTTCGCGGAAATCCTCCACTGCCAGCGAGGGGCCGACGAAGATGATCGCTGTGCGTTCGATCGGTTCGGCGGCAACCTTTACTTCGATATCGGCGAGCGTGCCGCGCAGGATGCGCTCGTCCGGCCAGGAGGCCTTGACGACGATTGCGACCGGGCAGTCGACGCCGTAAAGCGGCGTCAACTCTTCGACCACTTGCTTCAGTGCGTGGATGGCCAGATGGATCGCCAGCGTGGCGCCCGTCATGCCGAACTTCGCGAGTGTCTCGTCGTTCGGCATCGGTGACGCGCGGCCGGAAACGCGGGTCAGCACTAGGCTTTGGGCCACAGCCGGGATCGTCAGCTCTCGGCCAAGCGCTGCGGCTGCGGCGGCAAAGGCCGGGACGCCAGGTGTCATCGTATAGTCGATGCCATGCTTTTGAAGCCGGCGCACCTGCTCGGCGACCGCACTCCAGACCGAGAGATCGCCGGAATGCAGCCGGGCGACATCCCGGCCAACCGCAGCAGCGCGAAGATATTCCGCCTCGATCTCGTCGAGCGACATCGGCGCCGTATCGACGATACGTGCGCCCGGCGGACAATATTGCAGCAGTTCAGGCGAGACGATCGAGCCGGCATAAAGGCAGACCGGGCATCGGGCGATGAGATCGCGGCCACGCACCGTGATCAGATCCGCAGCACCTGGTCCCGCACCGATGAAATGCACCGTCATCTTGTCATCCTTTCGTCCAGCGCCACTGTGTCACCGGCATAGCCGGCCGCCAGCCGGTCATGCCGCCGACGGGCTGGGCGCGCGATATTTCGATCCGCGTGAGGAAGCCGCCGCGTTTGGCATGTTCGGCGAGCAGTACCGCTTCCATCTCCAGCGTCACAGCATTGGCAACGAGCCGTCCTCCCCGCTTCAGCGCGGCAATCGCGGCATCGACAACACCCGGCTCGCTGCCGCCACCGCCGAGGAAGATCACGTCCGGTTCCGGCAGGCCCTTCAGCGCACCGGGCGCCTTACCTTCAATGACGGCAAGATGCGGCACCCCGAAGGCGGATGCGTTGCGGGCGACACGTGCGGCCCGTTCCGGCGACCGTTCGACGGCGATTGCCTTCAGGCTGGGATCGGCCAGCATCCATTCGATGCCGATCGAGCCCGAGCCCGCGCCGATATCCCAGAGCAGTTCGCCGTGACGCGGCGCGAGCGCCGAAAGCGTCATCGCCCGGATTTCACGCTTGGTGATCTGTCCGTCATGCTCGAACAACTCGTCTTCGAGCCCGGCGGCAAAAGGCAGGATGCGAGCCCCCTCCCCTGCCGCGATATCGACGGCGCAGACATTCAGGGGATCGATGTCCAGAAGGTCGAAATCCGTCGCCGTAGCACTTCTCTGCCGCTCCCGAACGCCGCCCAGCGCCTCGAGCACTGTAAGTCGTGACTGACCGAAGCCAGCAGCAGTCAGCAGGGCAGCTAGATCTCCAGGCCCCTTCTCGTCCGAGGTCAGCGCGATGATGTGCCGCCCGGGGTGCAGATGCGGCCGGATCAGATCGATCGACCTTCCATGCAGCGAGATCGTCACGACGTCCTGCAGCGGCCGGCCAAGGCGGGACGCGGCAAGGCTGAAGGCCGAGGGTGCGGGGATGGTGCGCATCTCTTCGGCCGCCACATGGCGGGAGAGCGTCGCGCCGACGCCATAGAGAAAGGGATCGCCAGAGGCGAGCACAACAACCGGCGTGCCGCGCCTTTCGAGGATAGCGTCGACCGAGCGCTCGAACGGGCTCTGCCAGGAAAGCCTTTCGCCTGTGATCAGCGATGCAGCAAGCGCGTGGTGCCGCGCGCCGCCGAAGACGGCGGGCGCGGTCGCAATCAGCCTCCTTGCCTCCTCGCCCAGCCCTTCTGGACCATCTTCGCCGATGCCGATAATAGTCAGCCAGCGCTGGCCGGACGAAGGAGAGACATCAGACATGGGAAGACCCCGCATCCTGATCCTCGGCGGCACCAGCGAGGCGCGGCTGCTGGCCGAGGCGCTGGCGGCGCGTGACGATTGCGATGTTCTGCTGTCGCTTGCCGGCCGCACCGAAAAACCGGCCGTGCAGCCTGTTCCGGTTCGCATCGGCGGTTTCGGCGGCGCTGCGGCTCTCGCCGATTTCCTGAAGGCCGGCGGATATGATCTGTTGATCGACGCTACGCACCCCTTCGCCGAGCGCATTTCGTCCAATGCCGCTTTTGCGGCCGAGACCACCTCTATTGCCGCGATCGCTCTGCGCCGTCCCGAATGGCAGCGCATGGCCGGCGATCGCTGGCGGGACGTACGGAGCATTCCGGCTGCCATCGAAGCGCTCGGTCCCTCCCCCCGCCATGTCTTCCTGGCGACGGGCCGGCAGGGTGCCCATCATGCGAAAGCCGCACCGCAACATCACTACCTCGTCCGCAGTGTCGATCCCGTCGAACCGCCGCTTGCGCTTGATAATGTCGACTATGTCCTTGATCGGGGTCCGTTCACGCTGGAAAGGGAATGCGATCTGCTGAGGCAGCACCACATCGACGTCATCGTCGCCAAGAACAGCGGCGGTGCGGCCACCTATGCGAAGATCGAGGCAGCCCGTCTGCTCGGCATCGAGGTGATGATGGTCGCGCGCGCCCCGGCCTCGATCGTCAAGGCGGTCGACACTGTCGAGGCGGCGCTGGCGGCGATCGATCACCTGTTTCTCCCCGCCATGAAGCGCGGCGTATAGACGAGGTCCAGCCGGCCTGGCCGTGTGACGATGCGTGTCTCCGCCGAGCCGATGATGATGCAGGTCGCCATATCGGCAATCGACGCATCTGCCTGCGACAGCTGCTGGACGGCGATGCGTTCGTCCGGCCGCCCGGCCGCGCGCCCGAAAATAACCGGCGTTCCTGCAGGCAGATGGTCACGCAACAGCTTGAAGGCTTCGCCGAGCTGCCAGGGCCGCGCCCGGCTGATCGGATTGTAGAGGGCGATGACGAAGCCCGCCTTTGCAGCCAATACAAGACGGTTTTCTATTATATTCCAAGGCTTTAGATTGTCTGACAGCGAAATGGCGCAGAAGTCGTGGCCAAGCGGAGCGCCTGCTCTTGCTGCTACGGCCAGCATCGCCGTGATGCCGGGCAGGATGATGAGATCGACCGCGCGCCATGCGGCCGGCCCGTTCTCGATCGCTTCGCAGACCGCGGCAGCCATGGCGAAGACGCCGGGGTCGCCGCCGGAGACGACGCAGACCTTGGCGCCATCCGCTGCCATGGCGAGTGCTGCCCCTGCCCTGTCGAGCTCCTCGCGATTGTCCGAGACATGCCGCAGCTGATCGTGGCGGAGCTGCAGCCTGTCGAGATAAGGTCCGTAGCCGAAGAAATCCGTCGCCGCATCGACAGCGCCCAGCGCTTCCGGCGTCATCTGCTCGGGGTTGCCGGGACCGGTGCCGATCACGAAAAGCCTGCCGCTCATCGGCTGCCCTCCCAGCCCGGCACCAGCACGAGCGAAAAATACGGCGCATCGCCGTCGGTTCTGTCGGCAAGCTTTTCCATCGCCGCATTCGCCATGGTGCCGCGCTCGACATAGACGGCTTCCGAAAGCCGGCCGGCCGCCGCCAGCGCCCGGCGGATCTTCGGCAGGTTGCGGCCGACCTTCATGATGACGGCGGCTTGCGTATCGGCAAGGCGGCGCGTCAGCTCGGTCTCGGCCATCGTACCGGGCAGTACGGTAAGCACGTCGTCGCCCTGGACGATCGGCATGCCCGCCAGCGACCAGCAGCCCGACATGGCGCTGATGCCCGGGATTACTTCCGTCGGATAGCGCGTGGAAAGCCTGACATGCAGGTGCATATAGGAGCCGTAGAAGAGCGGATCGCCTTCGCTGAGAACGGCGACGGTCAGGCCGGCATCGAGATGCCCGGCGACCGCTTTGGCAGACAGATCGTAGAATTGGGTGATCAGCCTCTGATAGCGTTCGTCGTTCTTGTCGATCTCGGTCGTCACCGGGTAAAAGAGCGGCAGCAGCGTCACCCCGGACTTCAGCAGCGGGTCGACGATCGCCTTGCCGTTGCCGCCCCTGCCCTGCTTGGCGAAATAGGCGATCACATCCGCGCCTTCGATGGCGCGCACGGCTTTGAGGGTGAGGAGCTCCGGATCGCCGGGCCCGGTGCCGACGCCGATAAGACGGCCGCTTGTCGTCATAGGCCTGGCCTCGCCAATGCATTGATGGCCGCAGCCGTCATCGCGCTGCCGCCGAGCCGGCCGCGGACGATGGCAAAGGGGACGCCGTAGGAATTCTCCGCCAATGCATCCTTCGATTCCGCCGCGCCGACGAAGCCCACGGGCATGCCGAGGATCGCCGCGGGTTTCGGGGCGCCGTCGCGCAGGAGTTCGAGCAGATGGAAGAGCGCTGTCGGTGCATTGCCGATCGCAACAACGCTTCCGCCGAGCCGATCGAGCCAGAGATGCATGGCGGCAGCCGAGCGCGTATTGCCGGTCTCGCGCGCAAGCTCGGGTGTCGCGGGATCGCGCAGCGTGCAGATCACCTCGTTCAGCGCCGGCAGCCGCGCCCGGGTGACGCCCTGGGATACCATTTCCGCGTCGCAGAAGATCGGCGCCCCGCCCTTCAGCGCGTCGCGCGCCGCGCTGACGAAATCGGCGGAGAACAGGAAATGCTCGGCCGCCTCGACCAGGCCGCAGGCATGGATCATGCGCACGGCGATTTCGGCTTGATCGTCGGTGAAGCGCGAAAGATCGGCCTCGGCACGGATGATCGCAAAGGAACGCTCGTAGATCGCATCGCCGCTGCGGATATATTCGTAGTCTGGCATTCCTATTCCTGTCGCAGCGCCTTCGAAACGCCGGTTGCGCCAAGCCGTGTAAGGCAGGCGGCGGTCGATTCGCCAGCGCCTTTGTTGTCTTCGATGGCCCGGGCGAGCCTCTCTATAGCGAAATCGATCCGACCGCCAGCGATCCGTTCGTCCGGCTGATCCGCAGCAAGCCCATTGAGGATGAGCCCATAACCCTCCGCGGAACCGGTCAGGGTCAGCGCCGGCCGCGCGAGAGCGCAGCCCTTGGCGCAGCCGGACAGATGCAGCGTCAACGAACCGTCGAAGAGGGCAGGTGCCGCGGCAATGATGCGACGCGCCAGAGTTCGTGTCTCGTAGAAGGCCGAGCCACAGGCGCCGGCGCCGGCGCAGGCGGCGATATGCTCGCTGTTCTCGCCAGGTTGCGCGGCGAAGCCATGTCCGGCTGCGTCAATCTGCATAGCCGGCACTGTATCTGCAGGAAGCCCGATGAGGAAGAAACCGCGACCGGGCGCAAGCCGGATGGCTGTTGCGCCGCGGTCCGCTGCCAGATCGAGCAAAGCGACCAGATCGGAGGCTCTCATCTGTCCGAATTCCGGCCGGACGCCGAGTATGGTTTTGCCGTCCTTAAGCCCGTGTGAGCCGGCAAGCGGCATCGCTGCCGCGCGGGACGGAATGGATCGAATGCCATCCATTGAGGGAAAACGCGTCCGCAGAAGCGCCGGATCGATATCCCTTGCCCGCCTGCCCTGCCCGAGACTTGCCAACAGGCTCAGAATTTCGCCGACGGCCGATATCGCCGCCTCCGCAGAACCGATCGCGACGGCCATTGCGGTTTCACTGTCGCCATTGATCGCGACCAGCCAATCTGCGGGGGATTGCGCGACGACACGGATATCGGCGGACAGTGCTGACAAGCCGAAGGTTCCACCCCCGTCGACGACGAGCGAGAGTTTTGGCGCGAGCCGCGGCGAGGCAAGCTGATCGCGGAGCGTGCTGCGCAAGGCCATGTCCATTGCGGCCGGATCGCCTAGCTCTTCCGGGTCGATGCCGTGCAGCGGCGATGTCTCGATCGCCGGCCCGTCCGGCACGATAATCCCGGCGGCATCGATATCGGCAGCGAGAGGTCCGACCGTCGCAGCACGCAGCCCGCGGATCTGCAGATTGCCGCGCGCGGTGATTTCCAGAATGCCGTTTCCACGGGCCGCGGCTGAGCGGGCAAGACTTGCGAATTGCGACAGCGTCAAAGCGCCGCCGGCCGGCCGCAGCCGGACCAGCAAACCGTCGCCGGTCGGCATGGGCGCGGCAAGCGCGGGGCAGGCACCGCGCCTACGCATCTCTGCCACCGGGCGATCGTGCAGATCCGCCTCGCCTGTCCTGTCGCTCGCCTTTGCGGCCTGAATGTTCATTCTCGATCCTCTGGCCACTTCTTACATGATCGCGGCCCGGCCGGCAAAGCTGATGGAAACGGTTCGAAGCGCTATTCCTCGAAATCCCGTCCCTTGCGCAGGAGATAGATGTCCATGATCCAGCCGTGCCGTTGCCTGGCCTCGGCCCTGAGCCTCAGAATGTCGGTGGCGATATCGCCAAGTCGTCCTGATCTGACGATCTCGTCCTTGGTACCGAGATAGGCGCCCCAGAAGATCTCGGCATCGGGATCGTCGATCTTTGCAAAAGCCTGTTCGCCGTCGAGCATGACGATGGTGCTGTCGCTCAGAAGCCCGTCCCGAGCCAGCCTGCGTCCTGTGGTGATCTCGATCGGTTTGCCGACGAGGTTGACCGGGATTTTGTGGCTGGCCGCCAGGGCCTGAATGCTGGTGATGCCGGGAATGACGGTGTAATCGAAATCAAGGCTGCTTTCATGCCGTACGCGTTCGACGATGCGGATCGTGCTGTCGTAGAGACTGGGATCACCCCAGACGAGAAAGGCGCCGCTGCCGTCATCCGGGAGACCGGAGATCAGCGCTTCATAGATGCTGGCAATCTCGCCGTGCCAGGCATCGACGCTCTGCACATAGGTCTTGTCTGCCGCCTGCCTTTGCGGCACGGCGAACTCTGAAATCCTGCCAGCCGGCCGCGTGATATAGCGTTCACAGATTTCCCGCCGGATCTCGGCGAGTTCTTCCTTGCCGGCGCCCTTGACCGGCAGGAAAACCACGTCGGATGCGTTCATCGCATTGATTGCCTGTATTGTGAGGTGTTCCGGGTTGCCCGTGCCGATACCGATGATATGGATGTGCTTCAAGCGGATGCTCCCCGGTGAGTCCTGGCGTTTTGCCGAAAAAGCCGGCTCGCCGCAAGGGCGGGACAGGGAGTTGGCCGCGGCCAACCCGGCCTGTGGGCGGCATCTCAGCCCTGTTGTTGCTGCAAATCCCGAATCGTGTCACTTTCGATACGCTTTTTGACGCTATGTTGACAGAAAAGCGCATCGAAAAGGATTGAGTGTTTTGGACAACATTAGCGTATCGACGACAGATGTACGGATCGAGCGGCATGCGAACCAGCTTTCGCGGCAACTGAAGCTCCTCCGCGACAAGCTGTTTCCGCCGCTCTCGCAAAAGACGCTACGAACATTCTCCTCTGGCGAGGCGGCCCAGATGATCGGCGTCTCGGACGGCTATCTTCGCCAGCTTTCGCTGGATGGCAAGGGACCGCAGCCGGATCTTGCTCAGAATGGTAGGCGTTCCTACACGCTCGGCCAGATCAATGAATTGCGCCAGTATATGGCGAAGCTCAAGCCGAAGGACGCGCTTTCCTATCAGCCGTGGCGTCGCCCTGGCGAAAAGCTGCAGACGGTTGCCGTAACCAATTTCAAGGGCGGCTCGGCCAAAACAACGACGACGCTCTATCTGGCGCAGTATCTGGCGCTGGCAGGTTACCGGGTGCTTGCCATCGATCTCGATCCGCAAGCCTCGCTCTCCTCCATGCTCGGCGTTCAGCCCGAATTCGATCTTTCCGAGGGCGATACGCTCTATGGCGCAATTCGCTACGATGAGGGCCGCAAGCCGCTGAAGGAGATCGTCCGCAAGACCTATTTCGACGGTTTGGATCTGGTGCCGGGCAATCTTGAACTGATGGAGTTCGAGCATGAGACGCCACGGGCGCTGAACGACCGGCAGCGGCCGGGCGAGCTGTTCTTCCGTCGCGTTGGCGTTGCCATTGCCGAGGTCGAGGCCGATTACGATATCGTGGTGATCGACTGCCCGCCGCAGCTTGGCTATCTGACGCTTGGCGCCGTTTGTGCCGCCACATCGCTGCTCATTACCATCCATCCGCAGATGGTCGATGTCGCTTCCATGTCGCAGTTCCTGCTGATGACCTCGGATCTGCTTTCCGTGGTGCGCAAGGCCGGTGGCGATCTGCAGCACGATTTCATCAAATATGTCGTCACTCGTCACGAACCCTTCGATGCGCCGCAGTCGCAGATCGTCGCGCTGCTGCGCGGCCTCTTCAGCGATGATGTTTTGACGGCGACCATTCTCAAATCGACGGCAATCGCCGATGTCGGCCTGACCAAGCAGACGCTTTACGAGATCGAGAAGGGGCAGGTGCGCCGCTCGACCTATGACCGGGCGCTGGAATCGGTCAATGCCGCCAACGGCGAGGTTCTCGCCGGTATTCACAAAGCCTGGGGTCGAGCATGAGCAGACGCGATCGCCTGAAAGGTCTTTTCGACGATACGGCGCAGGAGTTGGCCGCGGCCAACTACGAGGAACCATCTTCGCGCGGATCAGCCGGGCCGGTTCGGACGATGGCGCTGACCCTTGGCCGCATGGAGGAAGAGAGCAGGGCGATGCAGGAGGCTTTGCTCTCCGGTGAACGCGTCGTCGAGCTCGATCCTGATCTGATCGATTCCTCCTTCGTCCGCGACCGCCTTGCCGGCCAGCCCCTCGATATCGAAGACGAGCTGGTGCAGTCGATTGCCGAGAACGGCCAAGAGGTGCCGATCCTCGTTCGCCGCCATCCCAATGATGAGGCCCGCTACCAGGTCGCCTACGGCCATCGCCGTCTGCAGGCAGTCAAACTGCTCGGCCTCAAGGTACAGGCGATCGTCCGTAAGCTCGACGATACCGATGTCGTCATCGCGCAGGGTATTGAGAATTCGGCGCGTCGGAACCTTTCTTATATCGAGCGCGCGGTCTTTGCCCTCAATCTCGAGCTGAAGGGTTTTGAGCGCCCGGTCATCATGAAAGCGCTGTCGACGGACAAAACGGAGCTATCGAAGCTGATATCCGTCGCAAAAGCTATTCCCGCAGAAATCGTCAGGTCGGTCGGGGCCGCACCCGGCATCGGGCGACGCCGGTGGATGGCGCTTGCCCAGGACTGGAATGGGATGACGGCCGCCCGGCTTGCGAAGCTCATCGCGTCGGGAAGTTTCATGGCGGAAGAGAGCGACCGCCGTTTCGAGCTTTTGGTTGCCGAGCTCGCCAAGAAAGAGGCAAAGCCGGAAACCACGGAATATGACTGGAAGCCGAAGAGCGGCGGCAAGATTGCCGGCCGAATCAAGAGCGCCGGCAATTCCTTCACGATCGCGTTGAAAACCGGCGATGCGCCGGATTTCGGCGCTTACATTTCACGCCGTCTCGATGAGCTTTACGAAGCCTATCGGGCCGGCAAGTTGCAAGCAGGAGAGTAGGCCGCAAAAGAAAAAAGCCTCCGAACGTTGCCGCCGCGGAAGCCTTTCTCATATCTGGACAATCTGAGAATCGCACTTCCTCGAATCACTGTCAAGCGTCTTCGGCATCCTTTTGGGTGGTAGGTTTCTTTTGCCTTGAAAAAAGGTGAGGGACATGGAGCCTCAATATGTATCGACGCCCTTTGGGCGGCGATCGATGACACGTGGCATGCTGGCAAGTCAGGAAAGCGCCAGCAAGGTCGATCCGGACGCATCGGTCGACAAGTGGAAGATTTTTCGTGCGCTCTGCGAAGCAAAGGACATGGTCGGCGTATCGGACCGTGCCCTGGCTGTTCTCAACGCGCTGTTGACCTTCTACCCGAAGAACGAGATTGCCGAGGCCAACGGCTTCGTCGTCTTTCCCTCAAACGAGCAGCTGTCGCTGCGCACGCATGGCATGGCCGGCACGACGTTGCGGCGGAACCTGGCGATGCTGGTGGAAGCCGGCCTGATCATCCGGCGGGATAGTCCAAACGGGAAACGTTTTGCCCGCCGCAACGGCGAGGGCGGGCTTGGTGAGGCTTTTGGCTTCAGCCTGGCGCCACTGCTTGTGCGCGCTCGCGAGATCGAGGCGCAAGCGGCTCAGGTGATGGCCGCCAAGCTCGAATGGAAGCGCCTGAGGGAGCGCCTGACACTTTGCCGGCGTGACATCACCAAGCTCATCGAGATCGCGCTGGAAGAGGAAATTGCCGGCGGATGGATCGAGATGCAGAAGCATTTCAATCTGCTTTCCGCTAGCCTGCCGCGCCGCCCGTCGGTCGCCGAGATGGAAAGCCTGCTGGCGGATCTCGAAGCTTTCCGCGAACTGATCGTCAAGACGCTGGAATTGAAGTCGAAAACAGAAAAAACAGACGCCAATGATAACCAAAACGGTCGGCACATACATAATTCAAACCCACACTCAACATCTGAACTTGAACCAAGCTTCGAAACGAAGCAGGGCGCAAAGCCGGAGGAAGAACCGCAGCCGTGGCGGGAGACGCCGAAATCCTTCCCCCTCGCCATGGTGCTGCAGGCCTGCCCTGAGATCATAGCTTACGGACCGGGCGGCGGCATCGGCAGCTGGCGCGATCTGATGGCCGCGGCCGTCATCGTCCGTTCCACTCTTGGCGTCAGCCCCAGCGCCTACCAGCTGGCCTGCGATGTCATGGGGCCGGAAAACGCCGCCACGGTGATCGCCTGCATTCTGGAAAGGGGCGGACATATCAACTCGGCCGGCGGCTACCTGCGTGACCTGACGCGGCGGGCGGAGCGCGGCGAATTTTCGCTCGGACCGATGCTGATGGCGCTGATGCGGGCAAATGGTCCGACGGCGAGGAAAACCGGATGAACGGCTATGGAAAAGTTTCGCGCCAGCTGCGACGGCTAGAAGCATATGCGGCCGGTCGATCAAGCCATGTTAACGGTTTCCATTTCCGCAGTTTTGTTGAAATACGCTGTTAACCATGCCATACATGGCGGAAGAAAACACGCGTTTTGCTTCCATTTGTGAGAAACCGTAAAGCTTAACAATGCGCTACGATATCGAAGGCACGATGCTTCAAACCCTGCTTCCAGCCCTTGCCGCGGCGGAGGATGCGGTGGCGCGGCTGGACGAGCGGGTGTTGCGCTCGCCGGTCGGCGAGGGATTTGCCGACCGCAGCCATTTCTTCGATGCCGCCGGCGCGCTCTGGGTGGCCGGCGAACTCGTGCATGTCGAGGATCTCGTTTTGCATGATGCGCATATGGATAGCCGCGCTCCCACCCACGAACTGACGATCGCCCATTCCGTGCTGCGGGCACGTCGGCGCATCTGGACCGGCGAACCCTCCTGGGCACTCGGCGTCTCTGGCCTTGCGACGCTGACTGCGACCGGCGGGGAAGGGGAGGGGAAAGCGCAGGAAGCAATGAGCCCCGCAGTTCCGGCCGAGACCGACGAAGAGGGCGAGGATGAGGCCGGGCCGCTCGCTGCGGAAATGGCGGAGATCGATGCGCTTCTTGCCCGCTCGCAGAAGCTGCTCGATATCCATACCGGGAAAACGCCGCCAAGCGAGGCGGCGGCCGTTGCTCCGGCAAGACGCAACGAAGACCCTCTCGGTTTGCTCGGTGACGAAGAGTGGGACGAGGAACAGCGGCTTGCGGAGTGGCGAAGCGTCCAGCCATTGGCCGATAGCTTGCCGCCGGTTCTCGGCGCCATCATCCTCTTCGAAGCCTGGGAAAGGATCGAGCCGTTGCGGCGTCAGCACTGGCTCGGCGGTCTTCTGGTCGCAAGCCATCTGCGCGCCCGCGGCAAGGTCGCCTCGCATCTCTTTTCTTTTTACGGCGGGCTGAAGCTGGTGCGCCATGAGCGTCGTCGGGCACGCGATCGCGTCACGCGGCTGCAAGCCTTTCTAGAGGCGATGCATCTGGGTGCGGTGGCCGGCCTAAAGGAAATCGACCGCTTGACCTTGGCGCGCACGCAGATGGAGCTGCGCTTTCGCGGCCGCCGTTCGAACAGCAGCCTGCCGGAGCTTGCCGATTTCATCCTGTCGCGGCCAATGGTCTCGGCGGCGATGATTGCCCGTCATCTGCGCATCACGCCGCGCGGTGCGCTGAACCTGGTCAACGACATCGGCATTCGTGAAATCACCGGCCGCGGCCGCTACCGCGCCTGGGGTATCATCTGAAACGAAAACGGCCGGGCGTTGGCCCGGCCGTTTCCTTTTAGGTGAGCACCCAGTCCGCCATCCTGTCACAGACTGCAGACCAGGCGCTCTTGCGCTTCCATTGCCCCCAGAAGCGCAGTCCTATTCCCGCTCGCCGGTGAAGTTGAGCAGAAGCTGGAAGATGTTGACGAAGTTCAGGTAGAGCGAGAGCGCACCGAAGACGGCAAGCTTTTGGTTCGATTCCTGGTCGAAGTTTTCCGAATACTGTTCCTTGATGTTCTGCGTGTCGTAGGCGGTGAGGCCGACGAAGACGACGATGCCGATCACCGAGATCGCAAACTGCAGCGCGCTCGAACCCAGGAAGATGTTGACGACAGAGGCGATGATGACGCCGAAGAGGCCCATCATCAGGAACGAGCCCATGCGCGAGAGGTCACGCTTCGTCGCATAGCCGTAGAGGCTGGTGGCGCCGAACATTGTGGCGGTGATGAAGAAGGTCCGCGCGATGCTCATCCCGGTGAAGACCAGGAAGACGGAAGCGAGCGACAGGCCCATCACGGCGCAGAAGGCCCAGAAGGTGATCTGAGCGGTGCTGGCCGACATCGTCTGGATCTTGAACGAGAAGAAGAAGACGAAGGCGAGCGGGGCAAGCATCACCACCCACTTCAGCGGCGAGCCGAAGATCGGGACGTAGAGTGCCGGCGTGGAGCCGACGACAAAGGCGACGAGGCCCGTGATGACGAGGCCGAGAGCCATATAGTTGTAGACGCGCAGCATATGCTGGCGCAGGCCTTCATCGAAGAGGGCCTGGGAGCCGGCGACGGCGCCGTAGCGGGAATTGATCGGGTTCATGCTGATCTCCTCGGTTTGAATTAATAGAGCGAGCGGGCGAGCCGTTCGGCCGCCTGGTCGAGATTGAGACCGCTATCGTCGGCAATCAGCGCATAAGCGACCTCGCCGATCTGCCAATAGGCGGCTTCCGCTTTTTCCAGCGTGAGATGACTGACCGGCTTGACCTCGAAGGCGCCCGGACGGACGGCGAAAAGCGACAGTTGCTTTCCATCCGGTTGTTCGATCGCCATCTCGACACTGGGGCCGAATTCGGACGGGAAGATCTGCACGTCCGCGACCTTCCAATCCCTGGGCAGTTCGGGCATCACGATCGCCGTGGCGGCGCGAATATCGTCGGGGCTATAGGTGGCCGGCGTCTGCGGAGGCATCGATTGGCGCAGCGCCGCGGTCTGATAGGCGCGGACGGCATCCTCGACATAGGCGGGTGCCGGAACCGATGCCACCACTTCGGTCGCCGAGAAGGCGCCGAAGGAATTGTGCGCCACCCAGCCGGCGGCGATCAGAATGCCGACGGCGGCAACGCGCTGCATCGAATGGAAGATGCGGCCATAGGAAAGGCCACGTTCCAGCCGGCGGGCGGCATCGCGGGTCTCGGGGCGGCCAAAGGCACTTTCGCCGGCAAGCGCCAGACGCAGTTCGCCCCTCACGCTGAGGTCGGCCATGACCTTGGCGGCAATCGCTGGATTCTCGGAAAGATAGGATTCCACCTGGATGCGACGGGCCACATCGAGCTCGCCATCCACATAGGCGTCGAGATCGGCATCAAGGATCGGATCAATTGCTTTCATTGCCGTTCCCTCCGATGATTCTCAGATGCGAAACCCGCGGTGTCTTCTCTTCGAATTCGCGCAGTTGAGCGCGGGCGCGGGAGATGCGCGACATCAGCGTCCCCACTGGAATGCCAAGCGCCTCGGCGGCCTCCTGGTAGGAAAGGTCTTCAATCGCGACGAGCTGCAGCGCCTCGCGCTGTTCCTCCGGCAGATCGAAGAAGGCGTCGCGCACCTGCTGCAGGCGCACGGCATGCTCCTGGCCGGCCGGCAGCGACTGCTCGGCTTCGACAGCCGCCTCGTCGTGGCGGCGCGTCAACGACCGGTTCTGGCGAAGACGATCGATATGGGCATTGTGCAGGATGGAGAGCAGCCAGGTGCGCAGGTTGCCGCCACTGCGGAAGCTTTTCCGCTTCTCGAAGGCGCGCACCAGCGCATCATGCACCAGATCCTCCGCCTCGTCCGAATTGCGCACCAGCGAGCGAGCGTAGCGCCGCAGCGCTGCAAGCTGTCCGATGACATCAAAGGGGCGATCTTTGCGTTCCATGATTGAGTATACGAAAATCCGGCGGATATTATTCCCAGCGGGCGTAAAAAAATCATGCCGGGCCCAAACCGTCGCCGGATCATCTCAAATATCCCTCTCCAGCGGACGGGCGCCTTAAATCCGCGATTGTTTATGACAATTACATGACAGATCATGGCGCCGCTGATTTGGAGGGGAATAGAAAGAATGAAGGAAAAGAAGCGGGTCTACGAAGCTCTCGTGGACGGCGCCATGGAAGGGCTGACCGATCAGGCGCTCTACGATTTCGTCAAGGCGCGTTGTCCGAAGGCCACCAGCAGGAAGATCGTTCGGGCCTCGCTTCTCGCCCTGACCGATTCTCACCTGAAGGACCGCAATATTCTCGACGTGATCTACGCGCTCGCGATCAAGCATCGGCTGGATGACGGCGTGCTGGACGACGGCGAAGGCGAGGGACCTGACGAGCAGCCTCAATCCTCGCAGGCGGCAAACCAGAACATTCCCCAGCTTTCCTGATGCAGATCATCTGAAACGCGACGCCTGCTCTCCCGGAATGGTCAGCTGGCGTCCGAAAGCTCTTCGAGGATCGGACAGTCCGGCCTGTCGTTGCCGTGACAGGCATGCACGAGATGCTCGAGCGTGCGGCGCAGTTCCGTCAGTTCGCGGATCTTGCGGTCGATCTCGGCAAGTTTGGTCTCAGCAATATCCTTGACGTCGGCGCTCGCCCGATCCTTGTCTTCGTAGAGCGCCAGCAATTGCCGGCATTCCTCGACGGAAAAGCCGAGGCCGCGCGAGCGCTGCAGGAAGCGCAGCTTGTGGATGTCGGTTGCGGCATAGTCGCGATAGCCGTTTCCGCCCCTTTCGGGGTGGATGAGACCGATATCCTCGTAGTAGCGGATGGTCTTCGAAGGCAGGCCGGACCGTTCCGATGCTTCGCCGATATTCATCGCCATCTCCTATAGTTTCGCAAAACGCAGTCTCAGCGCATTTGATATCACCGAGACGGACGACAGGCTCATGGCCGCCGCTGCGATCATCGGCGACAGCAGCAGCCCGAAGATCGGGTAGAGCACACCGGCCGCGACCGGCACGCCGAGCGCATTATAGCCGAAGGCGAAACCGAGATTCTGGCGGATGTTTCGCATGGTCGCCTCCGCCAGCCGCCGCGCCCTGACAATGCCGGTGAGGTCGCCCTTCACCAATGTGATGCCGGCGCTTTCCATGGCGACGTCGGCGCCGGTACCCATGGCGATGCCGACATCGGCGGCGGCAAGCGCCGGCGCGTCGTTGACGCCGTCACCGGCCATGGCGATGATGGCGCCCTTGGTACGCAACTCGTCGATCAGCGCCTTCTTGCCTTCTGGAAGCACGTCGGCGCGCACCTCGTCGATGCCGAGGCTTTTTGCCACCGCACGCGCCGTCCGCTCGTTGTCGCCTGTCGCCATGATGATCTTCAACCCGCTGTCGTGCAGCGCCTTGATGGCGGCTGCTGTCGTCGGCTTGATTCGGTCGGCGACGGCGACAAGACCGGCAAGCGCACCGTCGAACACCACGAACATCACTGTCTTGCCGTCACCGCGCAGGGCTTCGGTCTTCTCGGCAAGTGCGGCTGGGTCAATGCTGAGATCGGCGAGCATCGCCGCATTGCCGAGCGCCACCGTGGTGCCGTCGGCAAGGCCCTGAACGCCCTTGCCGGTCTTTGCCTCGAAACCGCTGACCTCGACGAAGGAGACGCCACGCTCCTCGGCGCCGGAAACGATCGCTTCGGCCAGCGGATGTTCGGAGCTGCGCTCCAGGCTTGCCGCCAGCGACAGCAGCCTGTTTTCGCCGACACCGCCGAAGGCGACGACATCGGTAAGCTTCGGCTTGCCTTCAGTCAGTGTGCCGGTCTTGTCGACGATCAGCGTGTCGACCCTGGAAAAACGCTCCAGCGCTTCGGCGTCCTTGATCAGCACACCTTCCTGAGCGCCGCGCCCGGTCGCAATCATGATCGACATCGGCGTCGCAAGGCCGAGTGCACAGGGGCAGGCGATGATGAGAACGGCGACGGCGGCAAGCAGTGCATTCGCCATGCGTGGCTCCGGCCCGATCGCTGCCCAGACGAGGAAGGCAAGGATGGCGGCGGCGACCACCGCCGGCACGAAGACGGCCGAGACCCGATCGACCGCACCCTGGATCGGCGCTCGCGAGCGTTGCGCCTTGGCGACCATATCGACGATACGCGACAGCACCGTGTCTGCGCCCACCTTCTCGGCGGCCATGACGAGGCTGCCGTTCTTGTTGATCGTGCCGCCGGTCAGGCTATCGCCCTTTGATTTCTCTACGGGCAGCGGTTCGCCCGATATCATCGATTCATCGACGGTGGACTGGCCTTCGAGGACGGAGCCATCCACCGGCACCCGCTCGCCGGGGCGCACGCGGAGGCGATCACCAGGCTGGATATCGTCCACCGGCACGTCGTTTTCGCTGCCCTCGGCATCGATGCGCCGCGCAGTCTTCGGCGCAAGGTCGAGCAAAGCGCGGATTGCCGAGCCGGTGCGTTCGCGCGCTTTCAATTCCAGTACCTGACCGACGAAGACCAGCGCGACGATAACGGCTGCCGCCTCGAAATAGACCGGCACGGCATCGCCATGGCCTCGGAAGCTCATCGGGAAGATGCCGGGCGCGAGCGTGGCGACGACGCTGTAGACATAGGCGGTGCCGACGCCGAGACCGATCAGTGTCCACATGTTCGGGCTGCGGTTGACGAGGGACGCCCATGCGCGGCGGAAGAAGGGGAGGGCGGCCCAGAGCACCACCGGCGTTGCCAGCAGCAGTTCGATGATGGTCGCCTGCGGCTCGCCGAGCGCTTCGCGGAACGGCAGGCCGAGCATCGGCCCCATGCCGAGCGCCAGCAACGGTATGGCGAGAATGGCGCTCACCCAAAGCCGCCTGATGAAATCGACGAGTTCCGGGTTCGTGCCTTCGCCATCAGGCGGAATGCCCATCGGCTCCAGCGCCATGCCGCATTTCGGGCAGTCGCCGGGACGATCGCTGACGACTTCAGGATGCATCGGGCAGGTATAAAGCGTACCCTTCGGCGCCGGCTTTGCCGCGGGGCGCTTGCCGTCACGATAGGCTGCGGGATCGGTTTCGAACTTCGTTTGGCAAGCGGCCGAACAGAAATAGAATTTCTCACCGTCGACTTTCAGAAAGTGTTTCGCCGTCGAGCGATCGACGGTCATGCCGCAGACGGGGTCCTTCGCGGTCAGGTAATCCTCAGGTGCCGCCGCAAATTTCGTTCGGCAGCCCTCGGAGCAGAAATGATAGGTGCGGCCGTCATGATCGAGCGAAGGCTTGCCGGCCTGCGGATCGACGATCATGCCGCAGACAGGATCACGGATCACCGCCTCGGCAAGCTTCTCCTGATCATGACCGGAGCAGCAATGATTATCCCCATTGGCGTGGCCGTGATGGTGATCGTGTTTAGTATCCATGACTATCTCCTATACCCCGAAGGGCCGTTGGATACGGCTTATCCACCTTCCAGTGACTGGAAGGTCAAGCACTATTTTCATGGAGTCGATTTTTGTGACGGCTGATCGTCAGATCGGGGTGATCAGCCCGACCGGCTGGCTCCCGAGCAGAGCGGCGACTGAAATGCTACCCCCGGGCTCGATTGTCTTTCCGGTCAGCAGATCGGCCTTCAGACCGTGAAGCGGGGAGGGGACGGCGATTGCCGTATCCTCCCAGAATTCCGGGCCGGCAAAGAGCACGCCCGGATCGAGCCAGCCGAACATCAGCCGCGGCGCGGCGATGATCGTGAAATCACCCTGATGCACCCGGGCAAAAGCAAGCACATGGTCGCGCCGGTTGCCCGTTACCTTCAGCGGCAGATAATCGCCTCCAGCAAAGAGGCCCGCGTGCCGCTGGCGCAGCTGCAGGCCGATCCCGACGATGCGCTGCTTCAACGCCGCCGCCTGCAGCTTGGCGATCGGTCCGGCTTCATCAAGCCAAGCCGTCAGCCGGTCATGATCGACCGGCCGGCGGTTGTCGGGGTCGACGAGGCTGAAATCAAAGCCCTCCGCACCCTGATAGATATCGGGAATGCCGGGAGCCGTCAGCTTGAGCAGCGTCTGCGACAGGCTGTTGAGGTAGCCCGCCGCGATGAAGGGCTGCAGCACCCTTTCGAAATCCTCGAGAAAGGCGTCATTATCGGGCGAAACCAGTGCCGCGGCATAGGCCGCGACCGCTTCCTCGTAAGCGGCATTCTGTTCCATCCAGTTGCTGCGAAGTTTCGCCTCGCGCACGGCCTTGACCGCGTAGTCGGTGAAGCGTTCGCGGAGTTCTTCCGTCCGTCCTCTGTCGAGATCTTCCGGCCAGATGCCGGCCAGCGCCTGATAGAGCATCCATTCGACATTCGGTTCCGGCGCTGCGCCATCCGGCAGATCCTTTAGCCACGGCCGGTTCATCTCGCGCCACCGCTCGACCGCCTGTGCAAAAACATCCGCGCCCTCGCTCAGCGCATAAAGCCTTGCACGCGCATCCTCGCCGCGTTTGGTGTCGTGGGTGGCGCTTGCCGAAAGCCCATGCGGCTGCAGCCGCGCCCGCTCGGCCATGCGACGGTGGAATTCCTCCGGGCCGCCGGGCGTCTTGCCCGGTTCGCCGCCAACTTCGTTTGCGGCAAGCAGCCTGTTATAGCGGTAGAACAGCGTATCCTCGGTCGCCTTGGCCATGACAGGGCCGCTCAATTGTTGGAAGCGGATGCGGAATTCATGAGCGGCATCACCTTCGACCTTGCCTTCGAGAAGTGTCAGCACATGATCGCATGCGCGTCGATCATCAAGCCGTGCCATGGCTTGCGATGCGGTCGCGGCAAGCACCGCCGAATCCTGCCAGCTGAGGGGACCGCCGTCGCCATAGGTGCGGTAGACGGGAAAGGCGATCAGCAGTTCGTTGAGCGCAGTGGCGATCTCGTCTCTTTTTGCTGCGGGAAAGATGCCGGCTGCGATCGACACCAGCCTGTCGGTCTCGCCGGCAAAATTGCGTTCGACCATCAGTCGCTTGGCAATCCGCCGGCCCTCCTCGATATTACCCGTCTCGCCGGCGATGCTGCGATAGGCATCGTCCAATATGCGCAGACCGCCGCCGTCGATGAACAGCTCGCCCAGTGCGGCGATGAATTCATATCCCGTGGTGCCGGCAACCGGCCAGCTCTCCGGCAGGACCTCGCCGGCGCCAAGGATCTTTTCCACGACGATATAGGTGTCCGGTCCGACCGCCTCCCGCAACCTGTCGAGATAGGCCTTGGGTTCGGCGAGCCCGTCGACATGGTCAATGCGCAGGCCCTGCACCTTGCCTTGGCGCACGAGCTCGATGGCCAGCCGGTGCATGTCCTCGAACACAGGGGGATCTTCGACGCGGGTGCCGACCAGTCCGGTCACCTCGAAAAAGCGGCGATAGCTCAGATGTCGTGCCGCGTCCTTCCAATGGGTTAGCCGCCAATGCTGTCCCTCATGCAGACTTCTTACGAAATCGCGATCGGCCGAGACGTCATCGAGCTTTTGCTGAAGGACTGCCCGATCGCCGCCTTCGAAGAGAAAATCGCGCATGGCGCGGTTGAAGTCCTCGCCGGAGGTTGCGACCGCAGCCTCCGCCATTCTCGTGGCAACCGGATCGTCGAGCCGGTTTGCGATCGCTCCGTAACTTACGGGGTTCAGCGGCAACAGCGTCTCGAAATAACCGAACGCGAAGTTGCCATGCGTTTCGTCGAGCGCGATGCGCAGTTCGCCGCCGGCGAGCGCCCCATCGAAGTCTTGGCCGAGCTGCGGCAGGGTCAGCGGCTCGCTCCAGTCGATGTCGAAGTGGCGGGAATAGGCGCTCTGCCGGCCAAATGCCAGCACGTCGCGCCACCAGCCGTTTTCCGGCGAGGCTGCCATATGGTTCGGCACGATATCGAGGATCAACCTCATGCCCGCCGAGGCGAGGCTTTCCGTCAGCCGGTCGAATCCTGCCCGGCCGCCGAGCGCCGGGTCGATGTCATTGGCGTCGATGACGTCATAACCGTGGGTCGAGCCGCTGACGGCGGTGAAAATCGGAGAGGCGTAGAGGTGGCTGATGCCGAGCGTCTTGAGGTAGGGGACGAGGTCGCAGGCGCGATCGAAGGTCATGCCGTTGCGGAATTGTATCCGGTAGGTCGCTGTCGGAAGTGTCATGGGGCCGTCTGACGTTGGAAGGAGATTGTCCCCAACGGTTGCAGCGCGGCTTTTGTTCCCTTACCGCGCGGCGTGTCTTTTCAGACGTGCAAAGAATGATGCGCTAGTCGATGAAAACGCCGACACTTGCGGCGCGTCCGGCCGAGTCGATGACCGTCAGTTTTGAGTAGCCGCCGCCATCCGGTAGCCATTGCTGGGTGCGCCGGCGTGAGAGATCGGGCAGCGGCTTGCCGTTGGCAAGCCAGCGGAAGGGCGCGCGGCCGCCCTGCAGCTTCAGCATCAGCGGCGACAGGTCGCCCCTCTTTGCGCCGAGTTCGACATGGGCGCCCTCGGGCGGATAGATGATCTGCGGCGCGGCCTCACGGCCGGAGGCGACGAGCAGTCCGCTGGCATTGAGGGCGAAACGCCGCTGACTGATCGGCAGCTCGGACTGGGCGATGCGCACGGCGCCTGCAGGCGGGCGGGGCAGCGGCGTCGTCGCAATGCCCGACTTGGCGAAACCTTCAAAGAGAATAGGCGCGGCGGTACCATAGCCGGTCAATCCCGGCACGGCGCTATTGTCTGGCCGCCCGACCCAGACGCCGAGCACATAGCGCCCGTCATAGCCGACCGACCAGGCGTCGCGATAGCCGTAGCTGGTGCCGGTCTTGTAGGCGATGCCGCGCTGTGGCGCGCCGGCGGGCGGAATGACGCCGAAGAGAATATCGGCGACGTTCCAGACCGCGGCCGGCTCCAGCAGCGGTTCGCCGTCGAGCTTGCCCGGGGTGCCGGTGACGCCGTCGCCGAGCCTAACCGGCTGGCCGCGATTGGCGAGCGCCGTATAAAGTTGCACCAGATCCTTCAGCGTGATGCCGACGCCGCCAAGACCGATTGCCAATCCCGGCGTCTCATTCGGCGGCAGGACCGGGCGTACCTCAGCGCGGCGGAAGCGTACCATCAGCCGCGACGGCCCGACGGCATCGAGCAGCTTGATGGCCGGCACGTTCAACGAAAGCTGCAGCGCCTCGCGCACGGTGACGTCGCCCTGATAGCTCATGTCGAAATTGCGCGGCCGGTAGCCGAAGAAATCGGCGGGCCGGTCTTCGATGATCGTCTCCTGCGACACCAGGCCCTGCTCGAAAGCGAGGCCATAGATGAAGGGCTTCAGCGTCGAGCCCGGCGAGCGGTTGACGCGCGTCATGTCGATCCAGCCGGAGCGGCTGGCGTCGAAATAGTCGGCCGAGCCGACTTCGCCGACGATCGCGCCGGTTTGCGCGTCCGCCATCACCATGGCGAGCGAAAGCTTCGGGCCGAGCTTCATGGCCGCTGCCCGGGCGACCGCCTCCAGCCCCTGCTGCACCAGCTTCTTCAGCGTCGTCTGATGCTTGAGAACCGTCGGCTCCTTGCGAAGTGCGGCTTCGGCCACATGGGCGGCAAGGGCGGGCAACTGCACGCGTCGCGGCGGGACCGCGACGCCTTCTGCGCGCTCGGCTTCGCCGTCGCCGACGGCTTCGGCGACCGCCACTCGGTCAAGCACGCGTTTGCGCGCCGCCTCGGCTGCCTTGAGATTGCGGTCCGGCCGGCGCCGTTCCGGCAATTGCGGCAAGGCGACGAGCAGCGCCGCCTCGGCGACCGTCAGGCGCCGCGGTTCCTTGCCGAAATAGGCAAGGCTTGCGGCGCGCACGCCTTCCAGATTGCCGCCATAGGGCGCATGCGTCAGATAAAGGTCGAGGATATCTTCCTTCGACAGCCGCCGTTCGATCTGCACGGCGCGCACCAATTGCAAGAGCTTTGCCGAAAGCGAGCGTCCTTCGCGCGGCTCGATCAGCCGCGCCACCTGCATCGACAGCGTCGAGGCGCCGGAAACGATGCGGCCGTTGCCGACCAATTGCATGGCGGCACGTCCGAGCGCCCAGGGGTCGATGCCGCCGTGGTCGTAGTAACGCCGGTCCTCATAGGCGATCAGCATGCGCAGGAATTGCGGATCGACGTCGGGGACCGTCGTCTTCAGCCGCCAGCGGCCTTCCGATGTCGCAAAGGCACGCAGCAATTGCCCATCGGCATCCAGCACTTCGGCGGATACGGCATTCGCCTTATCCAATGGCGGCGGGTAGGCCTTGTCGGCGGCATCGAGCGCAAAGAGAACCGCGCCGGCAAGAAGGATGCCGGCAGCCGATCCGATCGCGAACTTGTACCGCCGCCTCATGGTTGCGCCGTCACGACCTCCATCTTGCCTGTTGCCGTGCGGGCCGAAAGCTCCGGCCGGTACATATCCTCGACGTTTGCGGCCGGATGGTCGTAGGTGCCGGGGGTGACGGCGCGCACGACATAGGCGACGTTGAATTCGCGATTGTCGCCCGCCGCACGGTTGAAGGCGGCGACGAAGCGGTCGTAGCGGAATTCGGTATGGGCGGTGGAGATCTCGCCGATCCAGTCGAAATTTGTCATCTGGGCGCTGTCGACGAGGTTAGGATTGTCGATCTCGAAGCCGGCGGGCAGAAGGTCGGTGATGACGATGCGAGACGGCCAGTCATTGGTTTCGCGCACATGGATGACGACGACGTAGCGTTCGTTCTGTTTCGCCTCGCTGACATTCGCCTGCTCGCCGTCGAGCGTGTAATAGGTCCGCTCGATGAGGAAGCCGTCGCCGCCGGCCGGCAGAGGCACTGTCGGGGCGGCAACGGTGGTGACCACAGCCGAAACCGCGTCGTTCGTCTGGTTGGTCAGCGTCAGCGGGTGGTCGGCCAGGGCGTCGCCGGTCATCCGTGCCATGTAGGCGCCGGTGTGTGCGGCGCCGTTGACATCGACCTTCAGGCCATCGTCACCGCCCTGGATGGCGCGCGCGGCAAGCAGCATCCAGGTTTCTTCCTGCGTGCTCTTGTATTTGCTGCGCTGCCATTCCTTGCCGACCGCCTTGGCGAGTTCCGGGATGACGGGCGGCACCGGCCGGCTTTCGGCGGCGAGCGCCAGGATCGCCGCGCCGTCGCGCAGGATCGTGCCGTAATCGGTGCGCGACAGGTTCACCCGCGACACCATCGACTGCTCCGACATCTGCAGCGCGTCGAGGAAAATGGTCTTCGAACGCTGCGCGTCGCCGTAAAGCGCCAGTGCGGCGGCGATATGCGCCTTGGCGAGCGGTGTCGGGAAGTCGTTGATCATCGTATCGGCATAGTAGCGCAGATCGCTGATCGCGGCCTTCTTGTTGCGCGCAAGGACGTAGATGGCATAGGCGATCTGGTCGCCCTGGCCCTTGATGTCGGTCGTGTAGGACAGCGTGTTCTGCAGGTTTTCGAGCGCCTGCACAAAGGCTCTTTCCGGCACGTCATATTTCATTTCGCGGGCCCGCGTCAGGAAATCGGTGACGTAGGAATCGAGCCAGACATCGCCTGAATCCGGTCCCCAGAGACCGAAGCTGCCGGCCGAGGCCTGATAGGAGAGCACACGGTAGATCGCATCCTGGACGCGCTTCTTCACATCATCATCGTTTGCCATGCCGGCCTGCTTCGCCACCTCGGCGAGGTAGAGCAGCGGCAGCGCCCGACTGGTGGTCTGCTCGGCGCAGCCGAGGGGATAGCGGTCGAGCGTCATCAGGAGTGCCGGGATATCGAAGGCGGCCGAACGGGTGACGTTGACGCTGATCGAGGCGCCGGGCAGCACGCTGTCGGCAAGCAGGTTCTTGTCGACGGTGAGCTTTGCCCCCGGCTTCAGCGCCAGCACCCTGCGTTCGGTGATCGGCAAGGAGGCCGGGCGCACCGGCAGGTCGACAGTCTGGTCGAGCGAAAGGCCGGAGGCGTCGGAGAGGTTGATTGAGACGCTGCCGGCGCCCGGCTGTTTGCCGATAAGCGAAAGCGTCAGCTCGGATTTCGCGCCGGCCTCGAGACGGATCGTCTGCGAGGCGGATGCCTGCTCGATGCCGACCGCGTCATTGCCGGTCAGCTGCAGTTTATAGTCGCCGGCCGGCGCATCGGTATTGGCGATGTCGAGGCGCAGATTGGCTTTGTCGCCAGGCGAGAGGAACTTCGGCAGACTTGCGGTCACCACGACGGGATCGCGGATGATGACATCCTTGACGCCGTGGCCGACGCCTGATTTCGACCAGGCGACCGCCATGACGCGCGCCGTGCCGTTGAACTGCGGGATGTCGAAGGAGACATTGGCCTTGCCTTCGGCGTCGAGCTTCACCGGCCCGGAGAAGAAGGCGACGAGCTTCTGCGTCGGCGGGCTTGCCTGCAGCGCGATGGCGCCGCCATCGCCGCCGGTCCGAAGCTTGCCGGTCGCACCCAGCGAGCCGTCGATCAGGCGGCCATAGAGGTCGCGGATCTCAAGACCGAGCTGGCGCTGGCCGAAATACCAGTCCTCCGGGTTCGGCGGTTCGTAGCGCGTCAGGTTGAGAATGCCGACATCGACGGCGGCAACCGTCACATAGGCATCCTCGTTGGCGCCGGCGCCCGCCACCTGCAGGCCGATATTCAACGGTCCGCGCGGCAGCATCTTTTCGGGCGTGTCGAGCGTTACCTGCAGTGCGCGCTGTTCGGGGTCGACCTTCACCCATTTGATGCCGATCGAGCGCATCGGCATATGGCTGTCCTGGGCGTCGCCGGGACGGAAGAGCGTGGCTGTGACATAAGCGCCGGCACCCCAATCAGCCGTGACGGGGATGTCGACCTCGCCGCCGGTCTCGCCGATCGTGGCGTTCTGTACGGCAACCAGCTTTTCAGTTCCTGATACCACCATCAGCTCGCCGCCGTAGCGCGAGGTGATTTTCAGCCTGGCGGTTTCGCCGATCTTGTAGCTGTCCTTGTCGAGGGCAATCTCCAGCCCGTCGGGCGTTTCGGTCGAGGTCGAGCTCACGAACCAGCCGGCGTCGAATTCGACGCTAGAGGTCGGGCCGTCGGCATCGGGGCTTTCCACTTCGAGGCGATAGCGGCCCCAGCTCACCGGCACGGAAATCTTGCCACCGTCCATGGTCGCGTCGACGCTGCCGTTGGAGACCTGCTCGGCGGTGTAGACCGGCTCGTATTTCCATGCCGTTCCCTCGCGATACCACTGGTATTGCCGGTTGAGGCTATAGAATTTCCAGCGCAGGCCCTTTGCCTCCTGCTTCTGTCCGTCGGCATTGACGCCGATCACTGTGAAGTTGGCGATCGAGTTCTCCGGCAACTCGTCGGAAAATTCCGGCTTGATGCCGATCGATGCGCGCTCGTTCTTCACCGGAATGGTCAAGGATCGCTCGATGGCGCGGCCGCCCGCCTCCTGCATGCGCATATAGACGGTGGCGTTCAGCAGTTGCGTCGTTGCCGGCAGTTCGCTGATGGTGAGATCCGTCGAGGCTTCGCCGTTCTCGTCGAGCTCCGGCAGGCCGTCTATCGGCTGGCGCGAATCCTCGCTCGCCTCTTCGTCGGCAAGCCCGAAGAAGAAGCCCTTATAGGCCGCACTCTCGCGCGTCGGCTTGACGACGACGTCGCCTTCGAGCGTCAGGCCGGCGGCCGGGGCGCCGTAGAGATATTTGCCCGAGATGGTGATCGTCGCCGGCGTGTCCGGACCGACTTCCTTGGCCTCGGTTTTGATCTCCATGTCGGTGCGATCGGGCACGAAATCGTCGACGAGGAAACTCTTGGTGGTGATCGCGCTGCCCTTGGGATCGGTATAGATGTTCATCGTCCAGGTGCCGCGCATGGCGTTTTCCTGGGTCGGGAAATCGACGGTATAGCCGCCGAGATTGCTGGTCTGGCTGACGATCCGCCGGTCCTCGACACCGTCGGGGCGGCTGAAGATGAAGGTGAGCGGCAGGTTCTCGATGGCGTTGCCATCGGTGTCGCGGGCGAGCGCCTGGGCATGCACCGTCTCGCCGGCGCGGTAGATGCCGCGTTCGGTAAACGTCAGTACGTCGATCGCGCCGGGTGCCGCGCGGCCCGTCACGCCGCGGTCGGAAAGGTCGAAGCCGGCACGCGTCATGTCGAGGAAGACGTAGTCCGAGGTCCCGTTCCTGGCGGCAATGACGGCGGGCGTTAGCGCCGCCGTACCGCGGATCAGGCCGGCAGTGAAGGTGGCGCGGCCGTTTTCGTCGGTCGTCGCGGTGCCGAGCACTTCATTGTTCTTGGCAAGCAGCTGCAGCTCGACGCCTGATATCGGCTTGGCCGAGGCGAGCGAGCGGGTAAAGACGTTGAGCCCGTCCGTGCCGGCATAGGTGGTGACGCCGATATCGGAGACCAGGAACCATTGCGTCGCCTGCGAATTCCACTCCTGCGCCGGGCCGTTTGCCGCCGTTGCGGTCATCACATAGATGCCGGGCTTGCGCTCGGGCAGCGCCTCGTCGACCGGGAAGCTGGTGACGATGTCCTTGTTGAGTTCGTTGGCGATGTCGATCGAGCCCTGCCAGACAAGTTCGCCGCTCTGATCCTGGATGTTCTGGGCGCTGTAGCCGTCGAGCTGGCTCAGGAACTGCGAATTGGTCAGCAGCGGTGCAATGGCGCGATCGCCGATGCGGTAGAGTTTCAGGTTGGCCGAGGTCATGTTGACCGAAACGATCGGGATGCCGCGGCGCGCCGTCGACGGCAGCACGAAGCTGTCGCCGGTGAAGCGCACCATCTGGCTGCGGTCCTTGATATAAACGTCGATGCTGACAGGTGCTTCCAGCACCTCGTCGACTGATGACGGCAGGCCGGTGCGCAAGCCGATCTTATAGGTCTGGCCATGCGTCAGCCCCTCGACGCAGATCTGCTTGTCCTTGGTTTCCAGCGCCTTCGGCGCTTCGCCGTTCAGCGTCACGAAGGGCGTGTAGTCGGTGGTCTTGACGAGCGCTTCCGAGAAGGTGACGCAGGCACGCGGCGTGGCGCTGTCGGCATCGACCGTGTGTTCGGTGATGCGGAAGCCCTGCGTCGATTTCAGCTGCAGGTAGGCCGCCTGCACATCCTTGGCACCGACAAGCGCCAGGCTCGCCTTGTAGGCGTCGAGCGCCGGGCGGTAATTGGCGTTTCGTTCCAGTGCATTGGCGAGTACGGCGAGCGCCTCGGCACGCTTGGCGGTGGTGCGTGTCAGCTCGTAACCGTTCAGCGCGTCGACCACCGCTTGTCCCGTCGTGCTGCTCTCGGCGCTGCCGAGCGACGCTGCGGCGCGGGCGGTTTCGAGCCAGAGATCGGCGTCGTCAGGTGTGATCGACAGTGCACCATGGAAGGACTTCAGCGCGTCGGCCAGGTTGTTGGCGGTGAGGTCGAGGCGGGCGTTGGCCGTCAGGCTGTCGACGCCCTGGCCCTGCTGGTCGTCGGCGAGGGTGAGATTGTCCTTGAAGTCGTGGGCCTGCTGGATGAGATCGTTGCTCAGGAAGGTCAGGCGCGGCGCCGCGCCGATATCCCGCTCCTGCTGGCCGGCGGTTTCGACGATCTTGCCGGCGATAGCGCCGGGGAAGGCGTTCATCGTCTTGAAATCGGATTTCAGGAAGCACCATTTCACCTTGGGATTGTAGGTGAAGGCCTTGCAGCTCTTGTCGCCGATGCAAGAGGTCTTGCACTGATCGAGCGAGACGTTCTGCTCGGTGCGAAGATCGAAGCCGAAGAAATCGGCGTCCTTGATCGTCTGGATGTCGCGCTTGGTATCCGCAGCGGCTGCGGGAAAACTGACGGCGATCATGGAAAATGCGATTGTCGCGAAAGCAAAGAACGAGCGCACGGACATAGGTTCCCCCCGGAATGCTGGCTCTGACCGGCCGGCACTGTCCTCACTCCTCGCGAAATTGTCAACTCAAGTTGAGCGCTGTTTCATCTTCACACAGGCGCTTTCGTCTGGCTGTCACATCGGCGTGAGTGACCGCCTTGTGATTTGCGACTTTTGCCAGGATGAGCAAGGATTTGAGCCGTCGCAGGAGGTAGCGCCATGTCTCCGTCTTCCCACCGCAGGAGCCTTGCCGCGCTCCTTGCAGCCGCTCTTCTCTCGCTCGGTACGGGTGCCGCGGGCGCGGCCGAGGATGCTGTCGTCATCCCGCCGCCAGCCGTCGACGAGGCGGCCGGCCCGGGCACCGAGACGGCCATTTTCGCCGGCGGCTGTTTCTGGGGTGTCCAGGGCGTCTTCCAGCACGTGAAGGGTGTCGAGAGCGCCGTCTCCGGTTATGCCGGCGGCGACGCCAAAACGGCGCAATACGAAACCGTCAGCACCGGCTCGACGGGCCATGCCGAAGCAGTCCAGGTGAAATTCGATCCGAAACAGGTCACCTACGGCAAGTTGCTGCAGATCTTCTTCTCGGTGGCGCACAACCCGACGCAGCTGAATTTTCAGGGTCCGGACCGGGGAACGCAGTACCGGTCGGCGCTGTTCGTTGTCGATCCAGAGCAGCGCAAGGTCGCCGAGAGCTATATCAGCCAGCTCGACAAGGCGCGTGTCTTCCCGCGGCCGATCGTCACCAAAGTGTCTGAAACCACAGGCTTCTATCCGGCCGAAGCCTATCACCAGGATTTCCTTACGCTCAATCCGACCTATCCCTATATCGTCTACAACGACCTGCCGAAAATTGAGAACCTGAAGTCGCTATTTCCCGCCGACTACCGCGACAAACCGGTCCTGGTGATGAAGACCAAGAGCTTATGATGCCGACAGCTTAGAGCGATAGATCAGGGCACAATTTCTATGGGTGTATGGTTGGGGACGCGGGCCCAAATATCGCGCATTTCCGAGTTGGTGACTGCGATTCACCCGTCCGTCCAATCCCACAGTTGATGGGCGTTTCCGACTAGGCCCCAACCGTTGGGCAGCCCGTGGATCATGATATTGCCGCCGGGAGGAAAGCCACCGGCTTCAGCGTTGCGCCGATCATCGGGGCTTGGATATGAGATGTGCAGGCTCAGATGCGCCATGGACTGTGGATTTCGCCAGTCTATTTCATAACGCCCTTCAGGTGTTTTCTCGTCGCCTTCCCGTTGCTTGGGACCCTCATCGGCAGCCGTCCCAAGAGAAATCCGATATGTAGAGATGGGAGCATCGCCTCTCAGAAGGACCATGCGACGTTCGGCTTTATAAACACGAATGAGGTCAGCCCGTTGCTCCAACGGCGCATCTGGAGGCGGGGAGCCTGAGCCGACCTTGGCCATCAATTTCGTGTAAACGAACACGCTGATGATCACGGCGGCTAATACGATAAATTTGTTTCTCAATATGATTCTCATCTTTAGCTAACGGAAGGGTTATACTGCCCGATCGCCCCCTCATCCAGAAGGCGCACACTTGAGATCGACCACGTCCGGCGCCTCTTTTTTGCTTCAAATTCGTCAATTTAGGAATTTATCAACGTTAACAATATCTTAAATATAGAAATCGGCGTTCCATCCCGGAACATATTGTTGAGTTGACCGTTACCACCTTGAGTTTCGCGTGGGATAGGCTGCCGGAGCGGATCCCTCCTTAGAAGTACAGGCGTAACCAAGGGGACGTATCATGGCCACCAATGTCGTGCGGCGCTGGCAACGAGATGATCTCATGAAACAGAGAGTATTGATCGTCGAAGATGAATTCCTGATCGCCCTGGATCTCGAGGCGACGGTGGAAGGCATGGGCATGCAGGTCGCGGGCCTTGCGAATGATCGCGAACAGGCGTTGCGGCTGGCGCCGCTTGCCGATATTGCTTTCGTCGACGTCAATCTCGCCGACGGGCCGACCGGGCCTGAGATCGGCCGACGGTTGGCGCAGGAGCATGGCATTGCGGTCGTCTTCATGACCGGCAATCCCGAGATGGTTGCCGATGGCGTCAAGGGCGCGGTCGGCGTGGTCCAGAAGCCGGTCATGCCTTCGGTTGTCGAACAGCTGGTGAAATATCTTGCCGCGCGCCGTGTCGGCATGTTCGCGGTCGTACCCTCACAAATGACGGTCTTTGCCTGATCGGATGGGCCTGACCGGAAGCGTCTGATCAGCCGGATATGGCTGCGAGCTGCGGCGGATGGCCGGCCTTTTCCGCCGGCCTGCCATAGGCCTTGAGGAAGGTACGGACAGCGTTGCGCGCCGCCTTTTCCAGTTCTTCATCGGTGGGCGTGCCGCCGAGAAGGATCTTCATCTGCAGATCGGCATTGCCGAGCGCCACGAACTGCCTCGCGGCGACGTCGAAATCGTCGATGGCGAGCGCTCCCTTATGAGCAAGCCGCCCGAAAAGAGCTGACAGTGCGGTGGTCAGCTTGCCCGGCCCCTGTTGGCGCCAGCTTTCGAAGAGGTGCGGATATCGCTCGCCTTCGGTCTGCACCAACTTGCGCAGGAATTTTCCGTCGTGGTTGCAGATGCAGTTCTTGTTGAGGCGCACGGCGAAGGCCGTCAGCTCGTCCTCCAGATTGTCGGCCCGGTCCGGGAAGGTCGACAGCACGGAGAAGAGCATGGCGTTGGCGCGGTTCATGACGTCTTCGACGACGGCGACGAACAGCGTTTCCTTCTCGCGGTAGTGATTATAGATCGTCTGGCGGGAGACACAGGCGACGGCGGCGATCTCGTCGATGCTGGCGCCGGCAAAACCCTGGCGGCAGAATACGTCAGCCGCGGCATCGAGGATCGACATGCGCTTGGCGCATTGTCCGCGCTGCGTATGCCCCGTCATCTGGACTGCCGGTGTCATGCGATCTTTCATGACAGCGAAGATAAGACGTCTTGACGTTTTAGACAATGGCGTCTAATTTTACATCTGTGTCCAAATTTGTTGACACTCCTGGTTCCGCCGCTGAGATATGAGCTCCCAACTTCGTCTTCGCGCGAACGATCATCATTGAACCCGCGCATCGGCCGGAGAATCGGAACCGATTTTCGGAAAGCACGATGCGTAGATTTAAAGTTAGAGCGTCCTTTGTGCGTCCGAGAGGACGCAATGCCGCGGAGCGACGATACGATATTTCCGCTGCGCTTTTATGAAAGATCACCATTATGACGGCTCCCTTCTTTCGCATTGCCCTCATTCTCGGCCTTCTGTCGGCCATCGGGCCCTTTGCCATCGACATGTATCTGCCTGCGCTGCCGTCCATTGGACAGGACCTGCATGCCGATAACAACGTCACCCAGCTCACCCTTCTCGCCTTCTTCATCTCATTTGCGCTCGCCCAGTTGGTCTATGGTCCGCTGTCGGATATGTGGGGCCGCAAGCTGCCGCTCTATCTGGGCATCGGCCTTTTTTCCGTCGCCTCAATCGGCTGCGCGCTGGCGACCGATATCGAAACGCTGATCGCCTTCCGTTTCGTTCAGGGTATCGGCGGTGCCGCCGGCATGGTCATTCCGCGCGCCATCGTCCGCGACATGCACACCGGCGTGCAGGCCGCCCGCCTGATGTCGCTGCTGATGTTGGTCTTTTCGATCTCGCCGATCCTGGCGCCGCTGACGGGCAGCGCCGTCATCGAGTTCTACGGCTGGCGCGGCGTATTCTGGGCCGTGACGATCGCAGCCTTCATCGGCCTCGTCCTGCTCGCCACCCAGCTTGACGAAACCCGTTCACCGGCCGAACGCAGCGGCAGCGGTCTGAAGAGCGCCATGGCGGCCTACCGCCTGCTGCTAACCGACCGCAACTTCCTGACGCTGACCTTCATCGGCGGCCTCGGCATTTCGAGCTTCCTGGTCTATCTCGCCAACTCCCCCTTCGTGCTGATCCAGCATTACGGGCTGACGCCGACGCAATACAGTTTCGCCTTCTCGATCAATGCCGTGTCCTTCTTCGCGGTATCGCAGGCGACGGGTTGGCTCGGCCAGCGTTTCGGCCTCGTGCGCGTCATGCGGATTGCGGTCAGCGCTTTTGCCCTTGCCATGGTCGTCATGGCGGTGGTGATGGCCGCCGGCTTCAACCAGCTGCCTGTCCTGGCGACTTTCCTGTTCATCGGCTACGGCTTCCTCGGCCTCGTCATCCCGACGAGCGCGGTGCTCGCGCTCGAGGATCACGGCGAGATCGCCGGCACCGCCTCGTCGCTGATGGGCACGCTGCATTTCGTGATCGCCGCCGTCGCCATGGTCATATCGAGCGTCTTCTTCGACGGCACAGCCGTTCCGATGGCGGCTGGCATCGCGCTCTGCGCCTTCTCGGCCTTCGTACTGACCCAGGCAACGATCGGCCGCCGCGCCGCCGTCGCCGCCGCTGAATGATCAAAGACCGTACCCGGCTTCGGGTACGGTCGCATCATCAGGGTTGCGGCTGCGAAAAAATGCCGCGTACAATTGAATATCGGCTGGCCGCGCTATTTACCCGATCCCCAAGCATGGTCATACCGGAGAATACTAATGGTCGACGAGAAGCGGCTGATCTCGAAAATCACCTGGAAGCTGATGCCGTTTCTCGGCATCCTTTATCTCATCGCTTATATCGATCGGCAGAACGTCAGTTTCGCCAAGCTGCAGATGGTCGATGCTCTCGGAATGAGCGAATATGCCTATGGTCTCGGCGCATCGCTCTTCTTCATCGGCTACTTTCTCTTCGAGGTGCCGAGCAACCTTTTCCTCGACAGGCTCGGCGCCCGTGTCTGGTTCGCGCGCATCCTGGTCTCCTGGGGCATCGTCACCGTCGCGCTCGCCTTCACGCAGAACGCGACGATGTTCTATATCCTGCGCTTTCTGCTCGGTGTCTGCGAAGCCGGCTTCTTTCCCGGCGTGCTCTATCTGCTGACGCTGTGGTTTCCCTCGACCTATCGCGGCAGGATGGTCGGGCTGTTCATGATCTTCAGCGCCGTCGCCAATGCCGTCGGTGCGCCGCTCGGCGGCGTGCTGCTCGATCTCGACGGTCTCTACGGCTTTGCCGGCTGGGAGTGGGTCTTTCTAGCGACGGGCGTTCCGGCTGTGATCGCTGGCATCGTCACCTTCTTCTATCTTCCCGGCCGGCCTGAACATGCAAGCTTCCTGAACGGCGAGGAGAAGCAGTGGCTCGAACGAAGACTCACTTCCGAAAATGCCGGCATGGGCGAGAATGCCGGCAACGGCTTCAAAGCACTCATCGACCCGCGTGTCCTGCTGATGGCGCTCTGCTATATTGCCTTTCCGCTTTCGGCCTATGGCCTCAGCTATTGGCTGCCGACCATCGTCAAGGCTTTCGGCGTCAGCAACACGGTGAACGGTTTTCTCAACATCATTCCCTGGGTGCTGGTCGCGGTCGCGCTCTATGCCGTTCCCGCCATGGCCGACAAGGCGCAATCGAAGACATCCTATATCGTCATTCCGGCTTTTATCGGTGCCGCCTGCCTCCTGCTCTCGGCGCTGATCCCGAACCACACTTTGCAATTCGCCTTCCTCTGCGTCGCCGCTGCCGGGATCTTCGCGCCCCAACCGGTGTTCTGGAGCCTGCCCTCCCGTTTCCTCAAGGGCGCGGGGGCTGCGGCCGGCCTTGCCGCCATCAATTCGGTCGGAAATCTCGGTGGTTTCGTCGCCCAGAACGTCGTGCCTTGGATCAAGGAAGTAAGCGGCAGCACGATCGCGCCGATGTTCTTCCTCGCCGCCTGCCTTGCAGCCGGAGCCCTCTTGGTCTTCGTCGTCACGCGTCAGCTCTCGCACAGGGAGCATTCGGCGGCTCCGAGCCGGGTCTGATGCAGACGCCCAAACGTATCTACCCGACGGCTTCAGGGCGTCAGCGTGAAAGCGTCGCTTTCGCCGGGAACGAGTTCCAGCGGCCAGATCCTGTTGCGGGCGCCCTGCGGATAGTGATCGGCATAGGCCGGCATGGTGGCGAGCAGGGTTTCGCCGAGTTGCGCGCCGAGATCGCGTAGCGACATGCGGAAGGAGGTCAGCGTCGGCTGCAGGAAATGCGTGCGCGGCTCCTCGCGAAAACCGACGACGGCGAGATCGCGGCCGGGCACGATGCCGGCCTCGGCAAGCCGTCGGTAAAGCCCGATCGCCATCAGTTCGTGGATCAGAATGATCGCGGTCGGCCGCTGCTCGATCATCAGCAATTCGTGGCCGGCCTGATAACCACCCTGTTCGCTCGACTTAACACGGATGACGAGGGCCGGATCGAAGGGGATACCGTGCCGTTGCAGCGCCTGGCGGTAGGCGTCGAGGAAGAGGTAGCCGAGATTGATGTCGGAGGAGGGGACAGCCACGGCGATCCGTCGGTGGCCTTTGGCGACCAAGCGGTCGACGCCGCGCGCCGCCACGCCCTCGAAATCGAGGTCCATCCAGGTGTGGCTGCCGCCCGACGCGCTGCGGCCGAGCGCCACGAAGGGAATGCTGGCTTTTTCCAGGAGCTCGATACGCCTATCGGTGCGTCGTGTCGCCGAGATGATCAGCGCGTCGACAAGCCGGCGCGCCACCATACGCTTCAGATATTCATGCGGATCCTCGTCATCGGGGCAGGGCAGCATGACGAGATCGAGCTTGTGGCGGGAAAAGACGCTCTGCAGCCCGTCGGTGACGCCAAGAAAGAAGTCGTCGCTGTTTTCGACCGTCTCGCGGCTCACCTCGAGCATCAGCCCGATGACGTTGGTCATGCCCTGGCGAAGGCTGCGGCCCGATTGGTTGGCGACGTAACCGAGCTCTTCGGCGGCGGCGAGCACGCGCCGGCGCGTTTCGTCGTTGACGTCGGGCTTGCCATTCAGTGCACGGGACACCGTTCCGATCGAAATGTCGAGATGCTCGGCGAGCTGGCGGATTCCCTTCATCTCAGGCGATGTTCCTCCCCATGCATGTCGCCCAAAAGTGTGCAGCGGTTTTGGGATAACGACATGCGTCAAATAAACAGTCAGCCCTTCTTGCCACAGGATGGAGCCTGCGAAAAGCCGTGGGGGAGGGTCAGGGCCTGAAGCTCTGGCGGATGAGGAGCTCCGGAATGACGCGTTCGTAGCCCGGAGGCAAGCCCGGGTTTTCAAGCCGCCGCTCCATCAGCTCGACGGCGCGCTGCGCCATGGTCAGCGGATCCTGGCGGAAGGTGGTGAGACTGTAGCTCAGCCACGAGGATTCCGGCACGTCGTCGAAGCCGATGACGGCGACATCCTCGGGAATGCGCAGTCGCGTTTCCAGGCGCACGACATCCATCAGTCCGAAGGCGATCTGGTCGTTGGCGCAGAAGACGGCGTCGGGCTTTATTGTCTGCGAGAAAAGCGCGCGTGCGGCAGTGACGCCGCCGTCATAGTCGGAATCGCCGCCGCGTCCGACGACGACGGATACACCGAGCGATTCGGCTGTCGACAGAAAGGCGCTTTCGCGCTCGATGATGGAAGGCGTTCCGGTGTTGGAGCCGATGACCGCCAGCCGCCGTCTGCCGCTTTCGTAAAAGGCCGTCGCCGCCTTGCGGGATGCCTCGGAGTTGCCGGCGCGCACATGGTCGGCGTCGGGTTCCGAACGGCCGATCACCACGAGCGGCTGGCCATTTCGCTGTGCGAGCTCGAAGAAACTCGCCGGCGGCGAGCCGGACAGGATGATGATCGCCTCGGCACGGTGACCAATCAGCATCTTCTGGGCGGCAAGCAGCTCGTCTTCCGTCTGGCCGGTATTGATGAGAATCGGGATGCTGCCGCGTTTGATCAGGCATTTGGCAAGCGCTGCGGCCAGATGCGCGCGAAAACCCACTTCCGGCCGGGTCGCGACGATGCCGACCAGGCGGCTCTGATTGGCAAGCACGCCGCGCGCCAGGTCGTTGACATGGTAGCCGAGCTCTTGCGCCGCCTGCAGCACCTTTTCGCGCGTTGCAGGCGCCACGCTGGTGCCCGGCGTGAAGGTACGCGAGACGGCGGAGCGCGAAACGCCCGCCAATTGCGCCACCTGCTCGGCGCTGACGAAGCGCATGCGTTCTTTCTTTGGCGTCTTGCCGCCGTTCACTGGACCATCATTCATCGGCTTTCAGCTATTGCTCGTCTCTAACAGCCGGATGACAGGCGGCCGATGCCGCCGGAATTTTTTGCTATGGGGAGTAACTGCGAACTAACTGCATTGGCCCGAGGCGGGACAAGGGTGTCACAAAGAAAAACCGAGGCTGCCGATTGCAGCCTCGGTTGATGGGCGAAAATCAACGGCGGCGACGAATGATCAGATCACGCGCCGCCATAGGAAGGTCAGGTCTACTCGCAGACCCGCACGGTTTCGATATGATAGCCGCCGTCATAGCGGTTGCGGACATCGCGGTCCTCATACCAGCATCTCGGCGCGGGTTCGACATAACGCGGACCAACGACGTAGCGAGGGCCGCTATTGGCGATCGCGCCACCGATCAGACCGCCGACGACGCCTGCGGCAACGCCGCCGGCGATGGCCCGGCCGGTGTCATCATGGTAATGGCGATCACGCGCGGCAGCGGGCTGAAGGACCGATCCAACAAGGGCCGTTGCGATCAACAGGCTGCTAATAACTCTCTTCATAACATTCTCCTCAGTGGCACTCGTCCCCCGATAGGAAATAAATGCGGCAGCAAGGCGTTTGTTCGTTCAAACTTTGCGACAGGCATTAATGCATGTCTTGAGACTAGAGCACCGTGCGTCCTCACGGACGCACACAGGTCGCTCTAACACTTTCAATCCTCGCATCGTGCTTTCCGAAAATCGGAATCAATTTTCGGAAAGCACGATGGGCTAGGTCGCCGAGTCCGCAGCCGTCGTCTCTTCCAGCACGTCTTCGGGAATGTCGTCGAAGGAGGAGTAGTTCAGATTGTAGAGCTTGGAATAGAGCTTGCCGTTCTTCATCAGCTGGTGGTGATTACCGCTTTCGATGATTTCGCCGTTCTGCAGCACGATGATGCGGTCCGCCTCGCGGATGGTCGCAAGCCGATGGGCGATGACGAGGCCGGTGCGGTTTTCGAGCAGCTTCACCAGCGCCTTCTGGATCAGCATCTCGGTATAGCTGTCGATATTGGCCGTCGCTTCGTCGAGCACGAGGATCTTCGCGTCCGCCACCAATGCGCGGGCAAAGCTCAAAAGTTGGCGCTGGCCGAGCGAAAGGTTGCCGCCGCGCTCGCCGAGAACGCTGTCGTAACCATCGGGCAGGCGCATCACGAAGTCATGCGCGCCGACGGCCTTTGCCGCCTCGATCACCTGTTCGCGCGTCGCCTCCAGCTTGTGGTAGCGGATGTTTTCGAAGACGGTGCCGGTAAAGAGGAAGGGTTCCTGCAGCACCATGGCGATCTGCGCTCCGAGCGAATCCTGCGTCAGATCACGCACATCGTCGCCGCCGACCAGCACCTGGCCCTGCTGCACGTCGTAGAAGCGATGGATCAGCGACATGCAGCTCGATTTGCCGGACCCCGTCGGCCCGACCAGCGCCACCGTCTCGCCGGGATTGACCTTGAAGCTGACGTGCTTCAGCACCGGATGTTTCGGATTGTAGCCGAAGACGACGTCCTTGAATTCCACCGATCCGTCCATGTCGCGCGACAAGGCTTTGGCATCGGGCGCGTCCTTGATGTCGACAGGCACATCGAGCACTTCGGTCAGCCGCTGGCCCGACGCCATGGCGCGCTGCATCACCGAATATTGCAGGGTCAGCGACCGGATCGGGTCGAAGAAGCGCTGGATGTAGAACAGGAAGGCGACGAGCACGCCGACATCGAGCGCCTGATTGAGAACGCGGGCGCCGCCGACGACGATGACGAGCGCCATCGCCACGCCGGTCAGGCTGTCGACGATCGGCACCATCACCTGCGCGTAGCGCGCCGCCGTCAGATGCGTCTTGAGGTTGGCATGCGCCTTGTCGTCGTAAAGCGTGAAGTTGACGCCCTGCCTGTCCATGCTCTGGACGGCACGCACGCCGTGGATCGCTTCTGCAAGCGCACCATTCGCGACCGAATTGGTCTCGTGCGCGGCCATGAAGGATTTGCGCGCCAGCGGCAGCCAGAACAGCCGGACGATGAACAGCACCGGCAGCACCGAGAGCGTCAGCAGCCCCAATTTGAAATCGAGGTAGAGCATCACGAAGACGATGCCGAAGAGCAGCACGATGTCGCCGACTGACAGCACCGAGGTTTCGAGGAATTCCTGCATCGAGTTGACGTCGCCCTGCAAGCGCGACATCAGCCGGCCTACTTCGGTCTTGTCCATGAAGGACAGCGAGACGCGCTGGAGATGCGAAAACATCGCCTTGCGGATATCGAAGAGCACGTCTTCTGCCACGCCGCCGACCAACGTCTCCTGCGCGTAGCTTGCCGCATAGTTGATTGATATGGCGATGGTAAAGGCGACGATCGACCACACCAGGGCCGAATGGTTGCCGCCCGGCGACATGCCGTGGTCGATGGCATAGCGGATGATCAGCGGGATGGTGAGCTGCATCATCGTGAAAGTCAAAACCGCGACGACCGACCACAGGACCTGGCGGCGATAGGGGTGAACGAAAACCCAGATGCGCTTGACGATATTGCCGTCGAAAGCCTTGCCGAACATCTCCTCCTCGACGCGATGCGAGCCGACCACCGCCCGCGGCGGGCGGCGTCCATCCTCGCGAACGTCGGGACGCTCGGTTTCCAGTTCCTCGGCCATGCCATTCCTCCCGCGGCCATCACGTCCGGTGGCCTGCACATTCAGTACTTGTCCTCTCTTCTCCCCAGCGGGGAGAAGGTGCCCGAAGGGCGGATGAGGGGGCCACACGGCACACCCTTATTTGCCCATCGCTTCCGGTCGGGGCACTCGTCGCTGCCGCTCCTCGCCCCCTCATCGCCTCGCTTTGCTCGGCACTTCTCCCGCTGGGGAGAAGAGGGAGTAGGTCGCTAAGCACTCAAGACCTCGTCGCCCGGCCGCACTTGCAGGTCGTAGAGCGCCTTGTAGCGCCCGCCGAGCGAAAGCAGCGCCTCATGCGTTCCGCGCTCGACGATCCGGCCGTCTTCGACGAACAGGATCTGGTCGGCATGCATCAGCGAACTCAGCCGGTGGGCGACGATGATCGTCACGCGGTCGGCGGCATAGCGGCGCATGGCGCCGCGGATGCGCTGTTCGGTGGCCGCATCGATTGCCGCCGTCGAATCGTCGAACACCATCACCGCCGGTTTCAGCATCAGCGCGCGGGCGATCGAAAGACGCTGCCGCTGGCCGCCGGACAGCGAAACGCCGCGCTCGCCGACGACGGTGCCGTAACCTATGGGAAGGCCGAGCACGTAATTGTGCAACTGGGCGCTTTCACTGGCGCGTTCGATGCGGCCTTCCTTCGCCCATGGGTCGCCATAGGCGATGTTGTTCTCGATCGTCGTCGTGAACAGGAAGGAATCCTGCTGCACGACGGCAACCGCCCGGCGCAGTGATTGCAGCGTCGCCTTGCGGATGTCCTGGCCGTCGATGGTGATCCTGCCGCCGCTGACGTCGTAAAAGCGGGGAATGAGATGGGCGATCGTCGACTTGCCACTGCCCGGAGGCCCGACGATGCCGATCGTCTGGCCGCGCCTGGCTTCGAAGGAGACATCGTCGAGCACGATGCGCTTTTCCGAACCCGGATAGGCGAAGCTGACATTTTCGAAGCGTAGCACGCCTTCCGTGAGGTTCAGCTCTCTCGCATCCGGCGCATCCTTGATCGCGATGTCGAGGTCGAGAAGGGCGAAGAGGCGTGAGCCGCAGGTGGAGGCGCGGGCAAAGGCATTGACCATCAGGCCGAGCTGGCGCACCGGCATCTGCAGGATGGTCATGAAGGTCAGGAACGAGGCCAGCGTGCCGACGGTGATTTCGCCCGACATCACCTTGCCGCCGCCGACCCAGAGCACCAGGCCCATCGCCGCGAAGAAGGAGAAGGTCATAGCGCTGGTGTTGGTAACGCGGATGCCGACGCGCTGATGGGCGAGCGCGAGCGCGCTCTTCGACGCCGCCTCGAATTTCGAGATCTCGTGTGCGTGGGCGGCAAAGGCGCGCACGACGCGGATGCCGCCGAGATTTTCCTCCATGATGCGGGTCAGCACCGAAAGCCGCTCCTGCAGGTCGAGCCAGGTGGCGCGAAGCCTGAGCTGCGTCACCGACGAGCGCCAGCCGACGAAGGGCACGAAACTCAGCGCCAGGAGACCGAGCACGATATCGGTCGATAGCAGCATATAGGCGCCGATGCCGATCAGGATCGACAGCAGGATCATCCGGACGAGTGCAGTGGAAAAATACATGCGCACGCCTTCGAGATCGAGCAGGCCGACGGTGATCAGGTCGCCGGAATGCACGGTGTCATGAAAGCTGAAAGAGAGCCGCTGGATCTTTTCGTAGCAGGCCAGCCGCAACTCGTAGCCGATGTGATGGCCGACGGCTTCGCTGTAATAGTTCTGCACCATGGTGAAGAGGCCGCGCAGCACGCTGGCGCCGAGCAGCAGCAGCGCCGTGGTCAGAAGCGCGTCCTGTGCCGCCTGGCCCGCCGCACCGCCGCTCATCGCCATCTGCGTGTGGTCGACGGCCTGGCCGAGAAGGCGGGGGATCATCAGCTGGAAGGTGGAGGCAACAAGCGTGGCACCGATCGCAAAGCCGGATTGCCAGGGGTGGCGCAAGGCCATCATGGTGATACGCACCAAGGTGAAGAGACCTCGGCCCCAGCCTGCCGCAGTTGCAAGCGCCATCGAAGCCGAAGGCTTCGTCGCGCGTATTAACGCATCGCTGCTCACGGTATTTTTTCCAATAGATGTGTGGTCGGACGCTGGCCCGAAAAGACGGCAAATCCATGAAGGGATTGATAGCACCTTCACTTTTGCCGATTCCATTTGAGGGTTCAAGTAAAGAATTCACCAGTTGGTTATTTTTACGTGAGGTCCCTCGTATCCGGGCGGGAACAATCTGCGCGCGAACGGGGTTGCAGCAGGCGAACGCCAACTGCCGACCGCTACCGGAGTGACCCATGCCGCTCAAAGCCCTCGCCCTCAACGCCACGCTGAAGACCAGCGACGCCAAGGACGCGTCCTCGACCGACCGGATGATCGATCTCATCGACAAGGCGATGTCCGCACACGGGGTGGTGACTGAGGTGCTCCGCCTGGCCGATTTCAACGTCAAGCCCGGCGTCACCTCCGACGAAGGCGCCGGCGATGACTGGCCCGATATTCGCGCCAAGGTGCTGGACGCCGATATCCTGCTGATGGCGACGCCGATCTGGCTCGGCCAGCCATCCAGTGTCTGCAAGCGGGCGCTGGAGCGCATGGACGCCTTCCTCGAGGAGACCGACGATGAGGGCCGCATGGTCTCCTATGGCAGGGTCGCTGCCGTTGCCGTCGTCGGCAATGAGGACGGCGCCCACCATGTGTCGGCCGAGCTTTTCCAGGCGCTGAACGACGTCGGCTTCACCATTCCGGCCAATGCGGTCGCCTATTGGGTCGGCGAGGCAATGGGTTCCACCAATTTCGTCGATCTCGACAAGGTGCCGAAGGTTGTGACCAAAGCCGTCGACATGCTGGCGCGCAACACGGTGCATGTGGCCCGCCTGCTGAAGGCAAAACAATATCCGGGCGAGGGCAGTTGAGGTCGCTGCCGACCTGACATTTTGAGATCAATTCGCAGTTCGGGATGCAAAAGCCGGCCACACTTCCATTGAACACTTCTAAATTGTATTATATTTCAATAACTTGAAAAGACGTGGCAACAAACCTCTTGCCACCTGCGCCATTTAGCGCTTTCATACACTACCAGTTTGATAGACTATGGATGAGCGTGATTGCTCCCTTAGTTCTCTTGCGGGACCGCTGGTTCGGACCCGATGCCGCGGCAGGTGTTTTGAATGGCCGCATGACCCTCATCAACGCGTGAACCGCTGTTTTATGCGTTGAAACCTCGATCGACCCACGGTGCGGATGAAGCCGCAAAGGAGTTGCGATGACGGTTCAGGGACTTTTTTCCGCGAGAGCCAATGCCGCGGCGCAGATATCAGCCGTGCCGCGCATTGCCATCGTCGGGCGCGGCTTTTCCGGCATGATGACGGCCATCGCGCTGATGAAGACGGTGCGCGCGCCCTTCCACCTGCAACTGTTCGACCCGAATTCGTCCGTCAGCGGCGGGCAGGCGCTGGCCTCGGCCCACTCCTCGACGATCCTCAACACCCGCGTCCGCGATCTCTCGGTCTCGGTCGGCGACAACGACGATTTCAACGATTGGCTCTGTGGCAACGCCGCCTTCCGCGCCGCCGTACCGGCCGCCATTCCCGGATTCCGGCAGATCTTCGTGCCGAAGGAAATCTTCAGCGATTATGTATACCAGCGCTTTTCGGAAGCACTCGCCGCCCGCAGGGATATCACCGTCCAGGTCTGCAACGATCCTGTTGTGGCGATCCGCAGGAGCCACGGCAACCGTTTCCTGCTCGAAAGCGCCAATCCCGCCAATCCGCTGTTCGATACCGTGATCCTCGCCACCGGCTACGGCCTGACGGCGCCGGATGCCGGCGGTGAGGACGCTTCGCCGATCAGGGCCCAGCGGCTCGTCGCGCGGCCGCATGCGGTGCTGCTCGGCAGCGGCATCCGCGTCGTCGATCAGCTGCTGCAGCTGCGCGATTCCGGTTACACGGGCCAGGTGACGATCATTTCAAGGCGCGGTTTCCTGCCCCAGAGTCATACGCCGAATTCCGCCGATCCGGTGTTCCCGGCCGAGACGCTGCCGCAGAGCCTGCCGGAGATCGTGCGCTTTATCCGTGAAGCCTGCCGCGAGGCGGAAGAATCAGGGCGAAGCTGGCAATCGGTGATGAACGGCCTCAGAAAACATGCCCGCTCGCTCTGGCGCTCGCTGCCGGCCCGCGACAAACATCAGTTCAACCGCCACCTCAGAGCAATCTACGACAGCCATCGCAACCGCCTGCCGGAGGCCATGCACCTGCGCCTGAAACGCGAGCTCGCCGAGGGCCGAACGGTGCTGCGCCGTGGCCGGGCCGGCCGCCGGGGCTTGAGCGGCCTGTTCTTCACGCCGGCCGGTTCCGCTGCCGAGGAGGTCATCCATGCCGAGCGCATCATCGATTGCCGCTGTCAGGCGCCTGATCTTTCAGCGCCGCTGATGCAGAGCCTGCTTTCCGCCGGGCTTGCCATGCCGGACGAGCTCTCGCTTGGCCTGGCGGTCAATGCACGCGGCGAGCCCTTCCTCGAGGACGGTTCGACGGTCGCCGGGCTCTTTGCCGTTGGCCCGCTCGGCCTCGGCAGCCTGCCCGATATCGATCTCGTGCCGGAGATCGTCTCGCAGGCCTATGCCGCTGCTGAGCGTGTCGGCGAGAGGTTCTACCCGCAGGTCAAGGCCGTCTGAAAATTTGAGGCCGCTTCGGAACCATCTGCCTGTCGCGGCGTTATAAAGCGCTGGTGACTCAGAGGGGCCGATGGAAGTGCTGAATCGACATGATACGTCTCTTGACGAAGAGGGACGCTTTCGCCTTCTGGTCGATGCCATCACCGACTACGCCATCTACATGCTGAGCCCCGAAGGCATCGTTACCAGCTGGAATACCGGTGCTCAGCGCTTCAAGGGTTACAAGCCTTCCGAAATTCTCGGCGAGCATTTTTCGCGTTTCTATCTGGAAGAGGACCGTGCCGCAGGAATTCCGGAGCGCGCGCTTGCCACGGCGGTCGAGCACGGCCGGTTCGAAGGGGAAGGCTGGCGCCGGCGCAAGGATGGCAGCCGCTTCTGGGCCCATGTGATCATCGATCCGATCCGTCATCCATCCGGCGATCTCATCGGCTATGCCAAGATCACCCGCGACCTGACCGAACGCAGGGCCGCCGAAAACGCGATCCGCCAGAGCGAGGAGCAGTTCCGCCGGCTCGTCCAGGGGGTTTCGGATTATGCGATCTACATGCTCGATCCCGAAGGCAATGTCAGCAGCTGGAATTTCGGCGCAGAGCGTATCAAGGGCTATCGGCCGCAGGAAATCATCGGCCGGCATTTCTCGACCTTCTATACCCCAGAGGACCGCGAAGCTGGCCTGCCGGAGATCGCCCTCGGCGTCGCGCGCACCGAGGGCCGGTTCGAGAGGGAAGGCTGGCGCGTCCGCAAAGACGGCACCCGTTTCTGGGCCAGCATCGTCATCGACGCCATCCGCGACGACGAAGGCGATGTGCTTGGTTTTGCGAAGATCACCCGCGATATCACCGAGAAGATGGAGACCCAGCGGGCCTTGGAGCAGGCTCGCGAAGAGCTCTTCCAGTCGCAGAAAATGGAGGCGATCGGTCAATTGACCGGCGGTATCGCTCATGATTTCAACAATCTTTTGATGGCTGTGCTCGGCAGTCTCGAAATACTGAAGAAACGCATGCCGCAGGATCTCTCGCTGACATCGCTGGTCGACAATGCCATGCAGGGCGCCCAGCGTGGCGCCGCCTTGACGCAGCGCATGCTGGCCTTTTCCCGCCGGCAGGAACTGCATATGGAGCCGATCGACGTCTCCGGCCTTGTCCGCGGCATGATGGATATGCTGAGCCGTTCGCTCGGCCCTCTCACCGTGATCGAGACCTCTTTCCCCGTCAGGCTGCCGACGATCCTGACCGATCCGAACCAGCTGGAGATGGCAATCCTGAACCTCGTCGTCAACGCCCGCGACGCCATGCCATCCGGCGGCCGGATCATGCTTCGCGCATCCGAAGAGTCGCTGCTATCAGGAAAGGGTCCGCTGTCGCCCGGCCGCTATGTCCGCATCGCGGTGATCGACGAAGGCGAGGGCATGGATGCCAAGACGCTGGAGCAGGCAGTCACGCCGTTCTTCACCACCAAGGGTGTCGGCAAGGGCACCGGTCTCGGCCTTTCCATGGTGCAGGGCCTTGCATCCCAGTCCGGCGGCCGCCTGATGATGAAGAGCAGCCTCGGCGAAGGCACGACGGCCGAATTGTGGTTCCCGGTCGCAAGTGTCGAACAGACGACCGGGGCCGCTGCCGAACGGCAACAACAGGAGGACAATGCGGCGCGCCGGCTGCGCATCGTCGCTGTCGATGACGATGGTCTGGTCCTGATGAATACGACACTGATGCTGGAGGATCTCGGCCATACCGTGTTCGAGGCGATGGCGGGTCCAGAGGCGCTCGACATCCTGCGCAAGCAGCAGGTCGACCTGGTGATCTGCGACCATGCCATGCCGCGCATGACGGGCGCGCAACTCGCCCAGGCGATCCGCAGCGAATGGCCCGACATACCGATCATCCTCGCAACCGGTTACGCCGAGATCCCCGAAGGCGCCGGCATCGCCAATCTGCCCCGTCTCGGCAAGCCGTTCTCGCAGGCGCAGCTCGCCGAGGCGATCAGCCGGGTCGCGTCATAAGGGGATCAGTGCTGCACTATGCAGCAGCCCTCTCGCCGCGGAGAACGAAGACCAGCAATGCCAGCACCATCGCCGCCAGCCCGTACCAGGTGATTGCGTAGAGGAGATGGTTGTTGGGGAACGCGATGACGGTCAGGCCGCTGACAGGCAGGCCTTCAGGATTGGCAGTGGCATCGGCATCGATGAAATAGGGCGCGGCCGCACTGACGCCGCGCTTTTGCGTGATCGCTGCGACGTCGCGCGAATACCAGCGGTCGGCCGCGACGTCATTGGATTGCAGCAGCGATCCCTTCGGCTCCGTCATCCGCATCAGCCCGGTGATCGCGACCGGGCCTGATGGTTGCCCCTCGCGGCGCGTGGCCGGATCGCGCCGGTCGGTCGGCACGAAGCCGCGATTGACGAGGATCGATGTGCCGTCGGCAAGCGTCAGCGGCGTCATCACCCAATAGCCCGGACCGAGTGCGGTCGAGGCATAGACCAACGTTTCCTTGTCGTTCGCCAGCATCCCCACTGCGGTTACCCGCCGATATTCGTCATCGGTGGCATTGACCTTGTTCCACTCGGCGCGTGCCGGCGCCGGCACGGGCGCCGCGTGCACACGCTGGTCGACGCGGGCAATGAGGTCGCGTTTCCAGGTCAGACGCTGCACCTGCCAGGTGCCGAGTGCCGCGAGTGCCGCGGCAAGCAGCATCAGGCAAATGGCGAAGATCGCGCGTTTTACCCGATGACGCCGTCTTTCCGATTTTTCCGAGGGAGCCTGCGGGTGACGCTGCCGGCGCCCCTTCGTGACCGTCACGGCATGTTCTTCATCATCTCGGGGCTCATCGGCATCATGTTGGTGTTGAGATGATGCATGACCCAGAGCGAACCGGAGAGCGCGATGGCGACGATGATCAGGGTGAAGATCAGCGCCATGATCGTCCAGCCGCCCTCGCTCCTGGTATTCATGTGCAGGAAGAACACCATATGGACGACGATCTGGATCGCCCCGAGGCCCATCACCAGCACCGCCGTCAGCGCCGGGCTGGCGAAGACGCCTGACATGACCAGCCAGAAGGGAATGGCGGTCAGGATGACGGAAAGCACGAAGCCCGTCATGTAGCTGCGGAACGTGCCATGGCCGGCCTGATGGCCGTGGCTGTGGCCGTGATGAGCCTCGTGGGCATCCTCATGGGCAGGTGCTTGCGAACTCATCCGAGAACTCCCAGCAGATAGACGAAGGAAAAGACGCCGATCCAGACGACGTCGAGGAAGTGCCAGAACATCGAAAGGCACATCAGGCGGCGGCGGTTGGCCTCGATCAGCCCGTGCATGGACACCTGCACCATCAGCGTCACCAGCCAGATGATGCCGAAGGTGACGTGCAGGCCGTGAGTGCCGACCAGGGTGAAGAAGGAGGAGAGGAAGGCGCTACGCGTCGGTCCGGCGCCTTCGTGGATCAGGTGGATGAATTCGTAGAGCTCGAGCCCGATGAAGGCGGCGCCGAACAAGCCGGTCACACCGAGCCAGAACAGCGTTTCCGCCTTTGCGTTTCGTTCCATCTGCAGCATCGCGAAGCCGTAGGTGATCGAAGAGAACAGCAGCATCGAGGTGTTGAGGGCAACGATCGGCAGATCGAAGAGATCGGCGGGCGAGGGGCCGGCGGCATAGTTGCGGCCGAGCACGCCATGCGTTGCAAACAGCACAGCGAAGATCAGGCAGTCGCTCATCAGGTAGAGCCAGAAGCCGAGATTGGTGCTGTTCTCAGGATGATGATCTTCCGTCAGGTAGAATTCAGGCTTTTCGGCCGTGTCGATAGTCTGATCGCTCATGGTCATCACACCTGCTCGGCAAGCAACGCGGTGCGCTTGCCTTCCGTTTCGGTCACCTCTTCGGCGGGGATGTGGAAGTCGCGTCTGTAGTTGAAGGTATGGCCGATCGCGACCACCAGCATGGCGGCGAAGGAGACGACCACCAGCCACCACATATACCAGATCAGGCCGAAGGCGAGGGCGACGCTGATGGCCGACAGGATCGCGCCGGTGCCGGTGTTCTTCGGCATATGGATCGGCCGGAAGCCTTCCAGCGGACGCGCATAACCGCGATTCTTCATGTCGTACCAGCTGTCATGGTCGTGCACCACCGGCGTGAAGGCGAAGTTGTAATCCGGCGGCGGCGAAGAGGTCGACCATTCCAGCGTGCGGCCGTCCCAGGGATCGCCGCTATCGTCGCGCAATTCCTCGCGTTTCATGAAGCTGACGACGATCTGGATCAGGAAGGCGGCAATGCCGAGCGCGATCAGGCCGACGCCGAAGGCGGCGATGATGAACCAGATCTGCAGTGACGGATCCTCGAACTGGCTCACACGGCGGGTGACACCCATCAGGCCGAGCACGTAGAGCGGCATGAAGGCGAACCAGAAGCCGATTTGCCAGAACCAGAAGCTCATCTTGCCCCAGAAGGCATCGAGCTTGAAGCCGAAGGCTTTCGGGAACCAGTAGTTCACGCCGGCGAACATGCCGAAGAGAACGCCGCCGATGATGACGTTGTGGAAGTGGGCGATGAGGAACAGCGAATTATGCAGCACGAAGTCGGCCGGCGGCACGGCAAGCATGACGCCGGTCATGCCGCCGATGACGAAGGTCACCATGAAGCCGACCGTCCACAGCATCGGCACCTCAAAGCGAATGCGGCCGCGATACATGGTGAAGAGCCAGTTGAAAATCTTTGCCCCGGTCGGGATCGAGATGATCATCGTGGTGATGCCGAAGAAGGAATTGACGCTGGCGCCCGAGCCCATCGTGAAGAAGTGGTGCAGCCAGACGATGTAGGAGAGAATCATGATCACGCAGGTCGCGTAGACCATGGAGGCGTAGCCGAAGAGGCGTTTGCCGGAGAAGGTGGCGACGACTTCCGAGAAGATGCCGAAGGCCGGCAGCACGAGAATGTAGACTTCCGGATGACCCCAGATCCAGATGAGGTTGATGTACATCATCGGGTTGCCTCCGAGGTCATTGGTAAAGAAGTTCGTGCCCGCATAGCGGTCGAGCGACAACAGGGCGAGCGTTGCCGTCAGGATCGGGAAGGAGGCGACGATCAGCACGTTGGTGCAGAGCGCCGTCCAGGTGAAGACCGGCATCTTCATGAAGGTCATGCCCGGCGCACGCATCTTGACGATGGTGGCGATCAGGTTGATGCCCGAAAGCGTCGTTCCCACACCGGCCACCTGCAGGCCCCAGATATAATAATCGACGCCGACGCCCGGACTGTAGGCTGCGCCCGACAGCGGCGGGTAGGCGAGCCAGCCGGTCTGGGCGAATTCACCAATGAACAGCGACAGCATGATGATGATCGCGCCGGCGGTGGTCATCCAGAAAGAGAAATTGTTGAGGAAGGGGAAGGAGACGTCACGCGCGCCGATCTGCAGCGGCACCACGAAGTTCATCAGACCGGTGACGAAGGGCATCGCCACGAAGAAAATCATGATGACGCCGTGAGCGGTGAAGACCTGGTCGTAATGGTGCGGCGGCAGATAGCCCTCCGAGCCGTTGAAGGCGATCGCCTGCTGGACGCGCATCATGATCGCGTCGGAGAAGCCGCGCAACAGCATGATGACGGCGAGGATCACATACATGATGCCGATCTTCTTGTGATCGACGCTGCAGATCCAGTCGCGCCAGAGCGGACCCCAGAATTTGAAATAGGTGATGATGCCGAGCACAGCCAGACCGCCGATGACGACGCCGATGAAGGTCACGACCAGGATCGGCTCGTGATAGGGAATGGCATCGAGGGTCAACCGGCCGAAGACGAACTTCAGGAGGTCAGGATTGGAAAACATGGAACAACCCGTTCATTATGTCTTGCGACGCAAAGCGCCAGGTTAATTGTTGTTGTTGAGCTGCGCCGGCGCCGGAGTGGCGCCGTTGTCCGTGCCGGGCTTGGAATGACCCTCATGCTGCATGTCCATGCCGGGCATGTCGTGCTGCATGCCGTCGGTCCGCTCGGCAGGCTCGCTGCGTGCCGGAGCCCCGGTCGCCGGCACGGTGGCGGCCGGCGCCACGATGCCTTCGTCGGCATGACGGTTGTCGTATTGCAGCTTCTCGCGGTTCTCCGCACTTTCCTTGCCGCCGCCGCCCATCATGTCGATGTGCATCATCTCGTTCATGCACATCTTGCCCGGAGCGGCGCACATGTTGAGGATGGCGTTGTAAAGGTCGGCATCGGCTCCAGCATAATAACGCACCGGTTCCTTCTCGCTCGGCTTCTCGAGTTTCAGATAAGCGTCGCGGTTGAGCATCGTGCCCTGCTGCTTGACCTGCGCCACCCAGGCGTCGAAGCCCGCTTGATCGAGGCCGTGGAACTTGAAGCGCATGTGCGAGAAGCCGCTTCCGCTGTAATTGGCGGAGAAGCCCTCATATTCGCCTTGCCGGTTGATGACGGCGTGCAGCTTCGTCTCCATGCCGGGCATCGCGTAAATCTGGCCGGCCAGGGCAGGGATGTAGAAGGAGTTCATCACCGAGGAGGCGGTGATCTTGAAATTGATCGGCATGTCGACTGGGGCAGCGAGTTCGTTGACGGTGGCAATGCCGAGTTCGGGATAGAAGAACAGCCACTTCCAGTCGAGCGCCACGACCTCGACGATCAGCGGCTTGGTATCGGCCGGAATGGCACGCTCCGCATCGAGGCGGTCGAGCGGGCGGTAGGGATCGAGCTTATGGGTGGAAATCCAGGTTACGGCGCCGAGCGCGATGATGATCGCAAGCGGCGCTGCCCAGATCACGATTTCGAGGCGGGTCGAATGGTGCCATTCCGGCGCGTAAGTTGCGGCCGTATTGGAGCGGCGGTAGCGCCAGGCGAAGAACAGCGTCAGGAAGATCACCGGGATGATGATCAAAAGCATCAGCACCGTCGAGATGACGATGAGATCGCGCTGTTGCGCGGCGATGTCGCCGGAGGGCGCCATGACCACCATGTTGCATCCTGCCAGGAAAAGCAGCGGCAAGACGGATAGAAGGCGGGAAAACTTCACGAGTTTTAGCACGTCTCTAAGCTCTTGTTGTTTCGTTCGTTCCGCGACTAACGCACTGAACCTGATAGCGACATGAGGTGTTTGGTCGCAGTGCAGCAAGGATGCCGCACTGCGGCACAAATCATGGTGCACTACAGCTTTGGAATCCTGATGAAATCAAGAAGGATTCTTCCGCCGGCGCATGTTTTGTTCCAATATATCCGCAAGAGCCTGCCAAGCCAGCGGCCCTGGGAAAAATTCGCGGTCCGGATCACGCTATTTTTTCCGCCTACGCTTCATTTTGAGCCGTGATGATGAACTATTTACGCCTTACGGACTTGATAAGCCTGCAGGTTTGATCAAGATCAGGTTGAGGCGCCTTGCCGAAAGCGCCTCAACGAGGGAGGCGTTTCATGGCTACAACATCGCAATACGGGCCGTCATCGTCGTCGCTGGAACGCGACGCGCGGCGCATTCACGACGACAAGCCGGTTTCGCCTGGTAGTATCGCCATCGGTGTGGTGATCGGCCGCATGTCGGAATTCTTCGATTTCTTCGTCTACGGCCTCGCCTCGGTCCTGGTCTTTCCACAGCTGATTTTCCCTTTCGCTCCGGACAGGCTGACGGGCACGCTCTATTCCTTCGCCATCTTCTCGCTTGCCTTCCTGGCCCGCCCCGTCGGCTCCGTCGTCTTCATGACGATCGATCGGCTGTACGGCCGTGGCACCAAGCTGACGATCGCGCTTTTCCTGCTCGGCGGCTCCACGGCCTCAATCGCCTTCCTGCCGGGTTACAACGAGATCGGCGTCTGGTCGATCGCATTGCTGGCGCTCTTCCGCCTCGGCCAAGGCTTCGCGCTCGGCGGCGCCTGGGACGGCCTTGCCTCGCTGCTCGCCCTCAACGCGCCGGCCAAGCACCGCGGCTGGTATGCGATGATCCCGCAGCTTGGCGCGCCGATCGGTTTTGCGCTGGCCAGCACCCTGTTCGGTTATTTCGTCGCCAATCTTTCCAGTGAGGATTTCCTCTCCTGGGGCTGGCGTTATCCCTTCTTCGTCGCCTTCGCGATCAACGTCGTGGCGCTGTTTGCGCGTTTGCGGCTCGTCATGACCAAGGAGTTCGGTACGCTGCTGGAGCAGCACGAACTAGAAGCAGCACCCATCCTCGACGTGCTGCGCGTTCACGGCCGCGATATTCTGATCGGCGCCTTCGTGCCGCTCGCAAGCTTCGCCATGTTCCACCTCGTCACCATCTTCCCGCTCGGCTGGATGAGCCTTTACGGCAACCAGCCGATCGGCACCTTCATGGTGGTGCAGGTGATCGGCGCCGCGGTCGGCATCCTCACGATCATCGCCTCGGGCCTGATTGCCGACCGCATCGGCCGGCGCGCCCAGCTTGCCATCTGCGCCGTCATCATCGCCGTCTTCAGCTTTATCGGGCCGAGCCTGATCGCATCCGGCAACAGCGGCCATGACGCTTTCGTTATCATCGGCTTCGGCGTGCTCGGTCTTTCCTTCGGCCAGGCGACCGGCTCGATTTCATCCCGCTTCGGCCGCGGCTACCGCTATACGGGTGCCGCCTTCACCTCGGATCTGGCCTGGTTGATCGGCGCGGGTTTTGCGCCGCTGGTGGCGCTCAGCCTTTCCAGCCGCTTCGGCCTGACCTTCGTCGGTTACTACCTGCTTTCCGGCGCCATCTGCACGCTTGCAGCACTCGCCTTCAGCAGAGCGCTGGAGCAGCGCGAATAGGACTTTGCGAGGAAGCCATGCCTGGGAGAGAAGTGGGACCGGATCGTGCCGAGGCTTTGCGGGGAACTCACGAGGCGGCGGCATACGAGGGATGGTTTCTCGAACGGGTCGAGGAAGCAATCCGGGAAGCCGATAATCCGAACGCTGTCTCGATCCCGGATGAAGTCATTAAGGGAGAGATGGCGCGCGAGCGTGCCGAGTTGCTTGCCTTGCTCAAGAATGAGGGCAAGTGAGGATCGTTTAGCCACCCAAATCCTATAGCTGAATCCTACTGTGCCATCTGCGGCTGTTTCGCCGCCCGAGCCGCGGTCAGTTCCGCGGTGGTATGGTTCAGGCGGTCGGCCAGCACGCGCATGATTTCCACCGCCATCTCGGGGAAATCGCTGAGCAGCTTCAGGAAGTGTTCCTTGCTGATGCGCAGCACCTCGAGCGGCGAGGTGGCGCGCACCGTTGCCGTGCGCGAGACATCGCAGAGGATGGCGATTTCGCCGACGATGGAATTGGGTTCGACGTCGGCGACCTTGATCTCGCCGGCCGGCGAGGAGACGACGATATCTGCGGTGCCCGAGAGGATGACATAGGCGGCATCACCGACATCGCCCTGATGAAAGAGGTTCTGCCCGGCCTTGTAGGTCATGCGATCGGAGGTAAAGGCCAAAAGCTTGAGCTTTGCTGGCGCGATCCTTGAAAAGATCGGCACCCTTCGCAGCATTTCGACTTCGTCTCTCAACAGCATGAGCGTTTCAATCCCCTGACGCAGGGTCCGCAGGACCAGGCATCTTCAAACTCCGAGGCGTCCCCATCGGGAACACCCACCATCGCCGCCCCTATAGAATATTACGATAACAGTTCCTTGAACATCCCGTTTTTCTCGGAAAGTTCCGGATAGTTTCCGGCTTCCGCCAATCCGCCTCGGTCGAAGAGCAGGATACGGTCGAACATCTCCGCCAGCCGGGCATTGGAGAGCACCCAGATGATCGCCGGCCGGTGCCCTTCTTCGTGCAGGCCTTCGATGATGTTGCGGGTGATCTGATCCTGAACGCGTTGGTCGAGCGCCGACAGCGGCCGGTTGAAGATGAAATAGTCCGAGCGCTTCAACAGCGCGCGGGCAAGGTTCAGCTTCTGCCGCTGCACCATGGTCAGCCGCTTGCCGCCGGAGCCGACGTCGAATTCGAGGCCGATCGACAGCACGTCGTCATAAAGGTCGAGCGCATCGAAGAGTTCGCCCATGATGCCGCGGATGCGGTCGGAGGCGTCGGCCTGCTGATAGGCGATACGGCCGAAGAGCACATTGTCCATCAGGCTTGCCGATGGGGTGAAACGCTCGGCGTCGTAGCGCTCGATCAGCTCGGCGAGATCGGCCGGAATGTGCTCGTGGAACTGCTTGCGGGCGCTGACGATCTTGTCCATCAGCTCGTTCGACAGCAAGCCGAAGCGGTGGCGCGGCTCGATATAGGCAAAACTCAGCCGGATGATGGCCGAACGTTCTTCCGGCGTGGCATCTTCGAAGCGGCGGCTTTGCAGCTTCTGCAGCAGCGCCTGGTAGGTCGGAATGTCGTCCGCCGTCATGAAGGTCAGCTGCTGGAAGAATGGATGGTCCGGCGGCAGGTCGTGGAAGAGTTCCACCGCGTTCTCGGCGATCTCGAGGCCCATGGCGTAGAGATCGGTGCTGAGGCCGGTCTCTCGGAAGAGCTGCTGGAAATAGGGATGCGCGGCAAGCCTGCGGTTGGTCATCAAAGGCCGCTTCATCGTGCCGAAGAGCAGGTTCTCGCCGACCGTCGCCTGGGCGTTATAGGCGTCGAAATCGAAAGGCACGACGATCGAGTCGAGCCCCTCGTCGCGCAGCCGGTCCCTGAGCGAGGCGCGTAGCGCTACGACGTGGTCGCCGAGCGCCACATGAACATCGGTATTGACGGTCGAGCGCAGCGCCAGATCGAGGATGTCCTGCGAGATCAGGACGGCGTCGAGCACCGGGCGGATCGCTTTCAGAATGTCCTCGGGCCCGCTGGCGCCGGCGGCCTTGTAGTCCACCCAGTCGCTGTTGAGGTCGAGCGTCGGATTGCCGGCCTTCTCAGCCTCGGCGGAATGCCATTTATACTCCAGCGCTTCCCGCTCGTCGTAAACGGGATCGGTCATCGGCGCATGTTTCAGGCCGTAGAGCAGATTGCTGGCGAGTGTGCCGTGGAAGAAGAAGGTGTCGGACGAGGCATAGGAAATCCGCCGGCCAGTAATCGATTCCGGCATGTCGAGGAGATCGCGGCCGTCGATGGTGATGCGGCCGGAGTCCGGCCAGACCATGCGGCCGAGCGCTTCGGCGAAGGCTTCTGCGCCGCTGCCGTTCGGCCCGACGATCGCCACCGTCTCGTTCGGCTTGATCTCGACCGAGACGTGGTCGACGAGGCGGGCGCCACTGTCGTCGGAGAGCGACAGGTTGGTGACGACAAATGCGCCCGTCAGCGCGCCGACCGGGGCGGTTGCGAGTTCCTGGATGCGGCTGTCGATCAGCGGCTCGACATTGAATTGTTCATAGACCTGCTGGTACTTCACCTGCACGTCCTGGCGCATCTGGTCCCAGTCGATCAGTTCCTTCAGCGGGCCGGGCAGGTCCTTATAGGCTGATATGACGGCGACGAGCTGGCCGATGTCGAGCCGGCCCTGCAGCGCCAGGTAGCCGCCGATCGCGTAAAACAGGAAAGGCGTTACCTGGGCGAGGAAGTTGTTGATGAACTTCACCAGGAATTTCCACTGGTAAAGGTCGTAGCGGATCGAGAAGATGCGGCCGAGCCGCGAGGCGATGTCGGCGCGTTCGAGGTTCGACGTGTCGTTGCCGTGGATCGTGCCGATGCCCTCGACGATTTCGCCGACGCGGCCTGAGAGTTCGCGCGCCGTCAGCTGCCGCTGGCGGCCGAGTTCCAGCAGACGCTTGCGCATGCGGGGAATGACGACCGCCTGGACGCCGACGATGCCGGCGGCGATCATGCCGAGCCAGAAATTCTGCACGATGATGAAAGCGAGGGCCGTGATCGCCTGGCCGCCGAGAAGGGCAGGGGAGACGAAGGCGTCGCCGGTGAAGCCGCCCATCGGCTCCACCTCGTCCTTGATCATGGTGGCGATTTCGGCCGATTTCACCCGCTTAAAGTGAATGGGCGGAAAACGCAGCACCCGGTCGATCAGTTCGAAGCGGATACGGCGCAGCATGCGCTCACCGAGCCGGCCCTTATAGGTGTTAATGTAAAACTTGAAGAGGCCGTTCAGCACCACCAGCGCCAGAAAAACCAGGCTGAGCGCCATCAGCATCTGGAAGCGGTTGAGCTGCAACCCTTGAAAGAATTCGACATGGCCGATCAGCGGCAGGTCGTAGGCAATGTGCATGAAGGTCTGCGTCGCGCCCGGACCTTCGAAACCGTCACCCTGGATTGGTCCGTTGACGATCTGCTTCGGCAGGTCGAAGGACAGGAAGTAGGGCACCATCGATGCGGCGACGACAGCCAGAATCCACAGCTGCTGCAGCCGCGTGTTCTTCCAGATGTAGCGGGCGAGGCTTTTTTCCATGGCTAACCGTCAGCTTGCTGGGAAATTCCGGGGGCGCGATCCGGGCGCCGGGACGGGAAGGAATTTTGAGAACAGGATCATGCAGCCGGACCGCCGATATCGCAATGAAAACAAGGCGAAGCGACCGGCTGCAAAAATGCCGATTCTCGCCGGAACATTGCTTATATCACAGGAATTTTGGATTAGGCGAGGGATTCGGCAATCATGGAGCGAATGATGCCGGCGGTTTTCTCCGCCCCGTCGAGGTCGAGCAAGACCGGCCCCCGTGGCTTTGCGGCGAGCGCCTTTTCGACCGCCTCTTTCACATGGCCCGCCGTCAGTCCGTTTTCCGGCAGGATATCGGCGAGGCCGAGCGCCTGCAGCCGTTCGGCGCGCACCGTCTGCTCGGTCTCGCCGCCGGCGACGAAGGGGATGAGGATCGCCCTGCAATCGGTGCGCAGCAGGTCGCCGACGGTGTTGTAGCCTGCCTGCGAGATCGAGACTTTCGCACCGCGCAGCAGCGAGGGAAAATCCTTGCGGAAGCGCACCAGCGTCACATTCGCTGCCGCGTCCTCAGCCAGCGCGGCGAAATCGGCCTCCGGCAGGTTCGGGCCGGCGACCAGCAGCCAGCGAAGATTGTCCGGCAGCAGCGCTGCCGCCTCTTTTGCCGCGCCGATCAGCGCGGCGCCGACCGCACCGCCACCCGCCGATGCGATGATGTCGAATGTCTCGGTCGGTTCCGGCGCTGGCGGGGCTGCGACGAGGCCGGTATAGCGCAGCCTGTCGGCGATCTCGGGTGTCAGCGGGAAGGTGTCCTCGAGCCTGACGAAACCGGGATCGCCGTGCACGAGCACGGCATCGAAATGGTCCTTGACCAGCGTGACGGTCTCGGCGTCGCGGCCGGCCTTGCGGTTTTCCTGCAGGATGTCGCGCACCGAGCTTAACAGCTTCGGCCGCGGTTCGGCCTTTTCGATCGCCTCAAGCAGCGGTAGCAGTTCGAAGCGCATCTGGCGCCGGCCGAAGGGGAAGGCCTCGATGATGACGACATTGGGCTTTGCCGCATGGAAAGCGTCGAGCAGCAGCTGGCGGCGGGCATGGAGGAAATCCTCGCCGGCTGGCCGGCCCTCGGCATCGGCGAGGCCGGAGAAACCGGCATTGCTGGCGACGACCGCAGGCAAGGCCACGGTCTTCACGCCTTCGCCGGGAAAGCCCGGCACCGGCAGGCCGCCGGTCACGACAGTCACGTCAAAACCGTCCATCATCAAGGCATTGGCGATGCGGCTGGCGCGGGCTATGTGGCCGATGCCGAGCAGATGCTGGACATAGAAGAAAATACGCGGTGCCGTCATGACGCCTTCTGCCATTCGGCCTCGAACAGGCCGGTGAGCTGTCTGATGCTGGAGTGATAGTCGAAATATTCGCGCACCTGGCTTTCGGCGGCATCGCCGAGGCGCTTGCGCAGCGCCGGGTCGCGGATCGCTGTTTCCAGCGCTCCGGCCAGCAGTGCCGGGTCCTCCGGCGGCACGACGAGGCCGTTTTCACCGTTCTTCAGGAGCTCCGGCACGCCGGATACGTCGGTCGAGACACAGACGAGCCGCTGGCTGGAGGCTTCGACCAGGACGTTCGGCAAGCCGTCGCGGTCGCCGTTGGCGGCGATGCGGCAGGCAAGCGCGAAGAGGTCGGCGCGGCGGTAATGATCGAGCACGTCTTCCTGCGCCATCGCGCCCTTCCAGACGATGCGGCTGGAGATGCCGAGTTCGGTCGCCAGCGCCTTCAGTTTCGCAAGCTCTTCGCCGCCGCCGATATGGTCCATGCGCCAGTGAAGGTCGGCGGGCAACAGCGCCAGCGCGCGCAGCAGCACGTCGTAGCCCTTCTTCTCGACGGCGCGGCCGACGCTGAGGATGAAGGCCGGATCGTCGGGGTCGCTGCCGGTCCGGTTCGAACGCTCGCCGGCAAAGTGGCCGAAACGGGCGAGATCGAGACCGTGGTAACTCAGGTGCACGGCCTCCCTGCGTGATGTCAGCGTCCGCATATGGTCGTAGCCCGTTCTGGTGCAGGTGACGGTCCAGCGGGCGCTGCCGAGCTTTTCGTTCAGCTCCCAGTCTGGCGACGTCCATATGTCCTTGGCATGCGCCGAACAGGTCCAAGGCGTGCCCGTGAGGATGCTCGCATATTCCGTCACCGAGGCCGGTGTGTGGATGAAATGGGCATGCAGCCATTCGCCCTCGTCCGGCCATTCGCGCCCCAGCACCAGTGCCTGGCCGAGACGGCGGAAGCGATTGCGGGAGATGTCGCGCTTGAGATCGGCGAGGAAGCGCTTCATCAGCGCCTTGAAGCCGGGTTTGGAGAAACCGGCGATGAGGCCCTTCAGCACGCGGATCGGCTCCTCGTGCAGATATTCCGGCAGATAGACGACGCGCGCCCGGATCTCGTCATGCACGGGATGGCGCTTCTTGTCGGTCGGCCGGCGCATCGAAATCAGCGTCAGGTCGAAGCCGGCCTTTTCGAGGCCGAGCAACTCCTGGGCGATGAAGGTTTCCGAGAGGCGGGGATAGCCTTTCAGCACGACGAGGATCTTGCGGCGTGGCGGCAAGGCTGTGCCCTATTCCGCGCCGACGAGGGAAAGGTGGCTGCCGCGGCCGTCGATCCACCGGCCGACGGTCTGCGAGATATGGTCCAGTCCTTCGAGACGCATATTGCCGCCGCTCTTCGACGGTGGCTGGCGGGAAGGAAGGCGCTTCAGCGCCTCGGCCATGATTGTGGGGTCGACCGACTGGTCCGGCAGCAGCATGTCGACGAGGCCGAGCTCGCTCGCCCGCTGGGCGCGCAGCAGCTGCTCCTCGCGCGGCTTGACACGCGGCACGATGAGGGCCGGTTTGTCGAAGGAGAGGATCTCGCAATAGGTGTTGTAGCCACCCATGGCGACGACGCCGGTGGCGCTGTCGATCAGCTCTTCCATGTGATTGTCGAACTCGATCACCTCGATATAGGGAATGGCTTCCCCCTTCTGCACCAGCTTGGAGCGCTCGGCGGCCGGCATATAGGGCCCGAGCACCACGAGCGCCTTCTGCGTCAGCGTCGGATCGGCCTCGTAGGCATTCATGACGTCGTGGACGAGATCGGAGCCGTCACCGCCGCCGCCTGTGGTGACGAGGATGTAATTGTCCTTGCGGGCGTTGATCGAGGTCTTGCCCCTGGAGACGCTGCGCTGCAGGAAGCCGACGAAATCCATCTTCCGGCGCAGGCTGGCCGGCACGTCGAGGCCGATCAGCGGATCGTAGAAATCCGGCGGACCATAAACCCAGACGCTGTCGTAATATTGGTCGATCTTCTGCATGATGCTGTTCTTCTTCCACTCGGCCTCGAGCAGATGCGGCGCGTCCATGATCTCGCGCAGGCCGAGCACCAGAACGGTGCCGCGGGCCTTGAGATAGGCGAGCGTATCCTCGACCTCGCCCTTCAGCCCCATCGGTTCCTTGTCGACGATGAAGATATCGGGCTGGAAGGTCTCGGCCGTGTGGCGAATGCTCGATTCGCGCATCTTCAGCGTCTCGTGCAGGTCGATATGGCTGGCGAGCGACGTATATTCGCCGTTGCGGAGCTTGATGACGCTCGGGATCTTCACGAAGTCGACACGGGCGCGGTAGTCGAAGGCGCCGGCGATCGTGGCCCCCGAAATGATCAGAATATTGAGGCCGCGATAATCCTCGACCAGCGCATGGGCGATGGCGCGGCAGCGGCGCAGATGGCCGAGACCGAAGGTATCGTGGCTGTACATGAGGATGCGCGCATCTTCGAGACGTCTGGACATGGGCATCCCTTCTGGGCTCAGCAACATAGTTAGTACCCCCACCGTCCGGAGGCCAAGAGGTGGGGGCGGTGCCGTGATGCGCCGCCGCGTTTCCTGCTATTTGTAGGGATCTGCCGCATCACGCAAGCCGTCTCCCAGAAAGTTGAACGCCAAAATGACGAGAACAACAGGAATGATCGGATAGAGCAGCCATGGATAGAAGGCGATGACGCTGACGCTTTTTGCCTCGGTCAGCAGAATGCCCCAGCTGGTGATCGGCGGACGAAGGCCGAGGCCGAGGAAGGAGAGCGCGGTCTCTCCAAGGATCATGCCGGGGATCGAAATCGTCGCCGAGGCGATGAGATGCGACATGAAGCCCGGCACCAGGTGCCGGCCGATGATGCGCGGCGTGCTGGCACCCATCAGCTGTGCGGCCTGGACATAATCCTCCTCGCGTAGCGCCAGGAGCTTGGAGCGCACGGCACGCGCCAGCCCCGTCCAGTCGATGATGCCGAGGATGACGGTGATGCCGAAATAGATGACGATCGGGCTCCACGTCACCGGCATGATGGCGGCCAGCGCCATCCACAGCGGCAGACTCGGCAGCGATTGCAGCACTTCGATCAGGCGCTGGACGATGAGATCGAAAATGCCGCCGCGATAGCCGGCGAGGCCACCGATGACGATGCCGAGCACGAAGCTGATCGAAATGCCGATCAGACCGATCGTCAGCGATATCCGCGCGCCGTAAAGGATGCGTGAGAGGACGTCACGGCCGAGCCGGTCGGTACCGAGCAGGAACATCTGGCCGCCGATCGCCGGGCAGACGAGATGATAGTTCGAAGCGACGAGGCCCCAGAATTTGTAGGCATCGCCGCGGCAGAAGAAACGGATCGGCTGCACGTCGTTCGGCCTGTCGGTATAGACGCGGTGCAGCGTGTCGAGATCGAGCGCCATGCTGCGGCCGTAGACGAAGGGACCGACGAAGCTGCCCTTGTCGAAGAAGTGGACGCGCTGCGGCGGCGCGTGGATGAAATCGACATTGCGCGTGTGCAGGCCATAAGGCGCCAGGAACTCGACGATCAGGATCATCAGGTAGACGACGGCGAGAAAGATGCCGGAGATCAAGGCGAGCCTGTGCTGCTTGAACTTCCACCACATCAGCTGCTTCTGCGAGGCGAGATGGATGCGCGATTGGGCCGCCGTCAAGTTTTCGGTCGCCTGGGGATCGAAGGGAGCGGTCGAGACGTAGTGCGGCAGCGGCGCGCCGGGTGCGGGAAGGGGCGACATTATTTGGTGCTCCTGCCTTGCAGACGGATGCGGGGATCGAGGAAGCCGAGGGCAATGTCGGAGATCAATACGCCGATGACGTTGAGGAAGGCCAGGAACATCAGGAAGGAGCCGGCGAGATACATGTCCTGGCTCTGCAGCGCCTTGATCAGCATCGGCCCGGTCGTTTCGAGCGACAGGACGATCGCCACGATTTCGGCGCCCGAAATGATCGACGGCAGGATCGAGCCGATATCGGCGACGAAGAAATTGAGCGCCATGCGCAGCGGATATTTGACCAAGGCCCGCATCGGATGCAGGCCCTTGGCCCGGGCGGTCGTCACATATTGCTTCTGCATCTCGTCGAGAAGATTGGCGCGCAGCCGCCGGATCATGCCGGCCGTCCCGGCAGTGCCGACGATGATGACGGGGATCCAAAGATGGCCGAGGATCGATTTCGCCTTTTCCCAGCTCATCGGCGCGTTCAGATATTGCTGGTCCATCAGATGGCCGATCGACAGACCGAACCAGACATTGGCGAAATACATCAGGATCAGCGCCAGCATGAAGTTCGGAATGGCGATGCCGAGCAGGCCGAGGAAGGTCAGCCCGTAATCACTCCAGCTGTACTGGTGCGTCGCCGAATAAATGCCGATGGGAAAGGCGATCAGCCAGGTGAGCAGGATCGTCGTGAAGGAGACGAGCATCGTCAGCCACAGCCGTTCGCCGACCACGTCCGAGACCGGGAGCTGGTATTCGAAGGAATAGCCGAAATCGCCGTGCAGCATGCCGCCGACCCAATAGAAATAGCGCACGATTTCCGGCTTGTCGAAGCCGTATTGCTGGCGCATCTCTTCGATTTCCTGGAGATTGGCGGTCTCGCCGGAGGCCCGCAGCTCGGCGATCTGGCTCTCGAAGAAGTCGCCCGGCGGCAGCTCGATGATGGTGAAGACCAACGCCGAAATGACAAAGAGCGTCGGCACCATGGCGGCGATGCGCCAGAGAATGTATCTGAGCACGCCTCAGGCCTCCTTGTACCAGAATGCATCCGGCATGTAGACGCCGAGATAGGAGGTGGGGTCGAAGCCGTAGAGCGCTCTGTCCGGCAGGTTCTGCAGCTTGGCGGCGCGAAGGATCGGCTGCGGCGTGCTGTTGATGAGGCCGATCGAGAAGACCTGCTGCGTATAGATCGACAGCATCCTGTGCCAGATCACCTGGCGTTCCTCGAACTTCGCCGTCGAGCCCCATTGGCTGAGCAGGTTGACCAGCTCGGCTGCCTCCGGCAAGTCGGGTGCGACCCCCTCCTGGCCGGCGGAGAGGTAATGCATGCCCCAGAGCGGCCATTGCAACTGATCGTCGAGTGTGGGCGCAAGGCCGGCCGGCGACATGTCGGCCGTCGGCACGCCATTGTCGAGGCCGTACCAGATCGACATCATGATCGAACCGCTCATAGCGCGATTGCGGAAGACATCGCGCTGCGAGGTCCGGGTATAGAGCGCCAGGCCGATATTGGCCCAGTGATCTCGCACCAGTTCCAGCACGTCGGTGTCCAGATTGCTCTCGCCGGCGGTCTCGACGGTGATCTCGGCGCGACGCCCGTCCGGCAGCAGCCGAATGCCGTCGTCGCCGCGTTTGGTCAAGCTGAGTTCGTCGAGCAGGCGGTTGGCCTCGTCGGGATCGAACTTCACGAAGGCATCGGCATATTCCTGCTTGAAGAGCGGGCTATCGGGCAGGACGGTATCGGCGCTCGGCGTTCCCAGACCGTAAAAAGCGACCATGTTGATCTCGTGCCGGTTTATCGCCAACGACAGCGCCCGGCGCAGGCGCACGTCGCGGAACAGGCCGCGCCACACCTCGTCTGCACAGTTGAGGTTCGGCAGCAGCGTGATGCGCGAGCCGCGCGCCAGCTTCCAGAGATTGACCTTCACCGGGAAGCGCTTCTCGGCCTCCTTCAGGAAAGTGTAGTCGTTGAAATCGATGCCGGTCGCCTGCAGGTCGGCTTCGCCGGCCCCGGCCTTGGCGGCGATGATCGACGAGGAGGAGACGTTGAGGACAAAACGGTCGAGATAGGGAAGCTGCCTGCCGGTCTCGTCGACGCGGTGGAAGAACGGGTTGCGCTCGAAGACGAATTGCTCGGCCGGCAGTGGCGTCGTGTTGCGCCAGGGATCGAGCGTCGGCAGGTTCGGATTCTCAGGACGGTACGAGCGCGCCATCTTGATGTGCAGGTCCTGCCACTTCTTGACGCGGCTGGCCTTCATCATCTGTTCCATCTTCGCTTCGTCGGACTGAAATTTCTTGTGGAACTGCTTCAGGTAATGCGCCGGCCCGACGATGACGAGGGGCAAGGGCCCCGCCAGGGTCGGCAGGAACATCGGGTTGGGCTTTTCCCAGGTGTAGCGCACCGTCAGCGGATCGAGCATCTCGAAGCGCGGCAGGCTGCCATGCGGACGAAGCTCCAGCGCGCCGCCGCCCGGCGTCAGCTTCTCGTTCAGGATGACGTCTTCCCACCAATAGCGGAAATCGTCGGCCGTGAACGGCTGGCCGTCTGACCATTTATGACCTTCGCGTAGCGTGAAAGTGAAGACCCTCTCGTCCTCGGCGTGGAAATCGGCCAGAATATCCGGCTGGAACTGCAGGTGCTTGTCATAGCCGACCAGGCGGGCATAGCCGTAAATCGTCATGAACCGGATGTCGCGCTGGCCGCCGATGATGGTGCGCACCGTGCCGCCATAGGTGCCGGGCTGCAGCCCCATCTCCTTCAGGTTGACGATGCGTGGGCGAGCGGGAATGCGCTCGGCCATCGGCGGCAGGCTGCCTGATGCCAACCGCTCCTTGAGGAATTCCGGTTCGCCGGCCTGTTCGGCACGAAGCATCGCGGGCGCGATCGCCGCGCCGACGAGGCCGCCCAGAAAAATGCGACGCGTCACCATCAGCGCAACTCCTTGGCATCGGCGCCTTTGCGGGCGCGCACCAGATGGCCGTCGCCGAGGTCGGCATAGGCAAGCTCGGAAGCGTCGTCATGCTCGGCGGTGAAGGTCGCGCCCCAGTTCTGCTTGTCGGCGGCGCCGTTTTCCCTGAGCGCCTTGAAATCGAGCGGCCGGTCGAGATCGGGAAAGGGGACGGCGGCGAGCAGCGATTTCGTATAGGGGTGCACCGGATCGCGCAGGATGATCTCGCGCGGCGCAATCTCGACGATGCGGCCCTTGCACATCACCGCGATGCGGTCGGCCATGTAATCGACGACGGCGAGATTGTGCGAAATGAATAGATAGGTAAGCCCCAGCTCTTTCTGCAGATCCTTCAACAGGTTGAGGATCTGTGCCTGCACGGAGACGTCAAGCGCCGAAACCGGCTCGTCGAGGATGACGAGCTTCGGGCCGAGCGCGAGTGCGCGCGCGATGCCGATGCGCTGACGCTGGCCGCCTGAAAAACTGTGCGGGTAACGGCTGAGATAACGCTTGTCGAGACCGATTGCCGCCATCAGCCCTTCGACCTTGCGCTTGCGCTCATCGCTGTCGCCGCGGTCATGGATCTCGAGCGGTTCACTCAGTATGTTGCGCACCGTCATGCGCGGCGAGAGCGAAGAGACCGGGTCCTGGAACACCATCTGGATCTTGGTCCGCATGTCCTGCAGTTCGGCGCCTTTGACGGACAGGACGTCGACGACCTCCTTGCCGTCGTTGAACACCACCGCGCCGCTGTCCGGCGTGATGGCGCGCATCAGGATCTTGCTGAGCGTCGTCTTGCCGCAGCCGGACTCTCCGACCAGGCCGAGACATTCGCCGCGGCGGATGTCGAAGCTGACGTCGTCGACTGCGCGCAGGACGGTGGCTTCATGCTTGCCGAAGAAACTGCGCTTGCGCGTCTTGTAGGTCTTCGAGAGATTGGCGACGGACAGCAGGATGCCTGGCGCCTCTGCCTGGAGCGGCTTCTTCTTGCCGACCAGGGACTCGAGATTGACCGTCACATCGCGCAGCGCTTTCAGCCGCTCGCCGGGTTTCATGTCGAAATGCGGAACGGCGGCCATCAGGCCCTTGAGATAGGGATGCTGCGGATCGCGGAAGATCGCCTCGACCGGCCCGGCCTCCATGATCTCGCCGTGATAGATGACGACCACCTCGTCGGCCATGTTGGCGACGATGCCGAGATCATGGGTGATGAGCAGCATCGCCATGCCGAGCTTCGCCTGCAGCTCGCGGAGCAGTTCCAGGATCTGCGCCTGAATCGTCACGTCGAGCGCCGTCGTCGGCTCGTCGGCGATCAACAGCGCCGGCTTGCAGATCAGCGCCATGGCGATCATCGCGCGCTGGCGCATGCCGCCGGACAGTTCGAACGGATACATGTCATAGGTGCGATGTGGATTGGAGAAGCCGACCAGGCCAAGCATCTCCTCGGTCTTTTCACGGGCTTCCTGCTTGTCGGCTTCGGTATGGATCAGCAGCACTTCGCTGATCTGATTGCCGACCGTATGCAGCGGCGAGAGCGAGGTCATCGGCTCCTGGAAGATCGTCGCCATGCGCCGGCCGCGCAGGTCGCGCATCTCCTCGCTGTCGCGCGGAAAGGACAGGATATCGGTCGTGCTGCCGTCGAGCGGATCGGTGAACAGGATGCTGCCCGAGGCCTTGGCCGGATTGGGTAGGATGCCCATGATCGACTGGCTGATCACCGATTTCCCCGAGCCGGATTCACCGACGAGAGCGGTGACCTTGCCCGGAAGAATGCGAAGATTGGCTTGTTTTACGACGCGTAGCCGGTCACCGAAAACCGAGAAGGAGACGTCGAGATTTTCAATACGCAACAGATCCGCTGCAGACGCCATACCAATGAAATTCCCCAGTCTTCTATGTTCCCGTTAAGGCACACTAGCGTACCGCAAACGGGGTGTCCAGTTGATGACAATCATAGAAAAACCCCCACGTCCCGCCGAAGTTCCCCGGGCGAGACGCGCAGATTATGACAGGGTTCTAAGCTCTTACTGGATGAATTTCTCCATGCTGCTGCGCTTGACCTGTTTCTTGGCGTCGCGATGCAGGAGAATGACCTGCTCGGCTTCCGAAAGTCCGTTCTGCACGGCCTCGCGGAAGCTCTCGTCGACATTGATTGCGGGCGCCGGCGCGCGCGGCTGCAGCACCGTCACCTTCTGGCGGATGCCGCGCAGCTTCTCCTCGCCGAGCGTCGTCCATTCGCCGCCGCAATAGCCGGCGAAGGCTTGGCTGGCGACGACCTCGCGGCCGTATTTCTTGGTCAGGATCTGCAGACGTTGCACCTCGTTGACCGCCGAGCCGAAGGCGGAGAAGGTCAGGCGGTCCTTGAGGCCGACATTGCCGAACATGACGTTGCCGACATGCAGGCCGATGCCGTAGCCGACCCTGGTCAGGCCCTTCTGCTCGCGGTCCCTGTTGAGTTCGGCGACCCGTGCCTGCGCCTGATGGACGGCCGAAAGAGCCGCTTCGCAAGCAATTTTCGACGGGTCCTTGTGGCGTCCGCAAGGATAGACTGCGAGGAAGCCATCGCCGAGGAAACTCAGGATCTCGCCGCCATTGCGGTTGAAGGGGGCGGCGATCGCGTCGAAGAACTGGTTCAGCGTGTCGATATCCTGCCGGCCTTCCTTTTCGGCATACATGGTGGATTCGCGCATGTCGCCCATGACCAGCGCCGCGCGGATCGTCTCACCGTCGCCGCGGCGAATCTGGCCGTTCAGCACCCGCTTGCCGGCGTCGCCGCCTAGATAGGTGGTCAGCATGTTGTTGGCGAGCTTGCCGAGCACCGCCATCTTGGCGGCGACCGCCAGATGGTTCTGCATCCTGAGCAGCGCATCGATCATGTCGTCGGAAAAGCCGGTATTATGGTCCGTCGACCAGGAACCCATCATGCCCTGCACCGAGCCGTCGCCGAAGGGCTGCACGAAGGCGAGATAGTCGGTGATGCTGTCCTTGCGCAGGTCCTCGAAAATCGGAAATTCGTTCGGCCCATCCTGCATCAGCCGGCGGCGGATGTGCTGCAGATTGTTGTCGAGCAGGTAATAATAAGGGCTCTGCAGGAAGCGGTCCGGCTTCTGCCCGGCGGGCATGCGGAAGCCCTCGATGGTGACGCCGCTGGCGCGCCGCCAGGTGAAGCTCAGCGCATCGTAGAGCGGATGCAGCATCGAGAAAGAAAGATGCACGCGCGCAAGCGGCAGGCCTGCGGCCGTTAGCCTTTCGCAGAAACCGCGGACGATGTTTTCAAGCTCGTCTCCGGCCAGCGAGGAGTTCGTCAGCCATTCAGCGACCCGGTCCAACAGGATGGAGGACACGCTGGATTCGATCGTGCTCATTCTCGGTATGATCCCTCATAAGGCACGCCATCCCCAAGAGCCAAAAGTCCCCCCGGCCGGCACATTTTCATGCGCAGGTCACAAGGAAATCAGGATGTACGAGCGGTATTATTGTGTCAACGGATCTGCCGAAAGCCCGGCAGCGGCGCCCCTCAGCTCCCCATATCGGGGGATCGGACGGGTTGTCCTTTCCAGGTGGTTCATTATCAAAAGTCAAAATAGGGATGCTGCAAATGCGAAACAATGGGATGCGCATGTTTTTGTGCGCTCAAGTTGCAGCAAGGGCCGTCGCCGAGTCATTTCGGCCACACCCGGATAAGCATCGCAAGGGGTCGCGGCCCTGTTTTCTGCTCCTCTCGTCAGCGGAGAGACGGAGCCCGGGTTTAATTTGGCTGGAGCATGCATTAGATCAGCCTTCTCTTCCCCGTTTGAAAGATCCCGCCTTGGCCAGCTCCTCCTTCGATACGCTTTTGCAGAAGATCGAAACCCGCACGGCTCGCGCCGGCATCATCGGCCTCGGCTATGTCGGCCTGCCTCTGGCAATGGCGGTGGCGCGCAGCGGCTTTGCGGTCACCGGCTTCGACATCGACCCGGGAAAGATGGTGGCCCTTGATGCCCGCCGCTCCTATATCGACGCGGTGAGCGACGAGGCGCTGTCGGCCGAGATCGATGCGGCCCGCTTTAAGGCGACGACCGATTTCGCCGGCCTTGCCGAGTGCGACGTCGTCATCATCTGCGTGCCGACGCCGCTCACCAAGCATCGCGATCCCGACCTTTCCTTCGTCGAGGCGACGTCGCGCTCGATCGCTGCGCATTTGCGCCCCGGTCAGCTCGTCGTGCTGGAATCGACCACCTATCCCGGCACGACCGATGACGTGGTGAAAGTCATTCTCGAAGGCACCGGGCTGAAATCCGGCTCGGACTTCTTCGTCGGCTTTTCGCCTGAGCGCGAGGATCCCGGCAACCAGCACTATCATACCGCCACGATTCCCAAGGTCGTCGCCGGCGACGGTGCCGAGGCACTGGCGTTGATGAAGACCTTCTATGGTGCGGCGGTATCATCCGTCGTTCCGGTCTCTTCGAATGCGACGGCCGAGGCAGTGAAGCTCACCGAAAACATCTTCCGGTCGGTCAACATCGCCCTCGTCAACGAGTTGAAGACCGTCTATGCGGCCATGGGCATCGACGTCTGGGAGGTCATCGACGCGGCCAAGACCAAGCCCTTCGGCTACATGCCCTTCTATCCCGGCCCCGGCCTCGGCGGCCATTGCATCCCGATCGATCCCTTCTATCTCACCTGGAAATCGCGCGAGTACGAGCTGCCGACCCGCTTCATCGAGCTCGCCGGCGAGATCAATTCGGCAATGCCGCGTTATGTCGTCGGCAAGCTCGCCGAGGCGCTCGACATCCGTGCCGGCAAGGCATTGAGCCGCAGCAGGGTACTGGTGCTCGGGCTCGCCTACAAGAAGAACGTCGCGGATATCCGCGAGAGCCCGTCGCTGCGGCTGATCGAGATCATCGAGGAGCGTGGCGGACATGCAGATTATCATGATCCCTTCGTCGCCGAGATCCCGCCGACGCGCGAATACCAGGCGCTGAAGGGCCGCAAATCGGTGACGCTGACGCCTGATACCATTGCCGGCTACGATGCGGTGCTGGTCGCGACCGACCACGATCGGGTCGATTATGCGGCGCTCGCAAAAAGCGCCGCGCTGATCGTCGACACGCGCAACGTCTTCAACCGGCTCGGCCTCTCGGCCGAGCACGTCATCAAGGCGTAATTCCTTAAATTGAAATCGATTTAAGGAATTATACAGCAACTCAAAGTATTAATCCGCGCAGGTTTCTTTCGTTAAGCCAGGCTTCATCACTACGCTTTAAGCATGCTGATCTCGCCACAACCATTTCGGGGGCGGGTTGGATGAGTTTCCACGGAGGAATATCTTGAAGAGTTTTGTTGCTGCGGCTATCGCAATCGGTGTCATGTGCTCCTGCGCTTCTGTTGCATCTGCGCAGACGAAAGGCGACTGGGTTCTCGGAAACTACAAGGGCGCCGGTTATTGGTTCCCTGGCGTTATCGACAGCGCCTCAGGCGGGAAGGTCACGATCCGATATGATGACGGCGATAAGGAAACTGTTTCCTTGAGCGACGTGCGTCCCTACAACTGGGTCATCGGGATGAAGGTGGAGTGCAACTACAAGGGTGCTGGCGATTGGTATGCAGGCAAGATCACCTCGCTTGGCGGCGAGAAGATTGGTATTGCGTATGATGACGGCGACAAGGAAACCACCAGAACCGGCCGTTGCCGTTCCCGATAAAGTCGTTGCATAAACCAATGCGAGATCAGCCCGTCGCCGTCAAAGCGACGGGTTTACTTTTCTTCGGAAGAAAACTGTGCAGCGGTTAGAGCCAAAGTGCGTTGCATGAATCACGCTTGATGCGGCGCTGGAGAAAGCGCTTTGCCGGTCATCCGACTTGCGGCCACCGCATAACCGCCGGCCGCACCGTCGATGAAATGCATATGGTCGCGCGAAATTGGCGTCGGCACGAAGCAGGTCATCAGCGCCGAGGACTGCCGATGCAGGCCGTAGCGGACAATGCCCTTGGCCCGCGCCGCTTCCAGTAGCGTCTCGATCCGTTTCAGGTGTTCGGCGTCGACGTCGATCGTCATCTTCAGCCCGTCATCGAACTTGCGAAAATCGGAATTGCCGGCGACGTCGCGCTTGTAGCGGCGGGCGTCGAAGCGGCCGAGCGGAATGCCGAGCTTGTAGCACACGACGGTGATGGCAAGCTGCAGGAAGATGATGAGCTTCTGCCGCAACCGCCGGCCAGCCGGCGCGGTGGCCTTGGCCTCGCGGTTGATGCCGTGCAGCGAGAAGGCAAGGTTCGGACCATCAACTGGCACCGGATGGCTGTCCCGGTTCTGCTCGGTGGTGATGGCGACGATGCCGTTGACGAGGTCGCGAAATTCCTGCCCCGGCCGCCCTTCGCCGGGAATCGCGATGATCGAGACGATCTCGCCGTTGCGCGCATCGATCGGGCTCCAGCGGCAGGAGAGGCCGTTAAGATCGGGCCGCGTTCCGGCAGGTGCACGGGCAACGCCGTAACGGCCGAGCTTCATCTGTTTTTCGGCCCAGCTGGTGCCGCCGCCCCAGAACATCGCATAGGTGACATAAGGGCTTGCGGAGTAACGTGCGACGCGGACGTCGAGGCCCTCGGCGCGGGTGTCGGCGACCGGCACGATGGCGATGCGCAGCGTCAGGCCCAAATCCTCCTCGACCCAGATCTGGACGGCGGCAAGGGCGTCGCGCGCCTGCCTTTCCAGCGAACCCGGAAGCGCAATCAGCGCGCCGTCGCCGCCGAAGACGAAGGGATAATCGCCCTTGCCGACGGAATTCAACACCGCCGATATGACGCTGGCGCCCGCCATGTTGACGTCCTTGTAACGGCCGGCGGCGATCGCCGGCGTCGAGCCGACGATGTCGGCCAGCGCGAGCACCCATCCGTCCGGCAGCGGCCGGTAATTGGCGGCGTCGGTCACGCCCTCGAATTCGCTGAAGAGCGGCACTTCGGCAAAGAAATCTTCGTCGGTCACGGTTTTCATATCGTCCAGCTTAGCACAGACCCATGTCGCCACTGCAACGCCAATTCCCATTTACGGCAATCGACTTGGCAAGGTTTCATGTGGTAGCACGCGCTCACGATTTTTCATCACGGATACGGATTAGATGAGCCGCCTCGACAGCTTCATTCGCCGGTTGACGGCTCAACGCGACATTCTGAACTCGATCATCGATCTGGTTGGAGAAATACAGGGCCCGGTGCTGGAATTCGGCCTCGGTAACGGCCGCACCTATGATCACTTGCGCGAGAACTTTCCCGGCCGGCGCATTGTCGCCTTCGACTGGGAAGTGCGCTCCTATTCGGCCTCGACACCAGAGGCACAAGACATGGTGACCGGCAATATCCGCGAGTCCGGCCAGGCCTTCGTCGGCATCGGTGCAGCCCTGGCCCATGCCGATATCGGCACCGGCCATGACGAGATCGACGCGGTGACGCTGACCTGGCTGCCGCAACTGATAGCCGGCGTGCTCGCCCATAACGGCATCGCCGTCAGCGGGCTGCCGCTGGAGCATCCCGAGCTGATGGCGCTGCCGCTCCCAGATGGCATCAAGGAAGGCCGTTATTTCCTCTACCGAAGGACGTAAAGGATAGCATCGGCAGCAGTTCAAAGTGCTATAGCGCCGCTATCGTGTTTCGGTTACGCCACCAGACCCTTGGTCAGTTCCAGCGCCTGCCGTTCGAACAGCCGTCGATAGATACCGTTATTGAGCCGGATCAGCGCCTGGTGGTCGCCTTCTTCGACAATATTTCCCTTGTCGAACACCAGCAGCCGGTCCAGTGCTCGCACCGTGGACAGCCGGTGGGCGATCACCAGCGTCGTGCGGCCGTTCATCAGGCGCTCCATCGCCTGCTGGATCTGCACTTCGCTCTCGCTGTCGAGGCTCGACGTCGCCTCGTCCAGGATCAGCACCGGCGCATCAGCCAGGAAGGCACGGGCAATGGCGACACGCTGCCGCTCGCCGCCCGACAGCTTGACGCCGCGTTCCCCGACCATCGTCTCATAGCACTTGGGAAGCTCCATGATGAAGTCGTGGGCACTGGCCTGTTTTGCCGCCTGCTCGATCTCGCGCCGCGAGGCGTTCGGCCTGGAATAGGCGATGTTTTCCGCCAGCGTGCGGTGGAACAGGATGGGCTCCTGCTGCACGATGGCGATCTGGCCGCGCAGGCTTGATTGCTTGACCGCCGCGATATCCTGTCCGTCGATGCGGATTTCGCCCGAGTTCACGTCATAGAGCCGCTGGATGAGCTTGACGAAGGTCGTCTTGCCGGAGCCCGAATGCCCGACCAGGCCCACGCGCTCACCCGGCTTGATGGTGACCGAAAAATCCTCATAAAGGGGGGTGGGATGCGCCCCATACTGGAAAGTGACACGATCGAAGACGATCTCGCCCTCGCCAATCTCGATCGGCGTGGCGTTCGGCTTGTCCTCGATGCCGAGCGGCATCTTGTCGAGCAGCACCAGTTCTTCCATGTCGTTGACGGCACGCTGCAGATTGCGGATGTCCTGGCCGACATTGCGCAGATAGCCTTGCAGAACGAAGAACATGGCCAGCACGAAGGTGATGTCGCCAGGCGTCGCCAACCCCTGCTGCCACATGACAAGGCCCGTTCCCAGAATACCTGCCTGCATGGAAACCATCATGAAGCCCTGGATCGTGCCGCTCAATGTGCCGCGCTTCCATGTCCGTCGCGTCCGGCTGTCCCATTTGGTCAGCACGTGGCGCAAGCGTCCCTCTTCGCGGTTTTCAGCGCCGAAGGCCTTGACCACCGAATTGCAGCTGATGGCATCTGCCAGCGCACCACCAAGCTTGGTGTCCCAGGCATTGGCAAGCCGTGCCGCCGGCGACACGAAGCCCATGGAAAGCGCCACGGTCACGCCGATATAAATCAGCGACCCCGCAACCACGATCAGGCCCATGATCGGCCAGTAGCTGCCGAGTACGATGCTGGCGCCCACCAGCATGACGATGGACGGCAACAGGGCGACCAGCAGCAAGTCGTTGAGCTGGTCGAGCGCCCACATGCCGCGGGTGATCTTGCGCACCGTCGAACCGGCAAAGCTGTTGGCGTGCCAGTCGGTCGAGAACCGCTGCACCTTGTGGAAACCGTTATTCGTCACATCCGCCATGGTGCGCAGCGTAAGCCGGATAATGCCGTTGAAGATGAACCAGCGCAGCGCCACGCTGGTCAGGCCCAGTGCCACGACGATGACGAAGGCGCGCAGCGCCCGGTCAGCGGCATTGCTGCCGGCAATGGCATCGACGATCTGGCCGGAAAAAACCGGCACCATGACTTCTGCCAGCGTGCTTGCTATCACCAACACGATGATAACGCCCACTAATGCCGGCCGATGGCGCCAATGATGGAAAGCAAAGCCGAGCACATGGCGATAGGCATCGGCGCGGAAATCGAGCTTCTTGCGAGTCATTTTAATCGCTCGGCGCCGTGTTCGGCAACCGGTCCTCAAAAATAGAGAGTTGGATGGCACAGCCCAAGCGGGAGACGAAATGATCCCGTCAGATCAATCGGGCTGTGAATTAAGGGAAAACCGCATGTCGGGCGCGCTCGAGGCGGGCCGCGAATGGAAATGACCTAGCGTCGGAACATTCCGTGCGGGAAGGTTTCGATGATTGCTGGTGTCATGCAACGCCTCCCTTATGTTCGAACTAAAGCGGTCAGCGTTTTGTACCGAAGCAATTCGCCATTGCCAAGCGGAAATTTGCAACCTTACGGAAAGTGATGCGGAAACGACACACCCTGTGAGCTTCGACCACTTAGGAGGCGCAGGAATAGGATGTGGCCGGGCGCGTGGCCAGTTTCGCCTCGAAGTCGGCCGCGATTTTGTCCAGCGTCACGCCGCCCAGCCGCTGGAGGAGCAGGGCCCGGGCCTCCTTCATAGCGTCGCCGAGGGCGACATTCACCGCCTGTTCCACCAGGCATTCCGGCTGGTCGTCGGCTGGGCCGATGGCGAAGAGATGCGGCTCGCCGATGGCGCGGTAGACGTCGAGCAGGGTGATGTCAGACAAGGGACGCACCAGCGTCCAGCCGCCGCCATGGCCCTTTTCGGAGCGGACGTAACCCTGTTCGCGAAGGCCGGCCATGGTGCGGCGAACGACGACGGGATTGGTGTTCAGCATTTTCGCAATCATCTCGGAGGTCGCCGAATGCTGGTGCTTATCCATGTGGATCAGCACGTGCAGCATGCGTGAAAGGCGGCTGTCGTTGCGCATGGTTCTCTTCCTGTCGGTCGGACGGGTCATTATCGCAAGCGGATCGTAACAAGACAAGTAACATGATGCTTGACGACGTCATGTCACGTAACTTATGTTGAGTCATGAGTTCGATATCAAGGGAGAGTTCCATGTCGTTCGAAGCCATCGTCATCGGCGGAAATTTTGCCGGCCTTTCAGCCGCCATGCAGCTGGCCAGAGCGCGGCGGCGGGTTCTGCTCGTCGATGCCGGCGCGCCGCGCAATCGGTTTTCCGAAGCCTCGCATGGGTTCCTCGGCCAGGACGGCCAGACACCGGCGGCGATCATGCGCGAGGGAAAGCGGCAGCTTTCGCTTTATCCGACCATCACCATTCGCGAGGGGAAAGTCGTCCGGGCGCACAGCGATGGTGACACGTTCATTATCGGCACCGAAGACGGCGGCGAAGAACGAGCCGCGCGCATCGTGCTCGCAACCGGCGTCAGCGACACGCTGCCCGAAATCCCCGGCCTCAAGGAGCGATGGGGCCGCTCGGCGCTGCACTGCCCCTATTGCCACGGTTTTGAGGTCAGCGGCGGCAAGCTCGGTGTCCTTGCAAACCATCCGCATTCGGCCCATTCGGCCATGATGATCCCGGACTGGGGAGCGACGACCTTTTTCACCCAGGCGCTGTTCGAGCCCGATGAAGAGCAATTGGCGAAGCTGACTGGCCGTGGCGTCCGGATCGAACGCAACCCTATCGTGGAATTGTTGGGCGACAATTTAAAGCTTGAGGCCGTTCGCCTCGCCGATGGCCGCGTCGTGCCGCTGGACGCCATCTTCGTCGCGCCGAAAACGACGATGGCGAGCCCGGTTGCCGAACAGCTCGGCTGCGCCTTCGACGACGGCCCGTTCGGGCCAATCATTCGGATCGCCGATAACAAGGAAACCACCGCCAAGGGTGTCTTCGCCGCCGGCGATGCGGCAAGCGCCATGCACAATGCCACGCTCGCCTCCGCCTCAGGCGTGCTCGCCGGCGTGCATTGCCATCAATCGCTTGTCATGCAGTCGACCGCATAAGGTGGAAACAGCAAGTTAAACGGGTTGAATTCTTCCCCAGCAGGTCAGGGACCTTCACGTCCATCTCATCACCGAGGTGAAAATCTCAACGCGTTAATCAGTGCTTTTAAAATAATGAGCCGATGCAACCGACTCATTGCAATTTCTACGTTTGAATTGTAGCTGTTTTCATCTGAACAACTATCAAGCAAGACGATGGTGGGACCGTGGATCACCGCGCTTGCAGCGAGCAGAAACGGGGGTATTAAAATGGGGTTTACTGAAGCTGTTCGGACAGTTCTGACGCAGAAATATGCAACCTTCTCTGGCCGGGCCTCCCGCTCGGAGTTCTGGTGGTTTCAGCTGTTCTACGTGCTTGTACTGATCGCATTTTTAATCGTGGCCGGTTTGGCCGGTGCCTTTTCCGATACTCAGGATGGACCTTCGTCACTGTTATTCGCTTTCGGGGGCGTTGGCGGATTGTTCGCGCTTGCAATGTTTTTGCCGCAGATATCTCTTCAGGTTCGCCGCTTCCATGATCGCAACATTTCCGCTTGGTGGTATCTCGCACTGTTTATCCTAAGCATGATTCCCGCCGTCGGGTTCATTGCGGGCATCGCGATGCTGGTGATTACCGTGCTCAGGGGCACAGAAGGCCCAAACAAGTTCGGGCCGGATCCGCTGCGTCCGGAAATAAGAGCAGAGGTCTTTGCCTAGAGCATGGCCATCCGCAACCTCGGCCTGCTGGTGGCTCTGTTGCTCGCCACCTCAGCTCAGTTTTCGCCCGTACAGGCGCAGGATAGCGACAGTCAGCAGGTGGGCGGCGGCGATCATCAAAGCAGCGCCGCCGGAGCCGATTATGCCTCGCAGTGCCAGCTGAATGGATTGCGCTGCACGCTCGTCTATGGCGACGCCTCTGTAAAGCCCGAACCGGCGTCGAATACGACCAAATCGTCGCCACAACGCAAGCCGTTGATGATCCCGCGAGAGCCGGTCGTCAGTGGTCCTCTGGCGGTTGCCATCGTGCTTGTCGGTCTCATCGTGGCCGTCGGCTTGTGGATACGCTTCGGAAATGGCGGGGTCTTGCTCTCGTCTGCTCCACGCGACATCAAGCGGCAGGGTGAGGCGCCGGAAAGCTGGCGCACATCCGCAGACGAAGCCGAGGAAAAGCCGAGCGACTTCCTGCTACGCATTGCCGCCATGGCGGATCGCCGGCAGGCGCTGGTCCTGCTGCTCAGACATTGCCTGCTTCACGCGGCTGATGTGACCGGAACGCGGCTTTTCCGCTCGGATACGGAACGGGCCGTTTTCGCCCGCCTGCCTGACAATATGCCCGACCGCGATCGCCTCGAAAACTTTCTGACTGCGGTGGAACTCGTTCATTACGGCGGCCGCACGCTCGCGGAAAGCCATTTCGGTGTCCTTCTCACGACGGCGCGCGGTTTGCTGTCTTCGGGCAGAGTGACCAATGCGTAATTCGGGCCCTCTTCTGTTTCTGGGGCTGTTGCTTGCGCTGGCGGCGCTGGCAGTCTTTGCGCTTTCGCGCGGCAGCGATTTCGACCGCTCGCCGCTTGGCAACAAGGGGTTGGAATCGTGGCTGCAATCCAAGGGGATTCCTGTCGTCCGATCCGATCCGCATGTCGCTCCGGCGCGTTCGGAAATCTCGCTGCGGATCATTCCCTTGTCGATACGCCAAGCCGAGGCCGTCGCACCTCGGGCAAACGAAGAAGCGGATGACGCAGGCCCGGAAAGCCCGATCCGGGAGTCGAACCGCTATGCCCTGCCGACGTTGATCATTTTGCCGAAATGGCGCGGCAGCGTGTCAACGGATGGCGTTGCCAGCACATCGAGACTGGTCGATCTCGCCGATATCGGCGGCGAACTTGATAAGATCGGTTATTCGGATTTTGGCTTCGCCCGTAGCAGCACCGATTTTGAAGAGGCACAGCCGCAGCTGAAACCCGGCCAGGCCATCAAGATCGCCCTCTATCAGGCGCAAACCTTCGAACGATCGAGCCTGCCGAGTGGTTGGGAGGAACTCGCGGGCACGCCGTCGGGCGCACTGCTCCTGCGTGGCGAGGACGACCCCAACGTCTATTTGCTGTCGGATCCGGACCTGTTGAACAATCACGGATTGGCTCTCGCCGATAACGCCTCCTTTGCCGTGTCGCTCGTCACGCTGTTGCGCGGTCCGGGCGAGAAACGGCCGGTCTATCTGGATACGGCCGGCTTGCCTCTGGATAGCGAGAAACCGGTGGATGAGGGCCGGACTTACGAGCGCTCCGCCTCCGATTTTAAGCGGTTTTTCACTTATCCGCTGTCCGTCATCTGGGGAGTGCTGCTCGTCGTTGCGGCCATTTGTTTCTGGCGCGGCGCCCATCGCTTCGGGCCGGCTTTGCCCGAGGCATCCGCAAACACCGAGCTGTCGAAGACCGCCGCGATCGAGGCCACGGCGCGTCTGTTGCGCCTTTCAGGCAATGATGGTCGGATGACCGGACAGTTCGTGCTCCATCTGCTTGCGGACAAGGCGCAACTGATCTTCGGCCCCGGAGCCGGAAACGAGGCTGGCATAGAGCGGCTGTTTCAACGCTTGGCGCGGCGCGATCAGGCTGCGGCGAAGGCATTGCATTCGTCAGCGCAGGCGCTGATCGATCGTGGACATCGGATGACGCGGGCGGACCTGCACCGCAATCTCGAAATTTTTAGAAAATCGCTAGAACAGGATGATTTTAGGCCAGGTCGGCCTAAAGTCTGAATCCTGTTCTAAATTAAAGAGTTAGAGCATGATGTCGCCCGAAAACTGCTTACACTTTTCGGCATCATGCTCGAGGGAGCACTGACCTTGGATCTAGGTGAATTTCGCACTCTTATCGCTGCGGTTCGTGGCGAAATCGGCAAAGCGGTGCAGGGGCAGGATGCGATCATCGATCTCGTCCTGATCTCGATCTTTGCCGGCGGACATTGCCTGGTCGAAGGTCCGCCCGGCACGGCCAAAACCTTGCTTGCCCGGTCGGTCTCCGCCGCCATGGCGCTGCAATATAGACGCATCCAGTTCACGCCAGACCTGATGCCCGGCGATGTTCTGGGCGTCAATCTCTTCAATTTCCAGACAAATCAATTCCACCTGACCAAGGGCCCGGTCTTTACCGACATTCTTCTCGCCGACGAGATCAATCGCGCGCCCCCGAAGACGCAATCGGCTCTGCTGCAGGCGATGAACGAGCGAATGGTCACGCTTGACGGGACCGATTATTCCCTGGGGCCGGATTTCTTCGTGCTTGCCACGCAAAACCCGATCGAGCAGCAGGGCACCTATCCTCTGCCCGAAGCACAGCTCGATCGCTTCCTGTTCAAGCTTGTCGTCGATTTTCCCAGCCGCGATACGGAAATTGCCATCCTCTCCAAACACGCGACGCAGGCGCTGAAATCAGACCTGCGCAATGCCGGCATCCGTCCGCTTGTCACGAGTGCCGCACTTGCCGAGGGGCGGGCGCTGATCGATGCGATCCATCTGGACAACACGATCCTGACCTATATCGTCGACCTGGTGCGCGCCACGCGCTCTGATCCCGACATTCTCTACGGCGCGTCGACCCGCGCGGCCGACGCTGTTGCATCGGCAGTGCGCGTGCGCGCGGCTTTCGAGGGAAGGGATTACGGCTTGCCGGATGATGTCCAGGCGCTGCTGGTGCCTGCCTTGCGCCATCGCATCGTGCTTTCGCCCTCGGCGGAAATTGACGGGCGCACGCCGGACGAGGTGCTGCGCAATATCATGAACCGCGTGGATGCGCCCCGTTAAATGCGGCCATCCTCCACTCTGATCGCGCTCGTTCTGATATCCGCCGCGGTGACCGTCTTCACTAGCGTGTGGTGGCGCGACATGAGCTACCTCTTGCTCCTCATGTGGCTTGCGCTTGCAGCCCTGACGGTCGCCGATCTGGTCATCTCCAACCTGGCGGGCAGGATGACGATCGATTTCGATCTGCCGCCGCAAGGCTTTGTCGGCCACACCACCGCGTTTACGGTCGGCATACGGCCGCAGAAGCGCGCGCTGCCTCAGAAAATCGAAATCCGGCTCGATCTCGCTCCCGAACTTATCGTCGACGAAATCAGGTGGCTCAACCCTGCATCGGGTGTCGGAAAAGCGGAGGTCAAGGCTTCTCTGGACCTTCATCTGACCCGGCGAGGACGATACGCGGTCAACGAGCTGTGGCTGAAGTGGCCATCGCGGTTGAAGCTGCTCGAGATGATCGCGACGATGCCCGTCGGAAAAGAGATCGCCGTCCAGCCCGACATATCGCCGGTGCTGTCGGGAGCGATCAAGACCCAGATCCTGCCGCTGGAGGCCGGCCAGAAGGATTTGCGGTTGCGTGGCGAGGGATCGGAGTTCCACCAGCTGCGCGAATTTGTAAGCGGCATGGATCCGCGCAGCATTGATTGGAAGCGGTCGGCGCGCATGCGCAGCCTCGTCGTGCGCGAGATGCGGGCCGAGCGAAACCACCAGATCATCCTCTGCGTCGATTCCGGACGGCTGATGGCCGAACAGCTTGCCGGCTTCACGAAGCTCGATCGCGCCATCAATGCGGCGCTCGCCATGTGCTGGGGCGCAGGCCTCGCCGGCGATCTCGTCGGCTTCTACAGCTTCGACAGTCGTCCGCGCCTGTTTGTGCCGGCCTTGCCCGGACGAGCGGCCTTTCCGCGGCTGCAGGCGGTGTGCGCCGGGCTGCGCTACGAAACCCAGGAGACTAACCATACATTGGGACTGACCCACCTGTCGGGACGCCTGAAGCGACGGTCGCTGATTGTGATATTCTCCGATTTCGTCGACACCATTACGGCGGAGCTGATGATCGAGAACATACAGGTGCTCGCCCGGCATCACTTCGTCGTCTATGTCGCCTTGCGCGATCCGATGCTCGCGAAGCTCATCGAACCTGAGGAAACGACGCTCGATGCCGTCGCTCGCTCGGTTGCGGCGCGCCAGATCCTTCAGGAGAGGCGCGCCGTCATGGAAAAGCTGGCGCGTCTCGGCGTGCTTTGCCTCGACAGCACGCCCGAGGCACTGACCTCGGATCTCATTGCGCGCTACATCGAAATCAAATCCCGTGAGATGATATGATGGATATCGGTATCGACGGCAGGATGGACAAGGGCGCGACAGTCAATGTCAGCGCCAGCCACAACGATACGCTTCGCTCGGCCCGTTTCCGGCTGGAACGCGAGGCGCACTGGCGTCAACTGGACGAACTCGTGACGCGTGCCGAGAAAGGGGGCGCGGCCACGCTCGGCTATGACGAAGTCCGCAATCTCGCCACCGGATACAGGCAGGCGATGAACTCGTTGAGCGTGGCGCGCGATATTTCTCTCGATCGCGCCCTGATCGCCTATCTGGAAAGCCTCTGTGCCCGGGCCTATCTCGTCGTCTACGCTCCGCAGGAAAGCCTGGGCGGCCTGATGTCGCGCCTGCTGTCGCACGGCATTCCCCAGGCGGTGCGGCGCTCGGCCCTGCCTTTGTTCATCGGCTTCCTGGCGCTCATTTTGGGCGCGCTGGCCGGATACAGGCTCTGCACCAACGACCCGAGCTGGTTCTATACCTTGGTGCCGCCGGAGATGGCCGACCAGCGCACGCCTGATGCCTCGACCGATTACCTCCGCTCGACCATCTATGGCGATGAAGGGCATGACAGCGACCGGCTGGCCGCATTTTCCGCGTTTCTCTTTTCCCACAACACCACCATCGTCATCCTGATCTTCACCCTCGGCGTTTTCGTGTCGGTGCCGAGCTTCATCCTGACCTTTTACAATGGTCTGATCCTCGGCGCGTTCTTCGCGATGTTTAATCAGAGGGGTCTGGGCTACGACGTCTTTGCCTGGCTCTCGATCCACGGCGTGACCGAGCTTGCGGCCATCGCCATTGCCTGCGCGGGTGGGGCAAGGCTCGGCCTTGCCGTTCTTCTTCCCGGTGCCAGAACGCGAAAGGAAGCTCTGCGTCACCAGGCGCATGATGCCGTCAAGCTCGCCATCCTGGCGGCGCTGATGCTCGTTGCCGCCGCCTTCATCGAAGGATTCCTGCGCCAGCTGATTCAGGATCCGCTCTGGCGCATCGTCATCGGATGGGGGATGGGCCTCTTCTGGGTAGGTTGGCTGCTGCTTGGAGGCCGCCAAAGCAAGGCTTCGCGTGAGGCCATGCGATGAGCCAGTCAGTGACGGACGGCAGCCACGTCGAGCAGTTCATCCCGCCGGAGGGCGTCCCGATCACCTTCGCCATTGCCTCGATCGGAACCCGTTTCGGCGCGCAATTCCTCGACATCGTCTTTACTTCGATCATCATATTCATCGTTGCTATCGTCATCCTCTTTACAGGCGTGCTGCCCATGACGGCGGAGGCGATGCTCATGGTGATGCTCGGTTTTTTGGTGCAGACCCCCTATTACATCCTCTCGGAGCTCATCTGGAACGGACGCACGCTCGGAAAAAGAATCACGGGCATCCGCGTCATCAACATGGACGGACGGCGGCTGACGCCGCACCAGGTGACCGCACGCAACCTGATGAAACAGGTGGAGATTTTCGCCCCCATGGGCCTTTTGGCTTCGGTTGGCACCCAGTCGGCCTGGGAAAACGGTCTGACGATCCTCTGGCTTCTGGCGGTGGTCATCGTCCCCTTCACCAACCGACGCCGGCAAAGGCTCGGCGACATCATTGCCGGCACCCTGGTGGTCGACACTCCACGTTCCGTGCTGCTCGCCGACCTCGCCCTGTCTGCTCCTGCCGCCGTCTCGTCGCAGGCGGAATTCGAATTCCTGCCGGAACATCTCGATGTCTACGGCAAATATGAGCTGCAGACGCTGGAGGACGTGCTTCGCGACTCGACGAAGACAGCCAACCATAAAGAGATCGAACAGATCGTGCGAACCATTACCCGGCGGATCCGGTATCCTGACACCGTGAAGCCCGGCCAGGAGCTGCTTTTCCTCAACGACTTCTACCGCGCCCAGCGCGAGCATCTGGAGAGCTTGAAGCTTTTCGGAACGCTGCGGGAGAACAAGTATCATGAGCATGCGCGGACGGAGGCGAAGAAGCTTGTTTGAGGGGCTACCGATCGAACTGTGAAAGAACCGTGGTTTTGAACTGCAGCCCATTGACTGCGGAAATTCGGGAATTTGTATTGTGTCCAGAGATTGTAATTCAGGGATGATATAATGAAGCTTCTTATCCTAGGCGCGGTCGCGCTTATACTTTCTGCCACAGGTCACGCTCAGGCCGACGATCGCACAGCCGCAACAGCAAACTCCTTTCGGGCTATCACCAAATCGGCATGCGGTTTCAACATGACGCCAGCATCGGCAATGAGGGCTGCAACCATTCTTGGAATGCTGGATCTTCGCGAGCCATTGATTCCGGCGATGTTGGAAGTTTGTAAAGAGGAAATAAAAGGAAACAAAAGTAAAACCATTGAGATTCGGGTTCCCGACAACCACAAAGTGATGCGGAAAGTCCTGCTTGAAAGGGCCAAGTGGTGGCAATGATGCCGACTTCGTGGGTGGCATCGATGGCGGCGACGAACAAGGTGGTCGGCGCCCCGGCGTCAGCCATACGCTGGTGATGAACGCTGACGCCGGAATGCGTCGCTCCGATAATGAAAGGCGTGCCGTGTGGCCCCCATCCGACCCTGCGGGCCACTTTCTCCCCGCTGGGGAGAAGGGGGAGTAAACCGCTGCCGCTTTTTTCCAAGGCAGACGTTGAAGCGGGGCGTTGCCACAATTCTCTTCTCCCCAGCGGGGAGAAGGTTCCGGCAGGCGGATGAGGGGGCCACAGGGCCCCTACGGCAAAAACAGCACGTTGTACTGATCGAACTCCTCTGGCAACTCGCGGACCTTCATCTCCACCTCGCGGTCCTCGAAGAGGACAAGGCAATCCTCGTAGAAGCCTGAGAGCATGGATATGAAGGCTTTCGTTCCCTCACGCCCGTAGAAGAGCGGCGTGAACTCCATATAGAGCGGCACGCGGCGGGCAAGCAGCGGCTGCATCGAGCGGCAGGCGACCGGCTCGTAGCCCTCGATATCCATCCAGACCAGGCCGATTGAGACCGGATCGACCGAAAGTCCGGCAAGGATTTCGGAAACCGGCTTCACCGGCACGCTGATCTTCCTGTCGCTGGGGCTCTGGCGGATGGCGCTGCTCTTGCCGTGATTGTTGAGGTTGAGGAAAAAGTCGATCTCGCCTTCGTGCTCGCCGGCGGCGCAGTTGACGAGGCGGACCTTCTCCTCCAGCCGATTCTGGCGAATATTGAGGGCAAGGAGCGGGAAATTGCGCGGATCGGGCTCGATGCTGATGATCTTGATGTAGGTGTCGCTGAGGGCGAAATAGACGGTCTGGGTGCCGATATTGCCGCCGATCTCGAGCAGCGTCGCGTCCTTTCGCAAGAGGCCGCGCTCGCGCAGGATGACGATCAGCCGGTCGACGGCCTCGCGCTCGAAATGGCCCTTCCGGAACACCTTGCGACCGATATAGTCGGCGGGCGAGAAGGTCATCAGGTGGTCGCCGGCATCGACCGTCATCGAGACGACGCGCGGGCCGATATTCTCGATCAGCAGGCGGCGGCCGAAGCGGGTGTCGAAGAAGCGCGAAGCGGCGGCATTGCGCGCCTTGCGCAGCCGGCGGCTCCAGTATTTGGCGGTCAGCCAGGGCTTGCCGGGCATCAGGTTTTTCCTTCGAGCGGTTCTGCCGCTTTCTCTCTCGGAATGACGTAGACTTTCAAGGGCAGGGCCCGGCCGCGCACACTGATTTCACGGCTTTCGATGCCGGAAAGATCAGCACCCGAAAGGTTTGCCACCGGTTCGGAGATGACGATCGCCGCTTCGAACTCCTTGGCAGCGCTTTCCAACCGGCTCGCAACATTCACGGTATCGCCGATCGCCGTCATGCTGCGCACCCGGCCATATCCCATCGTGCCGACGACGGCCGGGCCGGTGTGAATGCCGATTGCGATGCGCAGCGGCAGTGCCAGTTCGTCGGCCAGCTCGGCGGCGAGTTTCTCGATCTCGGCGACGATCGCAGCTGCCGCGGCGAGCGCCTGGCGGCAGGCTTCCTCCGGCGCGGTGTTGAGCCCGAAGAGCGCCATGGCGCCGTCGCCGATGAACTTGTCGAGCCGCCCGCCCGACTGCTCCACCGCCTTGCCGATGATGGCGAAATAGCGGTTCAGCAGGAAGACGACGTCGAAGGGCAGGCGGGTTTCCGTCAGCGTGGTGAAATGGCGGATATCGACGAAGAGCACGGCGATCTCGCGCTCGCGGCCGGGGCTCGTCTCCTGGCTGTTGGCGGGAAGGGCAGCCTCGATCGCCGGCACGAGAAGCGGCGCGACGGCAACGTCGCGGTTCGGGCGAAGCTGGCAGGCGAGCCGGACATCCGGGCCGGCATTGATGCGTTTCAGCGTCGTTTGCTCCATCTTGTCGGGGGCAGGCAGGCTTTCGTAATCGCCGAGGATCTGCACGCGGCAGGTGGAACACTGGCCCTTGCCGCCGCAGACGGAATAATGCGGCAGGCCGCCGAGCCGGCTCGCTTCCAGCACCGAGAAGCCGCGCGGCACACGGATCACCTCGCCGCCTGGATAATGCACGGAGACCTGGTCGAGCCGCTCCTTCAGCTTGCGCCGGGCGCGGGCGGCGACGACGATGAGCAGCGAGGCCGAGAAGGCGCCGTAGAGCCCGGCGCGGATCATGGCGATCTGACGGTGAACTTCCGGATTCGAGGCGTAACGGGTGTTGACGCCCTCCTTGTAAGTGCTGACCGTCATTGACTGCTGGTAGGAAGGGTCGGCGAGCGTCCGGCCCATTTCGACGAAGCCCAGCAGCGCGAGCACCGGCACGAGGATGGCGAGCGCCAGCATGAGCGGTGCGAAGTCTGAGTACCAGGAGCGGTAGCGCAGCCAGAAATGGATGCCGATGCAGCCGTGGATCCAGACGGCGACGAGGGCAAGCGCCTGCCGCGCGCCATTCGCCGGAGACCTGATCCACAGCGAACCGACGACCGTTTCGTAATCATCGATGTAGCCGTAGAACTCGTGGGCGATGCGCGTGCCAATGACATGATCGAGCAGAAGCAGCGGGATCATCAGGCCGAGCACGATCTGCGCCATTTCCCCCTTCGGCATGACCAGGCTGCGGCGCATATAGATGGCGCGCAGCACCAGCGCGATATGGATGAGCACCGACGAATAGAAGATGGCGGTCCCCAGAGGATTGCGCCAGATCGCCAGAAAGAGATGGGCGGCCTTATCGGCAGCGGCGACGGAAATCAGGCCAATCGCATGGTTCGACAAATGCAGCAGGACGAAGATGAAAATGACGAGGCCGGAACCGAGCCTCGCCCTTCTGATCGTACGCTCCGAAAAAATCCCTGTGGCCGAGACCGTCGTCATTCATTCCCGTTCTTGTCGATGTAACCGCAGGCCCATAGAGATTGGGAAAGAGGCGGAATTGCTTCGATCGCGATCACATTCCATATGCTTATGCGCAAGTTTTCGGCAAAGGGACAATAGCGGAATTTTCCCGACAGGCGCGAAAGTTGTAAACAGTGTGTCTTACCTGAGGTGTCCCAATGCGGGTGGCTTTCTACGCGCCGATGAAATCGCCGAACCATCCGGTGCCCTCAGGCGACCGGCTGATGGCGCGGCTGTTGATCCGGGCGCTGGAGCTTGGCGGGCATCAGGTCGACGTCGCCTCCGAATTCCGCACTTATGTGTCTACACCGGAGGCGGCAGCCGCGCTCGAGCCCGCCACCGGCGCCGAACTGGAGCGGCTGCGGCTGACATGGCAATCCGCGCCGCGGCCGGAACTCTGGTTCTGCTATCACCCCTATTACAAATCGCCGGATCCGTTCGGGCCTGCTATCTCTGCCGAATTCGCCGTTCCCTATGTCACCGCCGAAGCCTCCTACGCGGCAAAACGCGACCGGACCGGCTGGGCCGCTACCCAGAAGCGCGTGGGCGAGGCGATCATGCAGGCGGCGGTCAATATCAGCTTCACCGAGCGCGATCAGGCTGGGCTTGCAGCCGCCTTTCCGCAAGCGCGGCTTGCCGGGCTGAAACCCTTCATCGACACGGCGCTCTTCGAAAAGGCGTCGCCGGTACCCGATCCGCGCCGGCTGATGACGGTCGCGATGATGCGGGCCGGCGACAAGATGGACAGTTATGCGATGCTCGCAACAGCATTGCGGCTGATCGAAGACCGGCCCTGGACGCTTGCCGTCATCGGCGACGGTCCGATGCACCAGGAGGTGCAGGCGCTGTTTGCCGATCTTCCCGGCCGCATCGAATGGCTGGGCGAGCGCAATGCCGTCGAGATCGCCGAATTGCTCGGACGCGGCGGCATCTATGTCTGGCCTGGCTGCGGCGAGGCTTACGGCCTTGCCTATCTGGAGGCCCAGGCCGCCGGCCTGCCCGCCGTCGCGCAGGAAACGGCAGGCGTGCCCGCGGTGGTCGAGGCTGGCGTGACCGGTCTGCTGACACCGGATGGCGATGTCGCCGCCTATGCCGAGGCCGTGGCTGCCCTGCTTGACGACAGGCAAAGGCGTGACGCCATGGGGCAGGCGGCGCGGCGCTTCGTGCTCGGTCAGCGCTCGCTTGCGATGGCGGCGCAGGTATTGAACGGAATTTTGCGGGACAATGCAGCAACAGGAGTGACGTGATGACCGACGGGATAGCCTGGGAGCCGCTGCGCCGCGAGCTCGACCGCTGGCAGGCCGCCGGCCGCGTGGCGCGCTTGTGGCTGCGGGACGACGATGCGGTAGAGCCGACGCCTGATCTGGAGACGCTGCTGGCGCTGACTGGCGAAAGCGGGGTGCCGCTGGCGCTTGCCGTCATTCCCGGCCTGACCGGCGAAGCCTTGGCCGTGCGGCTGGCGGAGGAGGCGGGCGTCGCGGTCGCGGTCCATGGCTGGTCTCATACGAACCATGCGGGGCCGGAGCGGAAGAAGCAGGAACTCGGTGGCGAACGGGCGGCGGAGGCCGTGCTCGGCGAATTGGGTGAAGGGTTCCGGTTGCTGGAGCGGCTGCATCCGGCTCGCTTCCTGCCAGTGCTGGTGCCGCCGTGGAACCGGATCGATGCGGCCCTCATCCCGGCGCTGCCCGGCCTCGGATTTGCTGCCCTTTCAGTCTATGGGCGGGCAAAGCAGGATGGGCCGATGCCGCTGCTCAACACCCATATCGACATCATCGACTGGCACGGCACGCGCGGCGGACGGAGCGCGGGGGAATTGGTGGCCGAGCTGGTGGCGGAGCTTGGCGACCGATTTACCGGCAGCGACGAGCCCATCGGCGTGCTCTCGCACCATCTGGTGCATGACGCGGCCGCATGGGATTTTCTGTCAGCCTTGTTTGCGACGACAGCCCGGCATCCCGCCGTCCGCTGGTCGCCGGCGTCGGCACTTCTCAAGGCTCAGGCGCGTGAACCCGTTCAAGGAACTCGCGCATGAGTGCCACGACATCATCGAGATGCGTCTCGAGCAGCCAGTGTCCACCGCCGAGCAGATGGAGTTCGGCATCCGGCAGATCGCGCAGATAGGCCCGAGCCGATTTTTCCGGCATGTAGTGGTCGTTCGGCCCCCAGACGATCAAGGTGGGCGGCCGGTATTCGTTGAGGTATTTGCGGTGTTCCGGAAACCAGGCCCGGTTCTCCTTCAGTCCGGCGATCAGGTCTACGGCGAGTTCCTTGCGCTTCGGGGTGATCAGCGACCAATGCAGCTTCCAGAGATCGGGCGGGATCGTAGCGGCCAGAGGAGGCGGCAGATCGTTGAGGAATTCCTCCTTGAAAGCCGCTTCGCTGATCGCCTCCGCCAGCACCTTCCTCATCTCCGATCTCGGAAGCGTCCATGTCGCCTCGATATCCGCATATTTCGGTCCAAGGGCATCTTCATAGGGGATATCGCCATTCTGGATGATCAGCCCCGCGATGTGCTGTGGGGCTCTGATCGCCAACCGGGCACCGATCGGCGAGCCGAAATCGTGGAGGTAGAGGACGAACCGGTCGACATTCATCGCAGCGACAAAGGCCTCCAGCCAGGCAGCGTATCCATCGAAACTGTAGTCGAAATTGTCGGGGGTGCCGCTGTAGCCCGCACCCGGGAAATCCGGCGCAATAAGGCGCCAACGGTCGGCAAGGCGCGGCATGAGATTGCGAAACTCATAGGATGAGCAGGGATATCCGTGCGGCAGCAACAAGACCGGCGCATCTTCCCGGCCGGCCTCGCGGTAAAAAGTCTCGACGCCTGCAACCGTCATCCAGCGATGTCGGACGAGAGTGACCATCGGGAAGCTCCTCAGAACCGTTCTTCACTTTCGGTCTTCGTCATACTGCTCGGCGCCTTCCACCGGTCGCAGCCACGGCTCGCGGCGTTTGATCCAGAGTTCGTAGCTCGGCACCAGAGGCGTCGGGGCCTCGGAGAGGATGCCAAGCTTGATTTCCGCCTCCTGGTCATCGGCGGAAAACAGGCGCGAACCGCAACTTGTGCAGAAATGCCGACCTTGGAATGCGGCGGTTTCCCCTGAATGTTCGAATTGGCCGGCGGGCCAGATCCCATAGAAGGTAAAGGCCGAACCGCTTTCCTGCCGACAGTCCGTGCAATGACAGATCCCAACGCGTAAAGGTTCGCCTCGGACGGAAATGCGCACCTGCCCGCAGAGACACTTTTCGGAAAGCACGATCATGACGGATGCCTGTCTCGATGATTTTGCGCTGCCGGGGAAACGACCCGGCCCGGCATCTGTTCCGTTGACGACACGGGAATGCTCAGTTCGACGTATGCCCACCTGTCAGAGAACCTTCGGCAGCCTGCTAGATCACCACGGTCTGATTGTCGCGGGCGGCAAAAGATTCGGGGAAGGCGGCCTGCGCCTGAGTTTCCATCTGCGCCAGTTGTTCGTCGGTGCGGGAAGGGGCGTGGTGGAACAGCGCGAAGCGCTTGGTGCCTGCCATTTTCGCAAGCTCGGTGCCATGCTGCCAGGTCGAATGGCCGAAGCCCTTGAAACGCTGCATCTCGTCTTCATTGTAGGTGCAGTCGTAGACGACGAGATCGGCGTCCCGCATCATCTCCAGCGAGACCGGATCATAGCTGCCGGGAGTATGCTCGATGTCATAGACGAGAGCGACCGAACGACCCTGCCATTCGATGCGGTAGCCGATGGCGCCGCCCGGATGGTTCAGCATGAAGGTCTTGATCTCGATGCCCGCGTGGGGGTTCAACACCTGACCGGCATGGAAATCGCGGAAGTTCATCGTCGCCTGACAGATGTCGGTCTTGACGGGAAACCAGGGCGGGCTGATGAACTGCTCGACCATTTCCCGCGTGCTCATCTTGCCATCGAGATGCCCGGACCAGATGTTGACGTTAATCGACGGATAATAGATTGCCTTGAAGAAAGGCAGGCCGATGATGTGATCGTAATGGCAGTGGCTGAAAAAGAGGTCGACGTCGCTGACGCTGTCGGCGAGCATCGAAAGCCCGGCCTCGCGCAGGCCGGAGCCTGCGTCGAAGATCATCCTATGTTCTCCGCAGCGAATCTCGATGCAGGAAGTGTTACCGCCGTAGCGATCGAACTCGGGGCCTGACACGGGAATACTGCCGCGGACGCCCCAAAATTTTACCTGAAACAGTTCTGTCGTCATCGTTCTTCAAACCGGCCTTCCCGCATCGCCATCGTAGTCATAGTTCGTCTCGATGCGAAGCAGCAGAATTCCACGGGTTTGTCTGTTCCCCTTTGTATTCTCCCAACCGCTAGCGGAAGAAGAAGTAGATTTTCCTAAGCAATCGGCTTTCGGCTCGGAAAGCAAGCCAGTATGGTTGGTTTTCGGTAAACGCGCTGCTGAGGGTGGGGACATTTTCCCGTAAGTCATGCCTATTAGATGGTTGCGCGCGATTGAAAAAACAATTGCCGCCAAGTTTAGCCGAAAGTCCAATTTTAAGAGCAGCACGAAAGCCGGCGCCAAAGTGCCCGGCCCGACAGCATGGGCACGTTATTGTGGTCAGGCCCTGCCGACCCGACCTCTCCCGCGTTCTCCGGGAAAACCTGCATCATATGAGAAAAGTGGGGTTCCTCTTCTGCGAATGTTTCCTTGATTGAGAATGCCAAAAAGAGATATATCCGACGATACAGGAAATATAAGAGACTCGCCATGCTGCAGCCGGTTATCAACGAGACCATTGCCGAGAGCAGCTACAGGCGCATTCGGGCCGACATCATTTTTGGCAGGCTGGCTCCCGCACAAAAGTTGAAGCTGGAAAGCCTGAAGGAGTCCTACGAGACCAGTATCAGCACACTTCGGGAAGTGCTGAACCGGCTGTCCTCCGAGGGGCTTGTCCTCGCCGAGGGGCAGAAAGGTTTCGAAGTGTCCCCGGTATCGGTTTCAGACCTCAAGGAGACAGCGGCGCTGAGGCTTCTGCTGGAAACACATGCGCTGGAGCAGTCCTTCGTGCATGGCGACGTGGAGTGGGAGGCTCCCCTGGTATCGGCGCATTACAAATTGGCGCGGATGGAACAGGTGATGGCCTCCGGCGATACCAGCAGGGCCGAGGACTGGAAGCGCTACGATTGGGAGTTCCACCAAGCGCTGATATCCGCCTGTGGATCGAAACTGCTGATGGAGACGCATTCGGTGATCTTCGACAGATATCTCAGATATCAGATGGTTGCCTTGTCCTATCGAGGCGATGTCGCGGCCAATGAACATCAGCAGCTTTTGGATGCTGCATTGCGACGTGACGCAGAGACGGCCAAGCGGGTGCTTGTCCTGCATATCCAGGGCGGGGTCGAACATGCGCTGGCAAGAGGAACGCTGAAATAGAAATGATCCGGACGTTTCTCTCGAGCTTTAGGTCCACTACGCAAATTGCATTTCGGCGAACCAGGAAAAGCCATGCTCAAGCAAGTCCATGACCCGGCTGAAACAGTAAGCGATGTCGTCTTCCGGCAGATCCGCGAGGATATCATATCCGGGACATTGCCGCCGGGGACCAAGATCAAGCTGGAGCAGGCAAAAGAACGTTACTCCATCGGCATTTCATCGCTGCGCGAAATCCTGAGCCGCCTGACCACGGAAAACCTCGTTGTGGCCGAGGGGCAGCGTGGTTTCGAAGTCAGCCCCGCTTCGCGCCGCGAACTCCTCGAGCTCGCCGACCTCCGAATCGTTCTGGAAACGCATGCGATCGGCCTTGCCTTCGCTGCCGGAAATCTTGAATGGGAGGGGCGCATCGTCGCCGCCCATCACAGGCTGGCCGCCGCGGAACGCAAGCTTCTCGCGGGCGATGTCTCGCGGACGGTCGACTGGGTTCGATACGACTGGGAGTTCCATCAGGCGATCGTCTCGGCCTGCAATTCAGCGACGCTGATGGCGACATTGTCGTCCGTCTTCGACCGCTTTCTTCGCTACCATATGCTGGCCGAAAGTTTTCGCGGCAAGCCCGTCGTCGATGACCACAAGCTTTTGTTTGAACTTTCCATTCAGCGCGACGTCGCTGGTGCGACCGACGTCGTCAGACGGCACGTTCAAAGCGGCGTAGAACATGTGTTGAAGAGCGGCCGCATTCTCTAAACCAGGACCTCAAAAGGCATCTTTCGGAATTCCCTCCGGTCGCATTTGTTTCTTTAGAGCGGCGATCCGGAAAATTGCGTTCGGCGCACCGTAGCCGCGGTAGCCGCGGCGCTCGACGATCTCGAAAAAAAAGCCCTCTCCATAGGTTCCGCTATAGAGCTGGAAATATTCGCCATGCTCGTCGCGGTCATAGAGGATGTTCTCCGCCTTCAGCCGCTCGGTCAATGCAGGATCGAGGCCGAAGCGTGCTTCGACGTCGTCGTAGTAGTTCGGCGAAATGTGCAGCGATCTGAAACCGCAAACACGAAGGTTTTCGGCGGTTGCAAAGATGTCGTCGGTCGAAAACGCCAGATGCTGGATGCCGGCCCCGAATTTCTCGGCCATGAAATGTCCCGCCAGAGTGCGGCGATTTTCGGCGCCGTTCATGGTGATGCGCAGCGCCCCGGTGTCGTTCTCGACGACCTGACTGCGCACCACCCCGGCTGGATCGATGATATCGACCATCGGCGTCTTCCGCGTCTCGAAAATGGACGTGTAGAACAGAAGCCAGGTGAGCATTTCATCGTAGCCAACCGTCTGGGCGACGTGATCAACGCGCAAAAGGCCTGCTGACGACGTGTCGTTGTCGTCCGTGACCGGCTGAAAGTCGATTTCGGAGAAGCGACCCAATGCGCTCTTGTCGTCGATGAGATAGACGATCCCGCCCCCGACACCCCGAATGGCAGGCAGTTCAAGCTCACCGTCTGCGACAGGTTGGATGAATGGCTCGGCATCCAAGGCGAGCGCACGCTCATAGGCTTTTGCCGCATCGTCGACGATCAGGGCCATGGCATAGGCAAAAGTACCGTGAACGGCGTAGGCGGCGTTCGCGAATCCTGCCTGATCAACATTGACGAGGATGCGGATCTCGCCCTGCTCGAAAAGCGAGACCTTTTTCGTGCGGTGGATTGCCGTCCTTTTGAATCCGAGGGTGCGCAGCAATGCAACCAACTCGACCTCATCCTGTTCGTCCGTGGCGAACTCGACGAAGCCGACACCCTTGACGGAAGGCCTTTCCGGCATCGCCGCCCCGGTCATGCTTCCGATGCCGAGATGGCGTCGTACCTGGTCGCCAAGATAGAGCAGCGAGCGGTGGCCATCGGCCGCAATCGCACGCGACAAACCGCCTCGAAACTGATCGTTGAAAATCTCCAGGGAGAAATACCCGTCATAACCTGTCGCCGCGACGGCTTCGGTGAATGCCGTGACGGGAAGATCGCCTTCACCCGGCATGTTTCGGAAGTGACGGCTCCAGTAGAGCAGGTCCATGTCGATATCAGGGGCATCGGCAAGCTGGACGATGAAGATTTTCTCTTTGGGAATCGAGCGGATCGAATTGACGTCGATCTTGCGCGACAAAGTGTGGAAGCTGTCGAGGATAAGACCGACATTCGGATGATCGGCACGACGGACGATCTCCCAGGCGTCGCGGTGGTCGCTGATATGGCGGCCCCAGGCAAGCGCCTCGTAGCCCACCCTCAGTCCCCGCCGGGCAGCACGCTCGCCAAGTTCATGAAAGTCCGCCGCCGCACGGTCGATGCCGCCGATAGCGGCCGGCGAGACGTTGGAGCAGACGAGCACCAGATCCGTTCTAAGCTGCTGCATCACGTCGAACTTCCGCTCCGCGCGGTCAAACGTGCGGCTTCGCAGCGGCTCCGGCATTCCCTCGAAATCACGGAACGGCTGAAACAGGGTGATCTCCAGGCCATGGTCGCGGACGAGTTTTCCGACATCGGCCGGGCTTCCGTCGAAGGCAAGGAAATCATTTTCAAAGATCTCGACGCCGTCGAAGCCCGCTCGGGCGATCGCCTCGAGCTTCTCCGGAAGTTCGCCGCTGATCGTTACAGTCGCAATCGAGGTCCTCATGTCAAAGCCCTTCCGATATCCGTACGAGATTGAACGAGCGCCGAACACTGGAAATCGCTCGCTACTATTATGGCAAATGTCGTGAGGAATTCAAATAGCGTGTCTTATTATAAATTCTCATATGATTTTTAAAAACTCTGTTGATTTGAGCGCTCGTCTCTGGCAATCATTCCTCACACAGTCAAAAGGTGAGGTGGCTGTCCGGTCGAATGACCGTAAAGGAGGAGGAATCACATGTTGAAATCTATGCTGACGCGCCGAAACGCGATGCTCGGAGCCGCGGCCCTGGTGGCTGCCGTCACCCTGGCGCAACCGGCCGCCGCCATCACGCCTGATGAAATCAAGGCTCGCGGCAAGATCATCGTCGGAATTCAGGGTGACAACCCGCCTTGGGGTTTTGTGACCAGCGGCGGCAAACAGGACGGCCTCGACGCCGACATCGCGACGCTGTTTGCCAAGGAACTGGGTGTTTCGGTCGAGTTCGTGCCGCTTGAAGTCAACAACCGCATTCCCGCACTGACGGCCGGCCGCGTCGACGTTCTCTTCGCGACGATGGCGATGCTGCCGGATCGTGCAAAGGCCGTGCAGTTCAGCAAGCCCTATGTTGCCAATGCCATCGTTCTGATCGGTCCGAAATCGGCTGAGATCAAGACGAATGACGACATGGCCAAGTTCACGGTCGGCGTCGCCAAGGGGGCTGCCCAGGACACGCAGGTCACCAAGAACGCACCGCCGAGCACGACCATCCGGCGCTATGATGGCGACGCCGCGAGTGTCCAGGCGTTGGTGTCCGGCCAGGTCGAGACGCTTGGCGGCAACATCTTCTACATGGACCGGGTGGAGAAGGCCCGTCCGGGTGAATTCGAAAACAAGCTTGAATTCCAGAAGCTCTACAACGGTGCTTGCACGCGTCTCGGCGAAAAGGAAATCAATGCGGCGCTCAACACCTTCATCGACAAGATCAAGGCAAACGGCGAACTCAAGGCAGTCTACGACAAGTGGATGAAGGTTCCGGTGCCGGAATTCCCGGAAACGCTGGAAGGCATTCCGTTCGCGGCGAACTGATCGAACGGCAAAGGCTAGCTGCCCTTCACCCTAACCCTCTCCCCGTAAAAACGGGGAGAGGGGACGTGCCCCGCGAAGAGTGCGCGAGGGACCGAGAGCTTGCGGCATGGTCCCTTCTCCCCGCCTGCGGGGTCCGGAGGACGGGTCGAGACCCGTGGCTCGACCCAGGCAAAGGTGGCGGCAGCCGGATGAGGGGCAGGCGGCGATCGCCTTGGGGCGGGGATTTTGACGTCCAGACGAAGCTCTTACCAATGAAGGCGGGCAGCCATGCCCGTCAACACAACCGCCATGCCTATGGCCCGGCCCGTTTGAGGTGCGCGACATGACCAGAACCATTTTTGTGCTCAACGGACCGAACCTGAACTTGCTCGGTGAGCGCGAGCCTGCCATCTACGGTTCGACGACGCTGGCCGATATCAGGGACAAGTGCCTCGTAAAGGCTGACAGTCTCGGCTTTACCATCGACTTCCGCCAGACCAATTTCGAGGGCGAACTGGTCGAGAGCGTGCACCAGGCCCGGACCGACGCCTGTGGCATCATAATCAATCCTGCCGGGTACACGTTCACATCGATCGCTCTTCTCGATGCGTTGAAAATGTTCGACCCGCCGAAGATCGAACTGCACATCTCCAATGTCCATGCACGCGAAAGCATCTACCACAATTCGCTGATCTCAAGCGTTGCCACGGCGATCATGATCGGTTTTGGAGCCGACGGCTACGAACTGGCTATCCAGGCAATGGCTGGAATGGTCAAGCGGGACTGAATTTTCAGGAAGACGGACCAGAAGGATCGCCATGAATTATAAGTTGGATTTCACCCCGGTCATAGATGGCCTGCCGAGCCTTCTGCTCGGCTGCCTCGGGACTTTCTTGCTTGCCATTTGTGGGATGCTGCTGGCGATCATCATCGGAATTGGCGGCGTTGCTTTGCGCGACTCTGCCCTGAAGCCGGCGCGATGGCTGGTTATCGCCTTCGTCGAGTTGATCCGCAACACGCCGTTTCTGGTGCAGATCTTCTTCATCTACTTCGCGCTTCCGCTGACAGGCATCAGGCTGGATCCGACACCGACGGCGATTATCGCGCTCGGCATCAACGGCGGCGCCTACGCGATCGAGATCATTCGCGGCGGCGTCCAGTCGATCCCGAAGGGACAGATGGAAGCGGGTCTGGCGCTTGGTCTGCACAAGGCTCAGGTTTTCCGGCTGATCATCCTCAAGCCGGCACTGCGGGCGATCTATCCGTCTTTGACCAGCCAGTTTGTCCTGTTGACGCTGACCACCAGTATTGCATCGGCGATTTCGGCCTACGAGCTGACTTCCGTTTCGCAGCGCATCGAGTCGGAGAGCTTCCGCAGCTTCGAGGTCTACTTCACCGTCACGGTTTTCTATTTCGTGATCTCCTGGCTGATGATGCGCATCTTCGCGCTGTTTTCGGCGCGCTACTTCAAATATCCGGTCAAGTAGGAGGAATTCCATGGGTCACGAAGAATTCGTCTTCCTCCTGATCGGCCTGAAATGGACCGTGCTCCTGTCCGCCGTCGGCTTTGTCTGCGGCGGCATTGCAGGGCTCGGCGTCGCCCTTGCCCGTGCCTCGGGCATGCCGCTGCTGGAACGCGTCACGGCCGGCTACATCGCCGTCTTCCAGGGAACCCCGCTGCTGATGCAGCTTTTCGTCGTCTATTACGGCCTGGCACTGGTGGGACTGATGCTCGATGCCTGGGTGGCTGTTGCCATCGGACTGACCCTGCATGCCAGCGCTTATCTCGGCGAGATCTGGCGCGGATCGATCGAAGCGGTTCCGCGCGGCCAGACGGAAGCGGCAAAGGCTCTCAGCCTCCGATACATCTCGCGGATGAAGGATGTCATCCTGCCGCAGGCGCTGCGCATTTCGCTGCCCGCCACGATCGGTTTCCTCGTGCAGTTGATCAAAGGCACCTCGCTTGCATCGATTGTCGGTTTCACCGAGCTGACGCGGGCCGGCAACATCATCTCCAACCAGATCTTCCAACCGCTGACGGTCTTCGGCATCGTCGGCATTCTCTATTTCCTGATGTGCTGCCCGCTGACGATTCTTGGCGCCCGCCTCGAACGAAAGTTCGCCGCCTCTGCGCGCTGATCCGCATCCCTCGTCTTCGATGCGGTCCAGCCCGCCAATATGGAGTTCTACCGATGACCAGTCCCAGTCCTGCTCAAGGCGCGGAAACCATGATCACCATGGAGCGGGTGGAGAAGTGGTATGGCGCTTTTCAAGCCCTGCACGACATCAACATATCGGTTCGCAGCGGCGAGCGGATCGTCTTGTGCGGGCCCTCCGGCAGCGGCAAGTCGACGCTCATTCGCTGCATCAACCATCTCGAGACCTACGAGAAAGGGGAAATCCGCGTCGGCGGGATTCTATTAGGCAATCAGGCCAAGACCATCGATGCGATCCGTCGCGAGGTCGGCATGGTCTTCCAGCAGTTCAATCTGTTTCCGCATCTAACCGTGCTGCAGAACTGCATGCTGGCGCCGATGAAGGCTGTCGGCGTCAGCAGGGCGGAGGCTGAGGAACGGGCACGCGGGCTGCTCGAGCGGGTCAAGATCCTGGAGCAGGCCGACAAATATCCGGTGCAGCTTTCCGGCGGCCAGCAACAGCGCGTGGCCATCGCCCGTGCGCTTTGCATGCGGCCGAAAGTCATGCTGTTCGACGAGCCAACGTCGGCGCTTGATCCGGAGATGGTCAAGGAGGTGCTGGATACGATGATCGCGCTGGCCGACGAGGGCATGACGATGATCTGCGTCACGCATGAGATGGGCTTTGCCCGCCAGGTCGCAGATCGCGTGATCTTCATGGCCAGCGGCGCGATCGTCGAGGAAGCCCCGCCCGCCGAGTTCTTCACAAACCCACAGCATGAGCGAACCAGGAAATTCCTCGGAGAAATCCTGCGGAAGTAAGGGTCTCAAGGTCGATGCGTCTGGCAAATTATGGGAGCCGGCAATGAAGCCGCTGGAGATTGCAGTCATGGGAGCCGGCCTCATCGGCAGGCGCCACGCCGAGCGCATTATGTCCGAGCCCGGAACCGTTCTCTCGGCGGTGATCGATCCTTCCGCCGCCGGTCGCGACTTTGCCGAGACTGTCGGCGCTCGATGGTACCGGAACTTCTTGGACATCCGCGTCGAGGACAGGCCTGACGGCGTCATCGTGGCAACACCGAACCAGCTTCACGTTGAGAACGGAATGGAGATCGTCGCTGCCGGCATCCCTGTCCTGATCGAAAAACCGATCGCCGACGATGTCGATGCTGCAGCCGCACTGGTCGCCGCCGGCGAGAAGGCGGGCATACCGCTGCTGGTCGGCCATCACAGGCGTCACAATCCGATGATCCAGGCGGTCAAACAGATCGTCGACGGCGGAAGGCTTGGCCGGATCATCGCGGTGCACGGCACGTTCTGGGTGGCCAAGCCCGACGACTATTTCGATATACCCTGGCGGCGCGAAGTGGGCGCCGGCCCGGTCTTCGTCAACCTGATCCATGATGTCGATCTCTTCCGATATCTCTTCGGCGAGGTCGAAGCCGTCCATGCGATGGAATCGCACGCGGTGCGGAACCATGCCGTCGAGGATACGGCTGTCGTGACGCTGCGTTTCGAAAGCGGGGTGCTTGCCACTCTCAACGGCAGTGACGCCGTGGCCGCGCCCTGGAGCTGGGAGGCGACCACCGGCGAAAACCCCGCTTTTCCCCGTTACGATCAATTCTGCTACCAGATCGGCGGCACCAGGGGTTCGCTCGGAATTCCCGATTTGACGCTGTGGACGAGCCCTTCGAGGCCCGACTGGCTGGAGCAGCTTGCCGAGGAGCGGGTGCCTTACGCAGCAGCCGATCCCCTTTGCGTTCAGCTCAGACATTTTTGCGACGTCATTCGTGGTGATGCCACGCCTCTGGTGAGTGGCCGGGAGGGCCTCGCTACACTCAGGGTCGTCGAAGCGATCAAGAGATCGGCGCGCTGGGGGCAGATGATCCACCTCTCCAACGTCAGCGCCTCTTCCGATCCCCAGAAAGTCTGACCACATGATCACCGGGACGACCAAACTCATCGCGCACCTCGGCTATCCGACGGAGTCCTTCAAGGCGCCACTGATCTACAATCCTTATTTCGAGATAAACGAAATTGATGCCGTCGTTGTGCCGATGGGCTGCAGGACGGAGGACTATCCGGCGTTTCTGAAGCTTCTGTTCCGGCTATCCAATATCCACGGTGCTCTCATCACGATGCCGCACAAGATTTCGACGATGGCGCTGCTAGACGAAGCGTCGACCAGTGCGAAAGTCGCCGGCTCGTGCAATGCGGTGCGCCTCGGTTCGGACGGCAGGCTGATCGGTGACATGTTCGATGGCGAGGGCTTCGTTCGCGGCGTGTTGCGCAAGGGTAAAAAGGTTGAAGGCGCCCATGCGCTCATAGCGGGCGCCGGCGGCGTCGGTTCGGCGATCGCGGCGTCCTTGGCACAGGCGGGCGTGGAGCATCTCGCCATCTTCGACGCCAATGAGACGACCGCGACTGCGCTGCTGGACAGGCTGAAGAAATATTATCCGCATCTTGAAGTGACGGTCGGCTCCGCCGATCCGGCAGGTTTCGACATCGTCGTCAACGCGACACCTCTCGGAATGCGACGGGGTGACCCGCTGCCGATCGATATCGACCGCATCTCGCCATCGACCTTCGTCGGCGAAGTCGTGATGACGAAGGAAATAACCCCCTTTCTCGAGGCCGTGCGGGCGCGCGGCTGTGCATTTCAGGTTGGCACCGACATGTTGTTCGAACAGATCCCCGCCTATCTCGAATTCTTCGAATTCCCGACGACGACGGCCGACAATCTGCGGGCGATCGCCAAACTCGGATGATGCGAATTCAGAGCGAGGCAGTGATGCCGCCGTCGACCGTCAGCATGTGGCCGTTGACGAAGGATGATGCGTCCGAGGCGAGGAAGACGGCGGCGCCGACAAGCTCCCTGACCTCGCCCCAGCGGCCGGCAGGCGTGCGGGTTTCCAGCCAACCAGAGAACTTGGGATCGTCGACAAGCGCCTGGTTGAGCGGTGTGCGGAAATAGCCGGGCGCGATCGCATTGACCTGCAGGCCGTATTTCGCCCAGTCCGTCGCCATGCCGCGCGTCAGGTTCTTCACCGCGCCCTTGGTCGCGGTATAGGGCGCGATGCCGGGACGGGCGAGTTCGGCCTGGACGGAGGCGATGTTGATGATCTTGCCGCGGCCGCGCGCTATCATCGCCTGGGCGACGGGCTGGCTGACATAGAACAGGCTGGAGACATTGGTCTTGAAGATCTCGTCCCATTTGTCGACCGGGAAGTTCTCCAGCGGTGTGCGGAACTGCATGCCGGCATTGTTGACGAGAATGTCGATCGGGCCGATTTCCGCCTCGATATAGGCGATGGCGGTGCGGCTGGCCTCCGCATCGGTGACGTCGAAGGCGGCGCTGACGGCATGGCGGTGGCTGCGACGGATATCCTCGGCGGCGGCTTCCGCCTTCTGCGCATTGCGGCCGTTGATGATGATGGAAGCGCCATGCTCGGCAAGCCCGACCGCCAATGCGCGGCCGATGCCCTGACTGGAGCCGGTGACGAGGGCGCGGCGGCCGGAAAGATCGAAGAGGGGAAAGGTCAAGAGGCTGCTCTCATCTTGGGACGTCAACTTGAAAAACATAGCACCGGGTGCTACTTAGAGTCATGGCGGAACGGATTTTCAAAACCGGCTGGTTTACCAAGGCAGCTCGCAAAGCGCGGATATCCGATTCCGAATTATTGAAAGCTATCAGGCAGGTTGCGGAAGGCAAGGCCGATGATCTGGGTGGCGGCGTCTTTAAGAAGCGATTGAACGACAACCAGCATCGGTCGATCGTCTTGGCGAATGCTGGCCGATTTTGGGTGTATGAGTATTTGTTCGCCAAAAAGGACAGGGCTAATATTGAAGACGACGAACTTGTGAAGTTTCGCAAACTTACCAAATCCTATGCCGGTCTTTCTGACAGCCAGCTTCAGGAGTTGCTCGATATCGGTCATTTTGTGGAGATCGAACATGGCAAAAAGCATTAAGTACAAGAGCGATGCGTTCGAGGCGATTCACACGTCCGCGGAGGCTCTCCATAAAATAGGAGCGATCGACAAGGAAACGATGCGCTCCTTCGACGAAAGCTGCCTGGTTTCGCCGCACGCACTGGGTCCCGAGGCCATCAAGGCACTGCGGGAAAGCAATCACGTCAGCCAGCCGGTTTTCGCACGATATCTCAATACCAGTGAATCCACCGTGCAGAAGTGGGAAAGTGGCGCCAAGCGGCCGAGCGGGATAGCGCTGAAGCTGCTCTCGATCGTGCAGAAGCACGGACTTCAGGTTCTAAGCTAAAGCGATCCAAGCCTCTTGATATTTCCTGCAAGCTCCCCGGCGAGCCGCAGGCTGGCGGCGGTTGCCATCGTCATTTGCGGCAGCAGCAGCCATTCGAGGGTCCAGGCTGCGCCAGAACGTTCCTGTTCGTGCACGATAGACTGATGGATGCCCGATAGGAGACTGGCGTTGAAGCGGGCGAGCGAGACCAAGACCTCGGCGGAAACGGGGTTCTGCTTGTGCGCCATCGCCGACGAAGTGCCGCCGCCTGAGATTTCGATCTCGTCGCCGGCCTGGGCAAGCAGCGCGATATCCTGCCCCATCTTGCCGAGACTACCCGATATCGACGCGAACAGGCCGGCGATATCGGCGATCGGCAGACGCCCGCTCTGCCATTGCGGTGCATCGGTGAGGCCGAGTTCCTGGGCGAGCGAGGCCCGGATGGCCGCGGCCTGCGAACCGAGCTTGTCCAGCGTGCCGGCCGCGCCCCCGAACTGAACGGGAAAACCCTGCTCGGTCAGGCGGTCGCGATAGGTCACCAGCGGCTCCCGCCACGCACGGAGGCGGTCGGAGACCGTGATCGGGATCGCCGCCTGCATGCGGGTGTGGCCCATCAACTGGTTCCGGCCGAACTGGCCGTCGAGCGCATCGAGCCCTGCGGCGATGGTGGAAAGCCGGCCGGCAAACAGGAAGACGACGGCCTTCAGGCGGATCATCAGGCTGGTATCGATGACATCCTGGCTGGTCGCGCCGAGATGCAGGCTTTTTGCCGCTTCCTCGCCGACATCGGTGCGCAACTGCTTGATGAGGTCGGGAACGACGACACCGTCCCTTGCCGTTGCCGATCGAAGACTGGAGACATCGGGTGAGAAGGCGGCGCAGGTGTTGGTGATGCGCCTTGCGGCTTCGGCAGGGATCAGGCCGTGAGCGGCTTCAGCCTTGGCGAGCGCGGCCTCGAAGGAAACCATCGCCCGGATTTCCGCCTCGGCGGAGAAATAGGGCGCGATTTCGTCGTCGCCGAGCAGGCCGGAAAGGAAGGGGTGGTCGAAGGGCGATGCGGTCATGAGCGTCTCGGTTTGTGGTGGCGGCCCGTCATCCGGCTGCCGCCACCTTCTCGCCGCTGGGGAGAAGGGACTCGAGGCGGCGTCCGCGCTTTATGGGCAGGTGATCTCGCGTGGGCACGTCCCCCTCTCCCCTTGGGGAGATGGGCAGGGTGAGGGGACGCTACCTGCACATAGCCGCCCCAGCAAGCCGATCGCGACGCCGAGCCTTAAATATCGAGAAACACCGTTTCCTTCGGACCCTGCAGATGGATGTCGAAATGACAGGTTGCGCCGTCGCGGGTGGCGATCATCGTTGCGACGCGCTCGCGATGTTCGATGCGGGAAAGTAGCGGGTCGGCGGCGTTGGCCTCCGTCTCTTCCGGAAAATACATGCGCGTGTGCAGGCCGATATTGATGCCGCGGGCGACGATCCAAAAGGTGATGTGCGGGGCTTGTCTGCGGCCGTCCTTGAAGGGGACGCGGCCGGGCTTGATCGTCTCGAAGCTGTAGACGCCGTCCTCGGCGCGGGTCGGGCAGCGACCCCAGCCGGTGAAATTGGGATCGGCGGCGCCGCGCATTTCCGACGGGCTGTTGTAGAGCCCGGCGCTGTCGGCCTGCCAGATCTCGATGACCGCATCGCGCACCAAGGCGCCGGCACCGTCGAAGATCCGGCCGGTGACGGTGATGCGTTCGCCCAGCGTCTTGTCGTTGACCACCCCGATGCCGAGATCGGTGTCGTAGACGCCCGATATGTCGCAGAAATTCGGCGTCAAGCCGATATGCACATAGGGGCCCGCCGTCTGCGACGGGGTTTCCTTGAGGTAGCCGAGCTGCTGCATGGTCAGTTGCCCTCCAATTTGTTTTCGAACATCGTCGAGCGGCGGCCGCGCAGCACGATGTCGAATTTATAGGCGCGTGAATCCATCGGAATGGTGTTGCCCCAGTCGAGCGGCGCAATCAGCTGCTCGATCGCCGCCTTGTCGGGGATGGTGCCGACGATCGGACATTTCCAGATCATCGGATCGCCTTCGAAATACATCTGGGTGATCAGGCGCTGGGCAAAGCCATGGCCGAAGATCGAGAAATGGATATGGGCGGGACGCCAGTCGTTGATGCCGTTCGGCCAGGGATAGGCGCCGGGGCGGACGGTGCGGAAATGATAACGGCCATCCTCGTCGGTGATGGCGCGGCCGCAGCCGCCGAAATTCGGGTCGATCGCCGCCAGATAGGTTTCCTTCTTGTGGCGATAGCGGCCGCCGGCATTGGCCTGCCAGAACTCGACCAAGGCGCCTGCAACCGGCCTGGCGCGCTCGTCGAGCACGCGGCCATGGACGATGATGCGCTCGCCAATCGCGCTTTCGCCGGGCTGCGCGTAGTTCAGGATCAGGTCGTTGTCGAGTTCGCCGATCATCGAATGGCCGAAGACCGGACCGGTGGTCTCGGAAATCGTGCCGTCGAGCGAGAGCAGCGCACGCTGCGGCGCGCGCAGCACGGAGGTCTTGTAGCCGGGGGTCAGCGCCGGCGAATGCCAGGCGCGGTCGCGGGCGAAGAAGCCGCCGGTCTCGGGCTTGCGGTTCGGTCGTTCGGACATGTTCCTCCCTCAGGCCGCCTTTTCGGCGTCCATCTGTTCAAAAGCCTGCTTTGCGATCTTGATCGCGTGATTGGCGGCGGGAACGCCGGCGTAGATCGCCACATGCAGCAGCGCCTCGCAGATATCCTCGCGGGTCGCCCCCGTATTGGCAGTGGCGCGCACATGCATGGCGACCTCGTCGTCCTGGCCGAGGGCGGCGAGCAGAGCGATCGTGACGATCGAGCGCTCGCGCTTCGTCAGCGCCGGGCGCGACCAGACATGCCCCCAGGCGGCTTCGGTGATCAGTTCCTGGAAGGGGCGGTCGAACTCCGTCGCAGCAGTGGCGGCGCGGTCGACATGGGCGTCGCCGAGCACAGCGCGGCGGGTCGCCATGCCCTGGCAATAGCGCTCGGAAGGGGACGCGGTCTCATTCATGGGCTGACTTCTCCAGGCGGAATGGATGTGAGGAAGGCGCGGATGATCGCCGTTAGCGCCTCCGGCTGCTCGACGCAGGGAATGTGCGCGCAATTGGGAATGACCTCGTAGCGAGCGCCGGAGATCAGCTTCGCTGTCGAAAGCACGAGATCGGGCGGCGTCGAGCCATCCTGGTCGCCGACGATGCAGATCGTCGGGACGGTGATCGTCTTTGCGACCTCGGTGAAATCGGCATCACGGATCGCGGCGCAGGCGGCGACATAACCTTCGACGGGCTGGCGCGTCAGCATGTTGCAATAGCCGGCATAGGCGGTGCTCTCGGGCCGGCGGAAGGCGGGCGTGAACCAACGCTCCATGACCGCGTCGACAATGCTGCCGATGCCATTTTGCTCGACGGCGGCGATGCGGGCGTTCCAGCTCTCCGCCGTGCCGATCTTGTGGGCGGTGTCGCAGAGGATCAGCGCGCGGACCAAATCCGGCCGGCGATGATAGAGCGACTGGGCGATGAGGCCACCGACCGAGAGGCCGCAGATGACGGCATCCTTGACCGATAGCAGATCGAGAAGGCCGGCGAGATCCGTCGCATGATCCTCGATCGATGAGGGGAGCTGGCCGACATCGGAAAGGCCGTGGCCGCGCTTGTCGTAAAGCACGATGGCAAATTCACCGGCAAGCCGCACCACGACGTCGCGCCAGATGCGGAAATCCGTTCCGAGCGAATTGGTAAAGACGATCACCGGCCTGTCGGCAGGGGCACCAATGATCTGATAATGGATCGTCACGTCGTTTATGCGGGCGAATTGCACGTCACTCTCCTCCTGAATGGTGAAATTGACTGGTTGATCCGGTTAAGTAAAATGATATTTATTGGCGTTTCGATAACCGTGGAGTTATGCGAGCGATGATCGACAGCCGGGTCAAGTTCCGCCATCTGCAAACCTTTGTCGAGGTGGCGCGGCAGAAGAGCGTCATGAAGGCCGCCGAATTGCTGCATGTCAGCCAGCCGGCGGTGACGAAGACGATCCGCGAACTGGAACAGGTGCTGGGTGTCGATGTCTTCGAGCGCGACGGCCGCGGCATCAAGATCACCCGCTACGGCGAGGTCTTCCTGCGTCACGCAGGCGCGGCGCTGACGGCGCTGCGCCAGGGTCTCGATTCCGTCTCGCAGGAGCAGTTCGCCGATGCGCCGCCGATCCGGATCGGCGCGCTGCCGACGGTGTCATCGCGCATCATGCCGCGGGCGATGGAACTCTTCCTCAAGGAAAAGACCTGGAGCCGGGTGAAGATCGTCACCGGCGAGAACGCGGTGCTGCTGGAACAGCTTCACGTCGGTGATCTCGACCTCGTCGTCGGACGCCTGGCCGGCGCCGAGAAGATGGCGGGCTTTTCCTTCGAGCATCTTTATTCCGAGCAGGTGGTGTTTGCCGTGCGCGCCGGCCATCCGCTGCTCGACGGCCGGCAATCGCTGTTTGCCGGCTTCGGCAACTACACGGTGCTGATGCCGACGCGGGGTTCGATCATCCGGCCGGTGGTTGAAAATTTCCTCATCGCCAACGGCGTTTCCAGCCTGCCGAACCAGATCGAGACGGTGTCGGATTCCTTCGGCCGCGCTTTCCTGCGGGCAAGCGATGCGATCTGGATCATTTCCAATGGCGTCGTGGCCGGCGATGTCGCCGATGGGCGGCTGGCGCTTCTGCCGGTCGATACCGGCGAGACCAAGGGGCCGGTCGGCTTGACGATGCGCGCCGATGCCGTGCCGTCTCTGCCGCAATCGATCCTGATGCAGACGATCCGCGAGGCGGCGGGCGAGGCGACCCTTTAAATTCACTTGCTGAACGCCCAGATTTGGACTATGTCTAATTCAAGACGGGAGGCTTTGATGCAGCATGCGCGACGTGAGCAACGGGAAGACCAAGGGCCACAGCGGCTGGAAATGGAGCGGTTTGCTCCGGCCAACCGCAAGAGGCTGAGCGCGCCCGCCTTGCGAACCTTTCTGGCGATCGCCGATTTCTGGGGGCTGACCGAGGAGCAGCGTCTGCTCATGCTCGGTTATCCCTCTCGGTCGACCTACCACAATTGGGCCAAACAGGCGCGCGAGCACGGCGCTTTCACGCTCGATGTCGATACGCTGACCCGCATCTCGGCCGTGCTCGGTATCCATCAGGCGCTCGGCGTGCTTTTTTCCGATGAACGCGCCGGCGTCGCCTGGCTGCGCACGCCGCATCAGGCGCCGGTTTTCGGCGGCCATCCGCCGCTTGATATCGTGACGAACGGGACCCAGGACGGGTTGATGACCGTACGCCGGTTTCTCGACGGCGCCCGCGGCGGTCTCTACATGCAGCCGAATACGCTCGACGAAGCCTTCACACCTTACGAAGATGCGGACATCGTCTTCCGGTGAGCGACCGTTTTGCTGAGGCGCCGCGTCCATCGTACCGGCTGATCCCGTCGCAATTTCCGCCAATCGGGCTTTTTGAGACGGTGACGAGGGCGGCCGATCTCGAAGCCGTCATGGAGCTCGTCGGCTGGACCAATGACCGTCTCGTCGCCGACCGCATCCAACGGCTTCCCAAGGATCAATGGGTTTACGGCGTTGCCAATGCCAGCATTGTCATGGCAGCATTCCTGCATGTTGCGCCGGGAGGAATGCGCTTCAACGGCCCCGATCTCGGCGCCTGGTATGCAGCCGACGATCTCCGCACAGCCGCCGCCGAAGTTGGCCATCATCTCCGGCGCGAGGCTGTCGCACGTGGGGTGGTGACGATGGCGCGCACCTATCGAAGCTATACCGCCACCCTGTTTGGGGACTATCTCGACATTCGCGGGGAGCAGACGCTACGGCCCAATGTCTATGACGGCACCAGCTATGCGGCATCGCAGGTGCTGGGAGAAGAGGTGCGTTCGAGCGGCGGCGCCGGTATCCTCTATGACAGTGTCCGGCTGAGGGGTGGAGTGGCGATCGTCGCCCACCGGCCGCGCAACATCCGGGACGTGGTGCAGGCCGACCACTTCGAAATCACCGTGTCCGCCATCGACCGGCACATCGATGTCAGGAAACTTGCAGCCTGACGGCGACAGCCGCAAGACGGCTTCAAACCGGCAATCGTTCGGCCCATGCTTTTGCCGCCTTCGCCATGGTGGCGAGGTGATCGGTACTGGAGAAACCGGAGATCGTCTTGCGCGGTTTGAGATCGTGGTCGCCATCCTCGAGCCAGAGGATCTCGATCCTGTCGGAAAGATCATAGCCCGGCACCTCGTCCCGCGTGCCGAATTCGTCGCGTGTTCCCTGGCAGATCAGCGCCGGCGTCGTCAGCCCTGTCAGATGGCGGGTGCGCAGCTTCTGCGGCTGGCCGGGCGGATGGAAGGGATAGCCGAGGCAGAGCAGACCGGCGATTTTCCCACGGCGATGGAGATCGTCGGCGATCATGCTGGCGACCCGGCCGCCCATCGACTTGCCGCCGATGATAAGCGGGCCGCTGGCGCCGAGCTCGGCAATCGCCGCCTCATATTCGGGATTGAGCGTTTCGGCGCGCGGCGGCGGCTTGCGGCCTTCCGAGGTACGGCGGGCGGCCATATAGGCGAATTCGAAACGAGCGACGCGGAAGCCGACGCCGGCGAGTGCATTTGCCGCTGATGTCATCGATGCCGAATCCATCGGCGCGCCGGCGCCATGCGCCAGAAGGATCGTGAAGCGCGCATCCTGAGGCCCCTGCAGCAGAAACCTGTCAAACATCGGTAATCCTCCATCCCATCGCCGGAACCATGTCGACGGCCGTGACTTCTCCCTGGAAAGGAGACTGACAATGTCGACGAATGATCAAAACGTAAAGCCCGAGCAGCGGCGCCCCAAAGATGTCGGCGCCGTTCCTGAGAAGCCGGAGCCCGCAGACGCAGAATCGATGGCGCCGCCGGCGGTGCAGCCGGCTGGGGTCAGGGACAAAAGCGAAAGACCTGTGGTCAATCCGATCACCGGGGTCGCCTCTTGATCGGTTAGAGCATAATGCCGAAAAGTGTGAGCGGTTTTCGGACGACATCCTGTTCTAGGGTCGATTGTTGTGCAGAACCGCCTCTTGAAACCCCGGCGGAAAGGGTCCATATACCAGCCCTGCCTGAAAAATGGATGCGCGTGGTATCGACGTCGTCGAACTGTTCGCTGTCCGACAGGATAAGGGCGCTCCCCGCAAGGGTCGAGCGCCCTTTTTGCTTTGCAGGCATTTGCGCACGTCGCGGGTTCGTCTCGCGGACGCCATCATAAGAGATGCTACTTGCTTCTGGAGCCTAGGCAGAGGAGATCTTAAAGTTCCCGCCCGTCAAAGCTTCCCCGAACCGTCGGCCTCTGAAACGAGCTTCGGCATGCCAGCGAAGATCACGGAACGGTTCTTGCACGGTTACTAATATGTTTACCGTGGGGAGACCTAATGTCATGAATTGGCACACATCCGGACAGTTTGCCCCTCTGATGCTCGTTGTGAATGGGCCGGAAAAATACAAGCTTGTCGAAACCCTTTGCCAGGCTGCCGAGATGCTGACAGTTGGCTGGCCGATCGACGACGGAGAAGAATATCTTATAGCGATTAGGGCGTGTCGAAATGCAATTCATGGGGAAATTCCGGCTGAGGACGCACGAGCTGCGCTTATCCGTGCCGCCGACGAAGCTGGCATTCGGGTGATCACCGTTCACTGAGTTCGCGGCCGATCCAGCGCCGAGCCGGCCAAAGCGCGGGGCGAAATATTTTCCGTCGGCTCTGTCGACTTTCGCATCAGCCGATCGTCCTTGTTATGATGTGCTGCGACCCGGGACGTGGTTTCAGCACGTCCTTTGTGCGTCTGAGACGTGCGGCAATAGAAGGAGGATATGTCATGGATAATCAGCATCTGGTACCCGCCGCCGTGCTTGCGGCCAAGAATGGCGTCCGGTTCCCCAATGAGAGCGAGGCCTATCGCAGCGCCCGCGATGCGCTGCTGGCCGAAGAGATCGAATTGCGCCGGCACATCGAGCGTGTGGCAAGACAGCGCCGGGCGCTGCCGCCGGGCGGCGAGGTGACGAAAGACTACCGCTTCGAAGGCAGCGACGGGCCGATCTCCTTCAGCGAGCTCTTCGCCGACAAGGAGACGCTGATCGTCTACAGCTACATGTTCGGTCCGGAACGCGAGCGCCCATGCCCGATGTGCACCTCGCTGCTGTCGGCCTGGGACGGCGAGGTGCCCGACATCCAGCAGCGCGCGGCCTTGGCCGTCGTCGCACTTTCGCCGATCGGCAGGCTGCTCTCCTTCAAGAAGGAACGCGGCTGGCACCACCTGCCGCTCTATTCCGACACGACGGGCGACTATAGCCGCGACTATCACGCGATCGGCAGGGGTGGAGGCGATGACGCGGCCTTCAACGTCTTCACGCGCCGCGACGGCACCATCCGCCATTTCTGGAGCCAGGAGATGGGCGAGGTGACGGCCGACCCCGGCGAGGATCCGCGCGGGGCCCCCGACCTGATGCCGCTCTGGACCATCATCGATTCGACGCCCGAAGGCCGGCCGGCGGACTGGTATCCGAAGCTGTCCTATTAGATCGGTCGCGGCATCCGCCGTCAGCCGGTGGAGCGGTTTCTTGAGGCCTCGACCCATTCGATGTTGGTGACCGCGGCATCCGGCAACGGCGGCGGATCGATGTCGTAGACATAGCCGGAGAGCATGTCGGCGGCGCGTTCCGTCGCCTTGATCTTCGCCTCGGTTTCCGCGACCGCCTTGGAGATCGCCTCGATGCGGGCGCGGAACATGTGGGCGAGCACATCGCGGCCGGACTGTTTTTCGAGCCGTTCCAGATGCAGGCCGATGCGCGAGGCGTGGCGCTCCAACTCGCTCTTGCTGAAACGCGCCTTTCGAAGTTCTTCGGAAAGGCTGTCCTGCATGACGGCGACGGGATCGAAACTTCCCGGTGCGCGCTCGTCGAGCACTGCGTCGGTGACGAGCTTCTCGATCATCACAAGCGCCTGCAATTCGGCGGCATCGGCGAATTCGACGTCGTAGCCGGTATCGTCGTACACCTTACGCCGGACCGGATCGAGAAGCAGCCCATAGGCCTTCTGCAGATTGGCAAAGGCTTCCGAATCACCGCCCGAATCGGGGTGGGCAACCTTCGCCAGGCGCCGATAGGCGGCCTTCAGCTGCGCCTCGTCCGCATCGCGTTCAACGCCGAGAATATCGTATGGATCCGTCACGCCTGCTCCCTTGCTCCCCGGCACGTTGCGGGCAGTCTAGGTCTTCTTCTGCATCAGAAGGGCGAAGTTTAGACCGAAACGAGGAATGACGTCCATGGCCCGAGATGGCGATGGTTTATGCGGATGCTTTGCCAAATAATCGATTGTTTAATGTTTTCAATCTGTTGTTTCATCAGCCCGTGGTGATCGAAGCGAGATAACATTTGGCTTCACCATCGATTTCCAGCGCGATTGCGGCCGCGTTCTCGATCAGCAGGGCATCGCCGGCCGCAAGCGCGCCGGTCTCGCCGTCCCGCCGGAATGAGAGTGCGCCGCGATGGCAAAGGAACAGGCATGTCGAGGGCGGCAGCGGCATGGTCTTGCTGCCATCGACGTCGATCCGGATCAGCGTGTGGGCGAGCCCGTCACGGCGCGTCATGACGTTGAGATCGGTGATCGTTCCGTCCTGGAGCCTGGCCGCAACGGGAATATCCGCCGGGAAGGCCAGCGGATCGCTTGACGTTGTCAGCAGCACCGGCGTGCTGCCTGCGACATCGAGCAGCATGCCGTTGCCATCGAGGATCGCCAGCGTCCGGTCGATGCCGGGAAAGATCGAAAACGGGCCGTCCTCTGCGACGGTCGCCATGCTGATGCGCCAGTCGAAGTCGTTGATCGAAGCGCCGGGTGGAAAGACGGCGATCTCCACCGTCTCTCCCTTGCCGTTTTTCCAGGGCATGCGTTTGTGATCGCCGGCGCGCAGCATCCTCACCGGGCTCAGTTCCCGAGAATGCCGGGCAGGCGCAGGCCTTTTTCTTTGGCGCAGTCGATGGCGATCTCGTAGCCAGCATCGGCGTGGCGCATGACGCCGGTCGCCGGATCGTTCCAGAGCACGCGCTCGAGGCGTCTTGCGGCATCATCCGTGCCATCGGCGCAAATGACCATGCCCGAATGCTGCGAGAAGCCCATGCCGACGCCGCCACCGTGATGCAGCGACACCCAGGTAGCGCCCGACGCCGTGTTGAGCAGGGCGTTGAGCAACGGCCAGTCGGAGACGGCGTCGGAACCGTCCTTCATCGCTTCGGTCTCACGGTTCGGCGAGGCGACCGAGCCCGAATCGAGGTGGTCGCGACCGATGACGATCGGGGCGGAGAGTTCGCCTGTTCTCACCATCTCGTTGAAGGCGAGGCCGAGCTTGTGGCGGTCGCCGAGGCCCACCCAGCAGATGCGCGCCGGCAGGCCCTGGAAGGCGATGCGCTCCCTGGCCATGTCGAGCCAATTGTGCAGATGCTTGTTGTCAGGCAGCAATTCCTTCACCTTGGCGTCGGTCTTGTAGATCTCCTCCGGGTCGCCGGAAAGGGCCGCCCAGCGGAAGGGGCCGATGCCACGGCAAAACAGCGGGCGGATATAGGCTGGCACGAAGCCCGGGAAGGCGAAGGCGTTTTCAAGGCCTTCGTCCTTGGCGACCTGGCGGATATTGTTGCCGTAGTCGAGTGTCGGAATACCGGCATTCCAGAAGGCGATCATCGCTTCGACATGTTCGCGCATCGAGGCCCGCGCCGCCTTTTCCACCGCCTTCGGATCGCTTTCGCGCTTGGCCTTCCACTCGCCCATCGTCCAGCCCTTCGGCAGGTAGCCGTTGATCGGGTCATGCGCCGAGGTCTGGTCGGTGACCATATCCGGGCGGATGCCGCGGCGGACCATTTCCGGCAGGATCTCCGCGGCGTTGCCGAGCAGGCCGACGGATTTCGCCTCGCCGGCCTTGGTCCAGCGGTCGATCATCTCAAGCGCTTCATCGAGCGTCTCGGCCTTGGCGTCGAGATAGCGGGTGCGCAGGCGGAAATCGATCGAATCGGGATTGCATTCGACGGCAAGGCAGCAGGCGCCGGCCATGACGGCGGCGAGCGGCTGGGCGCCGCCCATGCCGCCGAGGCCGCCGGTCAGGATCCATTTGCCCTTGAGATTGCCGCCATAATGCTGGCGGCCGGCCTCGACGAAGGTCTCGTAAGTGCCCTGCACGATTCCCTGGGTGCCGATATAGATCCACGAGCCGGCCGTCATCTGGCCATACATGGCAAGGCCCTTCTTATCCAGCTCGTTGAAATGATCCCAGGTCGCCCAATGCGGCACGAGATTGGAATTAGCGATCAGCACGCGCGGCGCATCCTTGTGGGTGCGGAACACGCCGACCGGCTTGCCGGATTGCACGACCAGGGTTTCTTCTTCCGTCAGAGTCTTCAGCGTCGCGACGATGCGGTCGAAATCCTCCCAGGTGCGGGTGGCGCGGCCGATGCCGCCATAAACGACGAGCTCGTTCGGATTTTCGGCGACGTCAGGGTCGAGATTGTTCATCAGCATGCGCAGCGGCGCTTCGGTCATCCAGCTCTTGGCATTGAGATCGTTGCCGCGGGGTGCGCGGATTTCGCGGATGTTGTGGCGTGGATTGTTCATGGCGGTTTCCCTGTCGAGAGATCGTTATCGTTTCAGGCCTGGCGCAATCTGTTCGATGCGCACCAGAATGTTTTTGAGATGGACGCGAAGTCTGTCTGCCTTGGCGCCGTCGTAGGCGAAGGGCGGTGCCTCAGTCTGGAGATGCGTCGATTGCGCAAGTTCCATCTGGATTGCGTGCACACCAGCGTCGGGCCGGCCATAGTGGCGTGTCGTCCAGCCACCCTTGAAGCGACCGTTGAGCACGCCGTCGTAACCTTCGGCGGCTTCGACGACGGTGAGCGTCGCCTGCTCGATCGTGCTGTCGCAGGTCTTGCCCATATCGGTGCCGATATTGAAATCCGGCAGCTTCCCCTCGAACAGGAAAGGAATGTGCGACCGGATCGAGTGGCAATCGTAAAGGATCGCGACGCCGTGGATCGCTCTCACGCGCTCGATCTCGGCGGCAAGCGCCGCATGATAGGGCGCGTGAAAATCCCGCAGCCGCGCCGCAATATCGGCCCCGTCAGGTCCTTGCCCATCCTTCCAGATCGCCTTGCCGTCGAAGTCCGTTTCCGGCACGAGGCCGGTGGTGTTCTGGCCGGGGTAGAGGCTGACGCCGGCCGGATCGCGGTTGGCGTCGATGACGTAGCGGTGGAAGGTGGCGCGCACTGTCGTGACGTTGTCGAGCAGGCCGTCATAGAGGTGGTGGATGTGCCAGTCGGTGTCGGCGAGGATGCGGCCGTTGTCGTTGAGGCGCTCGGCAATCTCGGGCGGCACCTCGGTGCCGGTATGGGGGAAGCCGAGGATGATGGGGGAGGTGCCCTGCGTTATTTCGAAGACAGAGGTCATGGTGAAAACCCCTCCCCAACCCCTCCCCACAAGGGGGAGGGACTAAGCTGTGGCGCCGGCTCGCAAAACAACAAGCCCGCTGCATATGCTGCGCTCAAGAGTGAATACTGCGAGGGCCGGGCGTTAAGTCCCTCCCCCTTGTGGGGAGGGGTTGGGGAGGGGACTTTTTCCGTCACCATCATCTCAACCCTCCAATACCGGCAGAATACCATTCGAAACCGAGGCGTTCAGCGTGCCCGTCGCCACCAGTTCAGCGGCGGCGGCGAGGTCGTTTGCCATGTAGCGGTCGACGTCGAGGCTCGGAACTTTGGTGCGGATCGTGGCGATCGCCTTGCCGAGTTCCGGGCTGGTCGATAGCGGCGCGCGCAGTTCAACGCCTTGGGCGGCGGTTAGCGCCTCGATGCCGATGATGCCGAACAGGTTCTCGGTCATGCCGAGCAGGCGGCGGGCGCCGTGGCAGGCCATGGAGACATGGTCTTCCTGGTTGGCCGATGTCGGCGTCGAATCGACCGAGGCAGGGTGCGACATCTGCTTGTTCTCGGACATCAGCGCCGCAGACGTCACCTCGGCGATCATCAGGCCGGAGTTCAGGCCCGGCTTCTTGGCAAGGAAGGCTGGCAGGCCGTAGGAGAGGGTCGGATCGACCAGCAGCGCGATGCGGCGCTGCGAAATCGCGCCGATCTCGCAGACGGCCAGCGCGATCTGGTCGGCGGCGAAGGCGACGGGTTCGGCGTGGAAATTGCCGCCGGAGACGACGGAATTGTCGGAGAGCACCAGCGGATTGTCGGTGACCGCATTGGCTTCGATCTCAAGGGTGCGGGCGACCGAGCGCAGCAGATCGAGGCAGGCGCCGTCGACCTGCGGCTGGCAGCGAATGCAATAGGGATCCTGCACGCGCTCGTCGCCCTCGATGTGGCTCTGGCGAATGATGGAATTTTCGAGCAGCGCGCGAAGCGCGGCTGCCGTGTCGATCTGGCCTTTGTGGCCACGCAATGTGTGAATATCCGGATGGAAGGGGGCCGAAGAGCCCATCGCGGCATCGGTGGACATCGCGCCGGTGATGAGCGCCGCCTGTGCGGCACGATGGGCGCGGAAGAGGCCGGCAAGTGCCAGCGCCGTCGAGGTCTGGGTGCCGTTGATCAGCGCCAGACCTTCCTTGGCGGCGAGCACGATCGGTCTGAGGCCAGCCCTCTCGAGGGCTTCAGCGCCCGAGAGGCGTTCGCCGGCGAAGAAGGCTTCGGCCTCGCCCATCATCACCGCCGCCATATGGGCAAGGGGCGCAAGATCGCCGGAGGCGCCGACCGAGCCCTTTTCCGGGATCAGCGGAATGACGCCCTTATCAAGCATGCCTTCGATCAGCCGCACCAGCTCCAGCCGCACGCCCGAGGCGCCGCGCCCAAGCGAGACCAGCTTCAGCGCCATGATCAGCCGCACGATATTGTCGGGCAGCGGCGCGCCGACGCCGCAGCAATGCGACAAAATGAGATTGCGCTGCAAGGTGGTCACATCGGCGCTGTCGATCTTGATCGAGGCGAGTTTGCCGAAGCCGGTATTGATGCCGTAGACCGGCGCGTTGCCAGCGGCGATCTCGGCGATGCGGGCAGCGGCCTTGGCGATCCCCGCATCGAAAGCGGGATCGAGCCGTGCCGGCACACCGGTCCAGTAGATGATTTCCAGATCCTTGAGCGAGACGGAGCCCGGGTGGAGCGTGATGGTCATCGGCCGTTCCTTTCGCCCTTGAAGACGCGTGCGTGAAGCGGGTTGAAGCCGATGCGGTAGACGAGCTCGGCGAGGCTTTCGATATTCCAGATGGCGAGATCGGCGGATTTGCCGGCTTCGAGCGTTCCTGTCTTGTCGAGCAGACCGAGCGCGCGGGCGCCTTCGCGGGTGGCGCCGGCGATGCATTCCTCGACGGTGAGGCCGAAAAGTGTGGCCGACATGTTCATGGTGAGCAACATCGAGGTGAGCGGCGAGGTGCCGGGATTGCAATCGGTGGCGATCGCGATCGGCACGCCTGCCCGCCGCAGCGCTGCTACCGGCGGCTTCTGCTTTTCATGGATGGCGTAGAAGGCGCCGGGCAGCAGCACGGCGACGGTGCCGGCTGCGGCCATGGCCGCAACGCCATCTTCGTCAAGATATTCGAGATGATCGGCCGACAGTGCGCCATAGGATGCGGCGAGCTTGGCGCCGCCGAGATTGGACAGCTGCTCTGCATGCAGCTTGACCGGTAGGCCGAGCGCTTTGGCCTTGTCGAAGACGCGGGCGATCTCGGTCGTGGAAAAAGCGATGCCCTCGCAGAAACCGTCGACCGCATCGGCAAGACCGAGGCCATGCATGTCGTCGAGACCGGGCAGCACGACATCGTCGAGATAATCGCCGTTGCGACCCTTATATTCCACGGGCGTCGCATGGGCGCCGAGATAGCTGGTGGCGACGCGGACCGGTCTGATATGGCCGAGCAGCCGGGCGCTCTGCAGCATTTTCACTTCGCCGGTCCGGTTCAGCCCGTAGCCGGATTTGATCTCGATCGTGGTGACACCTTCGGCAAGCAGCGTGTCGAGCCGCGGCAGAGCCTCGGCGACAAGCTCCTCGACCGACAGCGCATTGGTCGCCTTCACCGAGGAAACGATGCCGCCGCCGGCGCGGGCGACCTCCTCGTAGGTCGCGCCTGCCAGGCGCATTTCGAACTCGCGGGCGCGGTTGCCACCGTGAACGATATGGGTGTGGCAGTCGACGAGACCGGGCGTTACCCAGCGGCCTTCGAGATCGACGATTTCGGAATGTTCGATGGCCGATGCCGGCACCTCGCTTTCGGCGCCGGCAAAGGCGATGCGGCCGTTTTCGGTGAGCACGGCGCCCTTTTCGACGATACCGAGCCCCGATTTTGTCGGCGCGAGCGTGGCAAGCCGCGCATTGCGCCACACCACTGGGCGGGTGTCGGCAGATGGGGCTTCCTCTGAAAAATTGTTCCCGGTCATCAGCTTTGCGCCTTTCCTTATGCCAAAACATGTATATACATAATCGACAGGTGACAAGAGAAATTTTGTGCGCTTTTCTGGAAAAGAAAGATCGGCGGCACGGCAAGAGGAGAGGGAAGGCGATGACCACACTTCACGCAGGCACGGCGCTGACGCCGCAGGGCTGGCAGAAGGATGTGCGGCTGACGCTTGAGGCCGGGCGCATCGCGCGGATCGAAATCGGCACTGCTCCCGAGCCCGGCGATGAACGCCACGATCTCCTCGTTCCTGCCATGGCGAACCTGCACAGCCACGCCTTCCAGCGGGCGATGGCCGGCCTTGCGGAAGTGCGCGGCCCGGCAAATGACAGCTTCTGGAGCTGGCGCACTGTCATGTACAAATTTGCCCTGGCGATGACGCCGGAGCATGTGGAGGCGGTCGCCGCCAAGCTTTATGCGGAAATGCTGGAGGCCGGTTTTTCCCGTGTCGGCGAATTCCACTATCTCCACCACGACAGGGATGGCGGCGCCTACACCAATATCGCCGAGCTTGCCGAACGCATTGGTGCTGCGAGCGATGAGACCGGTATTGGCCTGACGCTGCTGCCGGTCTTTTATGCCCATTCCGGTTTCGGCGGAGCTGCCCCCATCGACGGCCAGCGGCGTTTCATCAATTCGCTCGAAAGCTTCGAAAGGCTGATGGAGGGATGCCGGGCGTTGACCGGCCGGCTCGATGGCGCCGAGCTCGGGCTGGCGCCGCACAGCCTGCGCGCCGCAACCCCGGACGAGCTCACAAGGCTGGTGCCGATGGCGGGCGCCGGTCCCATCCATATTCATGTCGCCGAGCAGGTGAAGGAGGTCGAGGACTGCATCGCCTGGTCCGGCGCGCGGCCAGTGGAATGGCTGCTCGATCATGCGCCTGTGGATGAGCGCTGGTGCCTGATCCATGCGACGCACATGACCGAGGACGAAACGCGGCGGATGGCGAAAAGCGGCGCTATCGCCGGCCTCTGCCCGATCACCGAAGCCAATCTCGGCGATGGCGCCTTTGCCGCACCGCTTTTCCTCGAAGAGGGCGGGCGTTATGGCATCGGTTCGGATTCCAACGTGCTGATCTCCGTGCCGGAGGAACTGCGTCAACTCGAATATTCGCAGCGCCTGGCGCTTCGCGCCCGCAACGTCGTCGCAGCACCCGGCGGATCGACGGCGCTTTCGCTGTTCAGTCAAGCGCTTGCCGGCGGCGGTGCCGCATTGAAAGCACCGGCAGGTCTCGCCGAGGGGCATCATGCCGATATCGTTTCGCTCGATACGACGGCCGTTCCTTATCTCGCGGGCGACCAGATCCTCGATCACTGGCTGTTTGCAGGCGGCGTTTCCGTCGATTGCGCCTGGGCGCGCGGCCGCAAGCAGGTGGAGGGCGGACGCCATCTCAGGCGCGATGCCATCGACCGGCGTTTCCTCGCGGCGATGGGCGAGTTGCTCGCCGTCTGAAAAGAGCTTTTCCTGTCCAAGCATTCGAATTAGAGCAATTCCAGCAGAAGTGTGTAGCGGTTTTGCGGCCGGGATTGCGTAAAATCAAAGAGATAGCGGGAGACCAATCGGAACGTGGCGATGAACCAAAGCAGGGATCTCACCTTGCATCAGCGCATCCTCAGCGACATCGAGGGCCGTATCGTCTCGGGCGATTGGCCGCCGGGGCACCGCATTCCCTTCGAGGTCGATCTGGCCACGCAGTATGACTGCTCGCGCATGACGGTGAACAAGGTGCTGACCCAGCTTGCCAAGGCTGGCCTCATCGAGCGCCGCAAGAAATCCGGCAGCTTCGTCACCCAGCCGCAGGCGCAATCGGCCATTCTTGAAATCCACGACATCAAGGCCGAGGTGCAGTCGCTGAACCTGCCCTATTCCTATGCGGTTTCGAAGAAGGTGAGCCGCAAGGCCAAGGCGGACGACAGCCGCCGTCTGGAACTGCCGGTGGCGTCCTCGGTCGTCGAGGTCGTCTGCATCCACAATGCCGGCGCGCGGCCCTTTTGCCTGGAGGAGCGGCTGATCAGTCTTGCGACGGTTCCTGAAGCCGCCGATGCCGATTTCCTGACGATGGCGCCGGGCCCCTGGCTGCTCAACCAGGTGCCGTGGAGCACGGCCGAACACCGGATCCATGCCGTCTCAGCTGGTGCCGAGCTGGCGGCGGCTCTCGATATACCACGCCATACCGCCTGCCTCGTGGTCGAGCGCCGCACCTGGAGCAATGCCGGCCCTGTGACGCATGTGCGCTTCACCTATCCGGGCGATCGTCACGCGCTGGTCGCGCGTTTCACGCCGGCATCGTAATAAAGAGCCCGATCCAACGTTCTTGCCTCCTTTTAAAAAAGTCGCCTCTGCTCATTTTTAGAGGCCGTTATAGGTCTCTGCCAAAGCCTTATAACGGGCCGCCTAATGCCATGGACAACCAAAACCCCCGGTTTCCTCAGCCGAGCAATGCGGGCCGCTGCTGATCATACCCTCCCGCCTGGCGATGGCGCAGCCTACTAAGTCCCATATACAACATCGCGGGTGTTTTCACTCCTCGAACATCTTGCCGCTGCGCGCTTCCAGCCGGTAGCGGTGGCCGGGATAGACGAGGCGGGCGGTTGAGACCACCTGTTTTGCCGACCATGTGCGCCGGCGGATCGTCAGGCACGGCTCGGTCTTCATAATGGTCAAGAGCTTGCACTCCCAGGCCTGCGGCATGGCCGCCTCGACGACGTGCTCGGAGCCGCTGAGCGGGGCCGCGGCCGTCAGATAGGCGTTCGGTGTCAGCGTCGAAAAATCCTGGGCGAGATATTCGGGGGCCGCCTCCGGATGGACGAACCGATCCTCGATCTGCACCGGAACGCCATTTTCGCTGTGGACGATCAGCGAGTGGAAAACCGCAGCGCCAATTGCAAGTTCCAGCGCGTCGGCAACCTCGGGAGAGGCGGTTTCCTGGGCGAGAACGACGACGGCGGCCTCATGGACATGGCCGCGTTCGGCGATTTCCTCGGCGATGTTGCGGACTTCGAACAGTGCCGAATAGCCCTTGCGCTCGGCGACGAAGGAGCCGACGCCCTGGATGCGGATGAGTTCGCCCTCGTTGGCAAGTTCGCGCAGGGCCCGGTTGGCGGTCATCTTGCTGACGCCGAGTTCGACAACCAGCTCGTTTTCCGAGGGCACGCGATATTTCGGCGGCCATTCGCCGCTGTGGATGCGGTCGAGGATCACCTGCTTGACGCCGGCATAAAGCGGGGTGCTGTCATTTTCCGCCAGTTCGCGCTTCATCTCGCCGGGACGCTTCATTGCCTATTCCTTTTGCACGAATGGAATTCGCCACATAATTCAACTTTCCCACTTGCATATCACAAAATATCTCATATGGTACCATATACAACCTCCCAATCGGTCCTTGAAACAGAAATAGGACTGACAGGGCAAGCCGGCGAAGATCGGCCGTGGTGCCGCAAGGTCTGTTTCAACTCCAGAGGAGAATTCACAAATGAAATTCAGCGCAATCCTGCTTTGTGGCGTGGCGGCTTTTTCCGCCTTCGCCGCGCCTGCCTTTTCCAAGGACTGGACGAAGGCGACTATTACTCTCGAAGGCGCCTACGCGCCTTGGAACCTCACCAATGCCGACGGCACGCTCGGCGGCTTCGAGCCGGAACTTGCCAAGGTGCTCTGCGAGCGCGCCAAGATCGAATGCACGCTGGTTGCCTCCGACTGGGACGGCATGATCACGGCGCTCAACGCCGGCAAGTTCGACGTCATCATGGATGCGCTATCGATTACCGAAGAGCGCAGGAAGATCATCGACTTCACCATTCCCTATGCCGCCACGCCCGCCGCCTTCGCCGCCGCCAAGGACAGCCCGCTGGCGAACGCCGCCGGCACCGGCGCCACGATCAAGATGACGCCCGGCCAGACCGGCGTGAAGGAGATCGACGCGCTGAAGGAAGTTTTCAAGGGCAAGACGATCGGCATCCAGGCGGCCACCGTCTACGCCAAGTTCGTCTATGACAATTTCGGCGACATCGCGGAGATCCGCGAATACAAGACCGGCGCCGATCGCGACCTCGACCTGCAGAACGGCCGTATCGACCTCGGCTTCGATGACGCTGTCTATTTCGCCAATGCGTTTAAGGCCGCCAACGACACGCTCGCCTTCACCGGCCCAGAGATCGCCGGCTCGATCTGGGGCGAGGGTGAAGGTCTCGGCCTGCGCAAGGCCGATACTGATCTGCGCGACAAGTTTAATGTAGCGATCAAGTCCGCACTCGCCGACGGCACGGTCAAGACCCTGTCGATGAAGTGGTTCAAGATGGACGTCAGCCCCCAGCAGTAAGCGTTTCGGCCTTTCGGCCGCAGACACGGGTCTCCGGCTTTATCGCCGGGGACTGCGTGTTAGAACAGGATGATTTTAGGCCGGGTCGGCCTAAAATCTGAATCCTGTTCTAAATTTCAGAGTTAGAGCATGATGTCGTCCGAAAACCGCTGACACTTTTCGGCATCATGCTCTGGTGTCAATCCGCAAAACACTGCCACGGACGGGGAACGCACGCTATGGCAAGCTTGGAACTGCTCGGCTTCGGCTCGACAGGATGGGGCGCGCTGCTCATTGCCGCCGCCTTGATGACGCTGGCCGTCACGGCAACGGCGCTGGCGATCGGCGCGGTGCTCGGCGCGATTGTCGCGGCGGCAAAACTCTCCGGCAATCTTATCCTCGTCACGCTCGGCAACGTCTATACGACCGTGTTTCGCGGCGTGCCCGAACTGCTGATCATCTATCTCATCTATTTCGGCGGCTCCTCGGCCGTCACCGCGATCGGCCAGGCAATGGGTTACGAGGGTTTCCTCGGCTTGCCCTCCTTTATCGCAGGCGCGCTTGCCGTCGGTATCATCTCCGGCTCCTACCAGGCGGAGGTGTTCCGCGGCGCCTTCCTTGCCATATCCAAGGGCGAGCTGGAAGCCGCCTCGGCGATCGGCATGCATCGTGGCATGCGCCTTCGCCGCATCATCATGCCGCAGGTGTTTCGCCTCGCCATTCCCGGCCTCGGTAACGTGTGGCAGCTCAGTCTCAAGGATTCAGCGCTGATCTCCGTCACCGGCCTTGCCGAGCTGATGCGCACCAGCCAGGTGGCGGCAGGCTCGACCCGGCAATATTTCCTGTTCTTCATCGCCGGCGGCTGCCTCTATCTCATCCTGACCAGCCTTTCGGACCGCATCTTCAACGGGGCGGAGCGCCGCGCCAACCGCAGCATGCCGGCATCCGCCATGGGCCAGGCGTAAGGAGGCGACAATGGATTTCAGCTTCATCGCCTCAACCATGGTCACCCTGCTCAAGGCCGTACCGACGACGCTCATCCTGTTTTCGCTGTCGATTATCACAGGTGGCCTGCTGGCGCTCGTCGTGGTCTGGATGCGGACCAGCGGCAACCCGGTGCTTTCGGGCTTCGCCAAGGGTTACATCTTCATCTTCCGCGGCTCGCCGCTGCTGATCCAGATGTTCCTGGTGTTCTACGGCCTCGGCCAGTTCGGCTTCATCCGTTACTCCTTCCTCTGGACGTTCCTGCGCGAGCCGATGGTCTGCGCCGTGCTGTCGTTGGCGCTCTGCACCGCCGGCTACACGGCGGAGATCTTCCGCGGCGGCATTCGCGCCGTCTCGCCGAAGGAGATCGAAGCGGCGCGCTCGATCGGCATGTCCGGCTTCCTGCTGGTCCGCCGGATCCTGGCGCCGATCGCCTTCCGCCATGCGCTGCCGGCCTATTCCACCGAGATCGTGCTGATGATGAAGTCGACGGCGCTCGCAAGCCTCGTCACCGTCTGGGAAGTCACCGGCGTCGCCCAGCGGCTGATCTCGCAGACCTACCGCACGATGGAAGTCTTTCTCTGTGCGGCGATCATCTATCTCGTTCTCAACTTCATCATCCTGCAGGGCATGGCTCTGCTCGAATATTCGCTCTCCCGACACCGCCGTGCGGCTCCGCAGGCGCTGAAGGCGTAGCAGTTTTTGACCCGATTGGAGCACCCATGCCAGGCGTAACCCGACTATCGGTCCGCAATATCCGCAAGAGCTTCGGTACGCACGAGGTCTTGCGCGGCATTTCCCTCGATGCGGAAGACGGCGATGTGATCTCGCTGCTCGGCGCCTCCGGCTCCGGCAAATCGACCTTTCTGCGCTGCATCAACATGCTCGAAACCGCCAGCGACGGCGAGATCTGGGTCGACGGCGAGGAGGTCCGCATGGTGCACAAGGGCGGGCGAAGCAAGCCGGCTAGCCAGAAGCAGGTGGACCATATCCGCTCCGAGCTCGGCATGGTGTTCCAGTCCTTCAATCTCTGGTCCCACATGACGATCCTGCAGAATGTCATCGAAGGTCCGATCCATGTGTTGAAGCGGCCGCGCGCCGACTGCATCGCCGAGGCCGAAGCGCTGCTCGAAAAGGTCGGCATTGCCGATAAACGTCATGCCTATCCGGCCCATCTTTCCGGCGGCCAGCAGCAGCGTGCGGCGATTGCCCGTGCGCTGGCGATGAAACCGAAGGTCATGCTGTTCGACGAGCCGACTTCGGCGCTCGATCCGGAGCTTGTCGGCGAGGTGCTGCGCGTCATGCGCGCGCTTGCCGAGGAAGGCATGACCATGCTCGTCGTCACCCATGAGATGAGCTTTGCCCGCAACGTCTCGAACCGCGTCGTCTTCATGCGCGAAGGGCTGATCGAAAGCAGCGGCAAGCCGGACGAGATGTTCACCGGCGGTGCGACACCGGCTTTCCGCCAGTTCATCGGCCATTTCGGAAGCGGTCAATGACGATCACCATCGACGCCGTGCTGACCTGGCGCGATGTCGCGCGCGTCGGGGCAGGGGAAGCGCTTGCGCTGTCGCCGACCGCCTGGGCGCGAATCGAGCAGGCAAGCCGAATCGTTGCGCGTATCGTCGAGACGGGGGTGCGCGCCTACGGCGTCAATACCGGCGTCGGGGCGCTGGCGGATACCGTCGTTGATCGGGCCTCGCAGAGCCTGTTGTCGCGCAGCATCGTGCTCAGCCATGCCTGCGGCGTCGGGCCATTGCTGCCTGCCCGCGAGGTGCGCGCCATCATCGCCGCTGAGATCGCCAATTTCGCCCATGGCCATTCCGGCGTGCGGCGCGAGATCGTCGAGCATCTTGCGGCCATGCTGGAACATGATTGCATTCCCGACGTGCCATCCAAGGGCTCTGCCGGTTATCTCGTCCACAATGCCCATATTGCGCTTGTTCTGATCGGCGAAGGCAGCGCTCACCTGGGCGGCCGGCGCATGAGCGGTCGCGAGGCGCTGGCGGCGATCGGCCTCGAGCCGCTGGTGCTCGGCGCCAAGGAGGGCTTGAGCCTTGTCAACGGCACGGCCTGCGCCACCGGCCTGACCGCCGTGGCACTGTCACGCGCCGAGCGGCTGCTCGACTGGGCCGATGCGACCGCAGCCCTGACGCTGGAAGCGGCGGGCTGCCAGATCGCCGCCTTCGACGCGGCTGTGCTGGCGCTGCGCCCATCGGCGGGAATAGAGAAAGTCGGAGCGACGCTGCGCGCGCGGCTTGCCGGCAGCGGCCTTGTCGCCGCCGCCTTCGGCCGGCGCACGCAGGATGCGCTTAGCCTTCGTTCGGTGCCGCATGCGCATGGCGCCGCCCGCGACGTCTTCGACAATTCCGCCCGCGTCGTCGATCAGGAGCTTGCCTCGGTGACGGACAATCCGGCTGTCTCAGGCACGCCGGAACGGCCGATCGTCTCCTCCGAGGCGCATGCGGTTGCCCCCGCGCTCGGACAGGCGGCCGATAGTCTGGCGATTGCGCTCGCACAGCTCGGCGCGATCAGCGAACGGCGCATGGACCGGCTGGTCAATCCGCTGGTGAGCGGTCTGCCGCCCTTCCTCGCCAGCGATGCCGGCAGCCATTCCGGCTTGATGATCGCCCAATATACCGCCGCCGCCCTCAGCAACGAGAACCGCCGCCTCGCGGCACCGACGGCCATGGACGGAGGACTGACCTCCGGTCTGCAGGAGGATTTTCTCGCGCATCCGACGGCCGCCGCCGGCAAGCTGCTCGCCATCATCGACAACGTCGAATATATCCTGGCGATCGAGCTAATGGCCGCTGCCCAGGCGCATGATTTCCTGGCGGCTACCGCGCCGCGGGCGCCAGGCACGAACCTTGTCTATCAAGCCGTGCGGGAACATGTTTCCCACTATGGCGACGAACGGCCGCTCAACGGCGATATCGAGGCTGTCCGCACCCTGATTCGCGAGACTGCGCCGCCGCTATGATCGGCCTCAGAACGGCTGGGTTTCGGAATTCCGCTTTGGCATTTCGCCGGCCTCGAGACGCTTGAGGCACTGGAGATAAGTCGGGTAGAGCTGCTCCACCCGCGAAAGCGGCAGCGTCCAGTCGCCTTCATCGCCGGCAAAAGTGATCTGCACGTCAGGCATTCCGGCAAAGGAATTCTTGATGATCTTCTTCAGTCCGGCGCTCCCCTTGCTGGCCGGACCCCAGAGGCGAAGCGTGTTCTTGTCGAAGAAATCGGCAGCGATTACCTTTGTCGCCACACGGTCGGTCAGCGTCACCTCGGTCTTGGTGCCGGCCGGAATGTCCCATGTGTTCTTTGCGACCAGCCAGAACGTCTCGGTTGCGCTCTGGCGGAATTCCATGGTCTTGCCGATCTCGCTGTCCCACAGCAGGCGGCAATAGGGATGCGGGCTCTCGCTCGCAAAGCCGACCGACCATTGTCGCGCGCCGCCGATCCATTCGGTCTCGCCGAAGGCTGAGACCGGCTGCAGGAGGGCCGCCATCAGAACCGTCACTGTCGGAATTTTCATCGCCGAAATCGTCTCCAACGCAATCGGCTTCAGCAATAGCAAAAGAAGGTTGAGCTTTTGCTACTAAGCGTGTCCAGATCAGGTGACTGCCGCCCTCGGGAATGTCCTTGAATGCCGTAAGGTCTTGAAACCTCGCTTCGCATTGCCAATCTGGCGGGGACCGACATGAGTAAAGGGAGTTCGACGGCAGGCATGACCGAGGTTCGACGACAAGGTTTTCTGACAAGGCTTACCGCCTATGAACCGCTGACGCTGATTACGCTCGCGACGATCGCCGGCGGGCTGTTCGTGCTCCAGCGGCTGACCAGTGAAGTCCTGGAAGGCGAGACCTTTCGCTTCGACGAGGTGATCCTGCTGGCGTTGAGACGCGCCGACGATCTTGCCGTGCCGATCGGCCCCGACTGGCTGACGCATGCCGTCGACGATATCACCGCCCTCGGCGGCATCACCGTTCTCTCGCTCCTAACCGCTCTGATCACCATCTATCTTCTGTTCGACCGGCGCTGGCCGATCGCCATCTTCGTCTTTTCCTCGGTGCTAACCGGCTGGCTGGCGAGCGCGACGCTGAAAATCCTCGTCGCCCGGCCGCGTCCCGATATCGTGCCGCATCTGGTCGAAGTGAGCGACCTCAGCTTTCCCTCTGGACATGCCATGGTTTCGGCGGTGACCTATCTGACGCTCGGGGCGCTCGTGGCGCGAACGCAGCGTTATCCGTCGACGCGGATCTTCGTCATGGGCGCCGGTGTCTTCCTCGCCGTCATCGTCGGCTTGAGCCGGATCTATCTCGGGGTCCATTACCCCACGGACGTCTTGGCCGGATGGTGCGCCGGCGCGCTCTGGGCGCTTGGCTGCTGGCTGATCTCGAAGCGCTTCGTTCCAAGTCGTGCCCCTGACGATGGCGCCGAAGCTGAAAACGGTGACAGCAGATAGTTCTCCCAAGTCTCGTCCATCGCGTTGGCGGCGGAGAGATAGGGGATGTCGATCAAGGCCGATTCCAGATTTTCGATGTCATCCTTCAATATTCTTCATGCACAATCTTTAGCAGCGCACGCCTTTTCCCTTTCTCGCAGCTGTTGCACAGTGCTGCCGGCATCGGCAACGCATTGATCTCCGCCAGCATAACGGACAAAAACCATGACAACTCTGACAACGATCACCTCGACGGTCACGGCCGCATTTCTCGGCTCCTTCGTCGAGGTCGTTGAAGCCTTCACGATCATCCTCGCCGTCGGCGTCACGCAAAGCTGGCGGCCGGCCTTCATCGGCACCGGTCTTGCGCTCGGCGTTCTGGCCATCCTTGTGCTGGCGCTCGGTCCATTGCTCGGCCTAATTCCGGTCGAGCTGATGCAGTTCGTCATCGGAACGCTGCTCGTTCTCTTCGGCCTGCGCTGGTTGCGCAAGGCGATCCTCAGGGCTTCGGGCTTCATCGCGCTGCACGACGAGGACAAGGCCTTTGCCGCCGAGACGGATAGCCTGAGGCGCCAATCCTCGGAGCGCCGCGCGAATCTCCTGGCGGGCATTGCGGCCTTCAAGGCCGTGCTGCTCGAGGGGATCGAGGTAGTGTTCATCGTCATCGCTACCGGCGCCGGGCACGGCATGATCGGTTATGCCAGCCTCGGCGCAGTGGCGGCTTGCCTTTTGGTGCTGATCATCGGCATCTTCGTGCACAAACCGCTTTCGGCAGTTCCGGAGAACAGCCTCAAATTTGTTGTTGGGCTGCTGCTCAGCGCCTTCGGCATATTCTGGGTCGGCGAGGGCATCGGCGCCGACTGGCCGGGCGACGACCTGTCGCTCCTGGCGATCCTTGCCGTACTTGCCGTCTTTTCCTTCGCCGCAGTCCGGATGCTGCGCCAGTATTTCAACGCCCATGCCGAGGTCACCGCATGATGAACATTCTGAAAGTCGTGTTCAGGGAATTCTTCGGAATGTTCATCGACGACGGCGCATTGGCGCTGGCAGCGCTGCTCTTGATCGCTGTCGTCGGCGCGCTGGTGAAATTCGCCCATGCCGACGCGCTGTTCGCCGCCGCTCTGCTTCTCCTCGGCTGCCTGCTGATCCTCGCCGAGAGCGTCGTGCGCGCGGCGCGGAAGAAGTTCCAGGGGAAATAGCCTGGAGCATGATGCCGAAAACATGCTCTATTTCTTTGATTTAGAGCACCTATTGGGCACCTGGAACAGATGTCACCAGCGAGCTCATCGAGCCGCCGTTCAGCGTGGCGCCGCGTGCTTGCGGCGCCACATGCACTTGAGTGCTTAGCTGCGCGGCTTCAGATTTTCTGGGTCATAGATCGGCTTGTACCCGACGCCGACAACCTCGACCGGATAAGTCTCGGCAAAATACTCGACGTTCAGCCTGCGTCCGACCTGGCAATGCGACCAGGGCAGATAGGCTAGGGCAATGTTCTTTCCGATCGTTGGGCCGTAGGCGACCGAGGTCGTGTAGGACCGACGGCCAAGCTCGTCGACCAGAACCTCTCCCGTTGAGGGATCGACAACCGGCATGTTGCCGACGGGATAGCGCTTCACGCCCGATTTGTCGGTATTCTCGCTCATTACAAGCGTGCAGAGCATGGCCGGCTGGTGCTCGCGCGCCTTGTATTCCAGATGTTTTTCCTTCCCGCGGAAATCGGCTTCCTTGACCTTCGGACGGGCAAGATCCGCTTCGATCAGGTTGTACTGGGTCAGGAGGTCGGCGTTCTGCAGGCGCAGGCTCTTTTCCATGCGGCGTGAGTTCGCATAGGTTTCGACGCCGAAGGCCATCACGCCGGTCGACCGCAGCGCATCCCAGACGGCGAGGCCGTCTTCGTACTTCATGTGCAATTCCCAGCCCTGCTCGCCGACATAGGAGATGCGGAAAGCGGTGACGGGCTTACCGGCGATTTCGATCGGCTTGATCGCCGCAAAGGCGAAATTTTCCTGATCGAGCCCGGCCGGATCGGCCACGGCCTTCTTCAGCGTGTCGCGCGCGTTCGGACCCCAGATGCCGATCGTCACGAATTTTTCCGAGACGTCGGTGATGATCACGTCGAGGCCGCGGTCTTCGGCGACGCGTTTCATGTAGTGCAGGTCGCGCGGGCCGGCATCGGCGCCGTTGACGAGACGGCATCGATCGGCCATGCGGAAGACTGTGAAGTCAGCGCGCACCATGCCTTCGTCGTCGAGGAAGTGGGTGTAAATGCCCTTGCCGATGTTTGCATCGCCACCGATCTTGGCGGCGCACAGCCATTCCATCAGTTCGACATGGTCGGGTCCCTCGATATCGACCATGTGGAAGTGGCTGAGATTGACGATGCCGCAATCCTCGCTCATCGCCAGATGCTCGGCATTCGACACGCGCCAGAAATGGCGGCTATCCCATTCATTCTCGCGAACCGGGACGCGGTCGGCGTATTTCTCCAGAAGGTGCTCGTTGGCGGCGTAGCCATGCGCACGCTCCCAGCCGCCAAGTTCCATGAAGTAGCCGCCGAGTTCCTTTTCGCGTTCGTAGAAGGGCGAGCGTTTGGCGTTGCGGCCGGATGCATAGGGTTCGCGGGTGTGAACAGCCGGGAAATAGATCTTCTGGGCGGCTTCGTAGCAGCGGCCCTCGATGAACTCTTCCGTCAATTGATGCGGATAGAAGCGGGCGTAGTCGATGCTGTTGTGATCGATTTCTGTACGGCCATCGGTCATCCAGTCGGCGATCAGCTTGCCATAGCCCGGGCCGTCCTTGACCCAGATGGCAACGCAATACCAAAGACCGCGCACCTTCTGGCTCTCGCCGCAGGAGGCGCCGCCGCCGGCGGATACTTGCAGCAGGCCGTTGAAAGAGTGACCTTCGTTATAGCCGAGTTCGCCGAGGATCGGCGTCAGTTCCATGGCGCGCTCGAGTGGCTCGATGATCTGTTCCATCTCGAGATCGCGTTGCGAGGGCGAAAGGCGCGCTTCGTGTTTTTCGAGAAGATCGCGCGGATGGCACATGCGCGGATTGGCGGCCTCGTAATAGCCCCACTCGATCTGGCCGCCCTCCGTCGTCGCCGGGTCGCCGGTATCGCGCATATAGGCGGAGTTGCCCTGGTCGCGCAGCAGCGGGTAGCCGATTTCCTTGCCGGTGCCTTCGAATTCGTTATACGGACCGAAGAAGGTGAGGGGATGGTCGACCGGCATGACCGGCAGGTCTTCGCCGACCATCTCCGCGATCAGGCGCCCCCAGAGGCCGGCACAGACGATGACGTGGTCGGCCATGATCGTGCCGCGATGGGTGACGACGCCCTTGATGCGGCCGCCTTCGACGATCAGCGACTTCGCCGGCGTGTTGCCGAATACCTTGAGCTTGCCGGCCTTTTCGGCGGCATCGACCAGCTTGCCGGCAACGGTCTGCGAGCGCGGAATGACGAGGCCGGCATCCGGATCGTAAAGGCCGCCCATCACCTGATCTTCCTCGATCAGCGGGAACTTCTCCTTGATCTCGGAAGGGCTGACATAATGGGCGCGCGTGCCGAAAGCGCGTGCCGAGGAAAGCTTGCGCTTGATTTCCTCCATCCAGGTATCGTCGCCGGTGCGCGCCACTTCGAGGCCGCCGATGCGGGCGTAGTGGCCCATCTTCTCGTAGAAATCGATCGAATACTGCGTGGTCCAGACCGACAGATAGTCGTGGCTCGTGGTGTAACAGAAGTCCGAGGCATGGGCTGTCGAGCCGATATCCGTCGGTATGCCCGACTTGTCGATGCCGACGATATCATCCCATCCCCGCTCGACGAGATGATGCGCGATGGAGGCGCCGACGATACCGCCGAGCCCGATGATGACGACCTTTGCCTTTTCCGGAAATGCTGCCACGTGCTGTTCCTTCTATTTATCGCACGAATCAAAATACTCGAGCTGCGCTTGACGTACGCTGCGCGCTTGAGATGCAGTTGCCATGTCAGCCTCGTGGGGGTGTCACATTTGCCGAAGCAGCCGAACCCCCAGACCCCTCCGCATGGACGCTGCGATGAGGACATTATGCATAAGGCTCATGATCGTCATTGGTCCTACGCCGCCTAGTAACGGCGTAATTGCGCCAGTCCGGATCGAGGCAGCGCGGCAACCGCAAAACAGCGCCGCACGCCCCGGGATCACGGCGCTGAAATCGCCTGGAGCCGGTCGATGTCGACAAGCACGATGTCTTCCGAAACAGGTTCGCGATTGTGCAGCCGGAACCATTCGGCTGCCTCGCGCACCCGATCTCCATGCGGCGGCGGATAGGCGCCGAGTCCAAGAACCCATTCCCGCACGGTCTCGCGCTCCATTCGCCCGGCCCGGTATCGATCGCAGACGGTTTTCGCCGATGCGACGAGATCATTGATGCTTTTCACGGGATTCCCTCAATGCACGGATGGCTCTTCATCTTCGAGAAACGATCGAATGCCGTCGCGCGCGACGACGGCCAGGAATTCGTCGAAGGCATCCCGGTCAGTCGCAAATGGCTCGTCCCAGCGGATCAGATCTTCCGCTTGCGTGACCACTTCCATCGTCCAGTCTTCATTGCTGCCCGATGTGCGGAAGATATCGACGAGCACGGTGACACCGTCGTCGGTGAATTCTCCCGCCAGTTCGGAGTGCTCTAGCTTTTCTTTTTTTGCCATTATTCAGCCACCCGCACCGGGCGGTGCGTCGTTTTCGAGATATTCTTCATATTGAACCGTCTCGGTCTCATTCGTGTCGATCGAGGCATCGGCGCGTTTTGCCAGGCGAACGCCGGCCCCCCCGCCATTTTCGGGGATGAAAATGACGCCTGCGCCTTCCAGGGCGTGCTTCATATCCTGAAGGGTTCGTTCGTAGGGAGAACGCTTCCCGGCCTCGAAATTAGCAATCGTCGCCTTGGCGACTTTCGAGGCCGACGAGAGATCGTCCTGAGACCATGCCAAAAGGGCACGAGCAGCGCGGCATTGAGCGGAAGATAGACACAAAACAATAACCTTGCATCAAAAGTGTGATTCTGCCTCGGGCAGATTATATTAAAAACGCAATCTCGATACAAGCGGTGATGAGAGCAAGCGGATGGATGGCGAGCATGATTGTCCGGCTCGCGCCGATGGCTGGGCTGCCCCTCACCCTAACCTTGCCGGGGTCGAGCCACTGGTCTCGACCCGTCCTGCGGACCCCGTAAAAAACGGGGCGAGGGGACGTGCCAAACGCAGCGTTGAGGTTAGCGGAAGCCGGTGCGGCATGTCCCTTCGCCCCGCGAGCGGGGAGAAGGTGGCGGCAGCCGGATGAGGGGCAAAGCGGCGATCTCTTGAGCTGACGATGAACCTCCTGCTCGTGTTGCAAACACCGTCACTCCATTCTGTCGACCTTTAATACTCCACGCTCATCTATCGAACGACCAAGTTGATTGACTGAATATTATTAAAGTCTAATTTAGTTTACCTTTATCACGCACCCGGGAGGTAACAATGCGTGAGCCGGATATGCAAAAACTCGATGCGCTTGTCGGTCGTCTTGTTGGGGACGTCGGCGCCGCGATGTCAGGTGCCTTGGTCGTGCTTGGCGACCAGGTCGGAATCTACAAGGCGATGGCCGACGGAACGCCGATGAGCGTCCAGGATCTTGCCAAGAAGACGGGGATAAAGGAGCGCTATCTCAGGGAGTGGCTCAGCGCCCAGGCGGCTGCAGACTATGTCGCTTACGATGAAAAGACCGATCGGTTCAGCCTGACGCCGGAGCAGGCGATGGTCTTTGCCGAGGAAAACAGCCCCGCCTTTTTCGTCGGCGCCTTCGAAGTCGTCCAATCCATGTGGATGGACGAGGCAAAGGTCGCTGATGCCTTCCGCACAGGCAAGGGTCTCGGCTGGCATGAGCATAGCACCTGCCTGTTTCGCGGGACCGAGCGGTTCTTTCGCCCCGGCTACAACAGCCATCTCGTCGCCGAATGGATACCGGCCCTGGCCGGGGTCGAAGAAAAGCTCAAGGCCGGCGCCAGTGTCGCCGATGTCGGCTGCGGTCATGGGGCATCGACCATCCTGATGGCGCAGGCCTATCCCGCGTCCCGCTTCACCGGCTTCGACTATCACGGCCCGTCGATCGAAAGGGCAAAGGCTGCCGCGAAGGATGCGGGTGTCGCCGACCGTGTGACCTTCGAGCAGGGCTCGGCGGCGGAATTTCCGGGGCGCGGCTATGACATGGTCGCCATGTTCGACTGCCTTCATGACATGGGCGATCCGGTCGGCGCCGGCCGGCATGTCAAGGACACGCTTGGGCCGAACGGGACGTGGCTCATCGTCGAGCCCTTTGCCCATGACCATCTCAAGGACAATCTCAATCCGGTCGGCCGCGTCTATTACGGCGCGTCGACGATGATCTGTACGCCGGCATCACTTTCCCAGGAGGTAGGGCTCGGGCTCGGCGCGCAGGCGGGAGAAATGAAGCTTCGAAAGGTCGCGCTCGACGCCGGGTTCACGCATTTCCGGCGCGCCACGGAAACGCCGTTCAACATGGTGTTCGAGGTGCGGGCCTGAGGAAACTTGTTCGTGGGGAAGACAAGTTGGAGTGATCAGCCTATGATCGGTTCCAGCGAGGTGGCGCTAGAGCATGGTGCCGAATGACATCATGCTCTAACTCATTAGTTGAGAATAGGATTAGACCGGGTCGGCTTTAATCATCCTGTTCTAGCTATGCTACGGGTTGATCCTAAATAGTCTGACCGACCCCGCGTTAGGCCCGACGTTCTCGTCAATCACGTCTTTATCGACCGTGACCAATGTTCGATCGACGCCACCTACTTTGAGTAGCTTGCCATTGTTCTTGCCGCCCACAACGGCCAAATAGTCATTCGGGCGAATGTCGATTCTGCTATTCGCAAGACATATTCGGTTCGGAGTCTGGAAGACGATGCCAGTGGCATCGTAGCTCCGAGGGCCAATGCCGTCGTCGCGCGTGAGGAATCTCCAATGACGTTCACCGATCCGCTCTCCGACCTGCATGTAAATCTGGCGCAAGCGGTGGACGTGGGGATCGTCAAGGCGCATCTGGATGTTGGCGGTAATCGCCTCGGGACTGAAGTCGGACTTGTCATCCTTCTGGCCCAGCAGGTGCCTCCCAATCGATTGCAGAAGCTCGGGATGGCGACAACGCTCGTCGAGCGCCGCTCTCTCCAGATCAAAGAGGGTTCGCACGCCGAGCCTCCACATTGACGTCATCGCCTCTGCACCAACAGACGCGCAGAGCTGCGCCTGCGCAACCCAGTCCATGATCTGGTAGACACCGAAGGGCGTCTCGACGAAGAGCATGAGCGGGTTGGCGGTCGCCAGGTTCTGTGTTGTTTCGATATGAAAATCGGAGAGCCGATTGCGAATTTCCGTGTCGATGCCGTCGATAAGCTCCACGGGCGTCGCAAGCGTGTATTTGTAGACCAAAAGATTTTCGCGCTTGAAGTTCTTTAGCTTCGACCGCCCGACGAGTGTGCGTTGCGCGGCGTCCGGGAAGAAACCGATTGCGAATGCCAGGACAGCCACCACCTGTGGCACACCCACTCCTTTAGGCAGGCCAGAGGCGCCATAAATGGCATGCACAGCATAGGCAAAAATCGCCGCGAGGACGACAGCGGCGAAGATCTCCGTAGCCAACGCTACGATCAATGAGGGACTGAGATCGAAATTCTGTATTGATTGGGTCAAAGCCCGGATCGAATTTAAATAGCCACCACAGAATGCCGCACTCACAGCTATCATGCAAAGAGTAACGGGAGCGTGCTCTCCGAAGAGAGTGCCAGCGAAAGCGGGGTCCTGAAAAAACTCGATGCAGATGTAACTTGTCGAACTGACGACCAGAAAGAAGGGAAAGACAGCAACCCCCCAGGCCCAAACTTGGAAGTCCTGCCTCTGCCCTCGCTCAGGTCCCGTCGGAACGAAGTATTTGAATTTGACGAATTCGAAAGACGGGATTAGCCGCTCCGACTCCGGTTCTTTTGCCGAATGGAAGACGGCAGCCAAATCCTGAATTACCTCGCCTCGGTGCAATTTAACGGTCTGTCGGATAGCAATGACAATGACAGGCACGACCAACGAAAGTAAAAAGGCCACAACTAGGCTCAGCGGGTCCATGATGGAGCCCTCCCCGATGTTTGATGGATCGCCTAAGCTTGCAGTTTTATGATCATCGGCGGCGACACTTGGCTTTCGAAAAAGCATTCCTCTCACGCCGTCATCGAAATACTATAGCACGTTCAAATTGTTTTTCAACAACGCTCAGATCACGTTTAAAGTGTTGTGATTTGGCACGCCGACGATTTCGTTCGGAGGACACATCAAATGCGGAAACGCGACGGTCGTCTGCATTGGGCGGGCTGGCACGAGTGTCCTAGTCCTCGACCGATCATAGCGATCTCAAGATGCGCCGCCTGGCAACTGAGATTGCCAGCTATCGCAGCTTGCCGATGCTGGCATACATGCCCGTCGTGCGGAATTCGGTGGGATTGGTACCGTAGACGCGGCGGAAGACCTTCGAGAAATAGTTGGGGTCTTCGAAGCCGCACATGATGGCGACTTCCTTGACCGGCAGGAAGTCGGCCTTGGTCAGAAGCTTGACGGCGCGCTGCAGGCGCTGCTGCAGCACGAATTCGGCCGGCGGCATGCCCTCGCTCTCGGCGAAGCTGCGCGAGAAATGCGCGCGGCTGAGGCCGACGATGCCGGCAAGCTCGCTGACCGGCAGCGGCTTTTCGAGATTGGCGTTGATATGGTCGATCACCGGCTGCATGACACTGAGCTCGGCGGCAAAGGCCGGCGAGCCGAAGACATCGTCGTAAAGCGCCATCGCCGCTTCATAGGCAATCGCCGAGGCGGCACCCGGCGATGTCGCGCCCTTGACGAGGCGCAGGCTGCAATCGGCGAGATGATCGATCGTCGAGGGCTGCAGCTTCAGCACCGGGCCGGCGGTCGACAGCACCATCTGGTGAATGCGCAGCGTTTCCTCGCCGTTCATCGAGATCCAGAAATATTCCCAGCGGTCGCCTTTCTCCAGCCAGTAGCGATGATTGTGCGGCACCAGCACCAGCAGCGTGTCGCCGCCCTGAAGGCGATAGTTGCGGTGCTGGTAGCGCAGCTGGCCGCTGCCGCTGATCGTGTGCTGCAGCACGGTGAAGGGGGTCTGGCCGCGCCGACGACCGTCCCAGTCATAGGTCTCGTTCTCGCGCACTTCATAACCGGCGCTGGTCGGCATGGCATGCAAACGCTGGCGGCCGCGGGGCAGCGACACCGTCCTCATCGACTGTCCGTTGGCGATCAAATCCTGCAGCACAAAATTACCCCTGAAAGCATAATCCTTCTCTGGTCGCCCTGCCGATTTCGGGCATAATCCCGCTCGAAAAGAGGAAGAGACCACGGCCGACAGAGCGGCCGGGAGGAAAAAGGCAGATTTTGCGGTGTTTTCAGCCACATGCGTCGGCATGCGGCCTGATCCTCCATAGCCTTCTTTTCCTTAGCATTCGATTGGGTCGAGGTGAAGATCATGAGTTTCAAAATCGCTATCATCGGTGCGGGCAGCGTCGGTTTCACCAAGAAGCTGTTCACCGACATATTGTGCGTGCCGGAGTTCCGCGACATCGAGTTTGCACTGACCGATATCAGCGAACACAATCTCGAGATGATCAAGGCGATCCTCGACCGGGTCGTCGAGGCGAACGGGCTGCCGACGAAGGTGACGGCGACGACTAACCGACGCCAGGCGCTGGAAGGCGCGCGCTACATCATCAGCTGCGTCCGGGTCGGTGGGCTCGAGGCCTATGCCGATGATATCAGAATTCCGCTGAAATACGGCATCGACCAGTGCGTCGGCGATACCATCTGCGCTGGCGGCATCCTCTATGGCCAGCGCAACATCCCCGTCATCCTCGACTTCTGCAAGGATATAAGAGAGGTCGCCGAACCCGGCGCGAAATTCCTGAACTATGCCAACCCGATGGCCATGAACACCTGGGCGGCGATCGAATACGGCAAGGTCGACACCGTCGGCCTCTGCCACGGTGTCCAGCATGGCGCCGAACAGATCGCCGAGGTGCTCGGCGCAAAGTCGCTGAGCGAACTCGACTATATCTGCTCCGGTATCAACCACCAGACCTGGTTCATCGACCTGCGCCTCAATGGCCGCAGGATCGGCAAGGACGAGCTCATCGCCGCCTTCGAGGCGCATCCGGTTTATTCGCAGCAGGAGAAATTGCGCATCGACGTGCTGAAGCGTTTCGGCGTCTATTCCACCGAAAGCAACGGCCATCTCTCGGAATACCTGCCCTGGTATCGCAAGCGGCCGGATGAAATCACCCGCTGGATCGACATGTCCGACTGGATCCACGGCGAGACCGGCGGCTATCTCCGCCATTCCACCGAAACGCGCAACTGGTTCGAGACGGAATATCCGCAATTCCTGGAATCGGCCGCAAAGCCGATCGATCCCGCCAAGCGCTCGAACGAACATGCGAGCCACATACTCGAGGCGCTGGAGACGAACCGGGTCTATCGCGGCCACTTCAACGTCAAGAACAATGGCGTCATCACCAACCTGCCGTCCGATGCGATCATCGAATCGCCGGGCTTCGTCGATCGCTTCGGCATCAACATGGTCTCCGGCGTCACCCTTCCGGAAGCCTGTGCGGCCACCTGCATCGCGTCGATCAATGTCCAGCGCATGTCGGTGCATGCGGCGATATCAGGCGACATCGACCTCTTGAAGCTGGCCGTGCTGCACGACCCGCTGGTTGGCGCCGTTTCGACGCCGGAGGAAGTCTGGCAAATGGTCGACGAGATGGTCGTTGCCCAGGCGCGCTGGCTGCCGCAATATGCCGACGCCGTACCGGCCGCCAAGGAGCGGCTGTCGAAATCGAAGGTGCAGACCCGCGACTGGGCGGGGGCAGCACGCCGCAACGTTCGCTCGATCGAGGAGTTGCGCGCGGAGAAGGCGGCGCTGAAACAGGCCGTCTGATTTTTGTGAAGGATGGGTCGTCATGGGTTTCCGGGAGGGAAATCCATGACATCAGGCCCGCTTTCATGTCGTTCGAGGAAAAGGAGCCGCGTGATCCGCGCTCCGGAACAAGAGGGAGAAACGATGATGAATTTCCGTAACGCAGGCATTCTGGCCGGACTGGCGCTCAGCGTCTCAGCCGCGGCGCTGAACGCCTATGCCTCCGAGCCAACCATCCCGCCGGCGCCGGCCGACTTCCCCGCCGAAGGCAAGATCAACTATGTCGCGCGCGACTCCATCCTGGAGTTCAAGGCGCTGCCCGAATATCACGAGCCCGACTGGGTCACGAAGAATTTCGTCGCTTCCGGCAAGCTGCCGCCGGTCAAGGATCGCCTGCCGAAGGAGCCGATGGTCTTCAAGACAGGCAATATGCCCGACGGCATCGGTGTCTACGGCGATACGATGCGCCACGTCATCGGCGGCCGGCCGGAAGGCTGGAACTATGGCGCCGGCCAGACGCAGGGCTGGGGCGGCATCGATATCGGCCTTTCCGAATGCCTGACGCGCACCGCGCCGCTGTTCCAGGTGCAGGCCTCCGATACCGAACCGCTGCCGAACCTCGCCAAGAGCTGGGATTGGTCTGAAGACGGCCATAAGCTGACCATGCACCTGATCGAAGGCGCCAAATGGTCCGACGGCGCGCCGTTCAACGCCGACGACATCATGTTCTACTGGGAAGACGAAGTCATCGATCCGAATGTCTCGCCGCTTGGCGGCGGCGCCTCGCCGGAAGCCTTCGGCACCGGGACGACGCTAAAGAAGATCGACGACTACACCGTCGAATGGACCTTCAAGGAGGCCTTCCCGAAACAATATCTCTATACGATGTCCTACCCGAACTTCTGCCCGGGTCCGTCGCATATCCTGAAGCCGAAGCATCCGAAATATTCGAAGAATACCTACGACCAGTTCAAGAACGCCTTCCCGCCGGAGTTCATGAACATGCCGGTCATGGGCGGCTGGGTGCCGGTGGAATATCGCTCCGACGATATCATCGTCATGCGCCGCAACCCCTATTACTGGAAGGTCGACGAGAAGGGCAATCAGCTGCCTTATCTGAACGAGCTGCACTACAAGCTCTCGACCTGGGCCGACCGTGACGTTCAGGCCGTGGCCGGATCCGCCGACATCTCGAACCTCGAGCAGCCGGAAAACTTCGTCGCCTCGCTGAAGCGTGCCGCGGAAGAAACGGCGCCCGCCCGCCTGGCCTTCGGCCCGCGCCTCATCGGCTACAATCTTCGCATGAACTTTTCCGCCAATGGCTGGGGCAATCCGGACGAGCGCGGTCAGGCAATCCGCGAGCTGAACCGCAACGAGGACTTCCGCAAGGCCGTCACCATGGCGCTCGACCGCAAGGCGATCGGCGACTCGCTGGTCAAGGGACCATTCACCGCGATCTATCCCGGCGGGCTCTCTTCCGGCACCAGCTTCTACGACCGCAACTCGACCGTCTACTATCCCTTCGATCTCGAGGGCGCCAAGGCCGAACTCGCCAAAGCCGGCCTCAAGGACACCGACGGCAACGGCGTCGTGAACTTTCCAGCCGGCAAGGCAGGCGGCAAGGATGTCGAAATCGTCATGCTGATCAACAATCAGTACACGACCGACAAGAGCCTTGCCGAAGGTGTCGTCGGCCAGATGGAGAAACTCGGGCTGAAGATCGTCATCAATGCGCTCGACGGCGCCAAGCGTGACGACGCCCATTATGCCGGCCGCTTCGACTGGCTGATCCAGCGCAACACGACGGAACTGTCGTCGGTCGTGCAGAATACCGAACAGCTTGCCCCTGTCGGTCCGCGCACCAGCTGGCATCATCGTGCCGGCAAGGATGACCAGGTCGATCTGATGCCGTTCGAGAAGGAGCTTATCGACGTCATCAACAAGTTCAGGACGAGCCAAAGCAATGAGGAGCGCGTCGACCTGATGAAGCAGTATCAGAAGATCTCGACCGAGCACGTCAACACGGTGGGCCTGACGGAATATCCGGGCGCGCTCATCATCAACAAGCGGTTCTCGAACGTGCCGCAGGGCACGCCGATCATGATGTTCAACTGGGCTGAAGACTCCGTGATCCGCGAACGCATGTGGGTGGCCGCCGACAAGCAGGGCAAATATGAGCTGTTCCCGCAGCAGCTGCCCGGCAAGCCCGGCGAGAAGGGTCCCATCAACTGATGCATGATGCCTGAACAAAGGGCTAAAGCGCATCGCATCTGATGCGACGCGCGGGAAGAGTTCCCTCCCAGCTGAAGTGAGTTCCGGGCCGCGCGTGCCGCGCGCGGCCTGATATGACCAACAAGCCGGCCGCGCTGACAAGGAGCGACTGGCGGCAAGGAGAAGCGAACCGTCTGATGTTACGATTCCTGCTCGTGCGCATAGCCTCCGCGATCCCCATTCTCTTCATCCTGAGCGTGGTGACCTTCGCAATCATCCAGGCCCCGCCTGGCGATTATGCCGATTACATCCGCTCCCAGCTGATCAACCAGGGCGGCGCGTCCTATGCCCAGGCCGAAGCGCAGGCGCAGGCTTATCGCATTGAACACGGCCTCGATAAGCCGCTGGTCGTCCAGTACGTCAACTGGATCGGCGGCATCGTAACCCGCGGTGATTTCGGCTACAGCATGTTTTACAACAAGCCGGTCGCCGATGTCGTCGGTGAACGCCTGCCGCGGACATTGCTTCTGGCGCTCGTCTGCCATCTCTTTGCTTCGGTGCTCGGCATCGGTTTCGGCATCTGGGCGGCAACCCGCCAATACAGCTGGATCGACAGCCTGCTTTCGGGAATTTCCTTCCTCGGCATGACGGTGCCGCGCTTCCTGATGGCGCTGATCATCGTCTATCTCCTGGTCTTCCAGCTCAACGTGACCGAGATCGGCAGCTTCTTCTCGCCGCAATATGGCGGGGCGCCCTGGTCCTGGGCGAAATTCGTCGATCTCGTCAACCATGTCTGGCCGGTCGTTGCGATCGCCACCTTCGGCGGGCTCGCCTATAACATGCGCGTCATGCGCGGCAATCTGCTCGATACGCTGAACGCCCAATATGTCGAGACGGCCAAGGCCAAGGGGCTTTCAGGCGGAGCGGTGGTGATGCGCCATGCGGTGCCGAACGCGCTGCATCCGCTGGTGATGTACCAGGGCGTCGTGCTGCCCTACATGCTGACCGGCGAGATCGAGACCGCCATCATCTTCGCGCTGCCGACCGTCGGTCCGGCGATCGTCGGCTCGATGGCGGTCGGCGACGTCTATGTCACCGCCACCTTCATGATGGTGCTGTCCGCCACTCTGATCGTCGGCAACATCATCGCCGACATGCTGCTCGCTTTGCTCGATCCGCGTGTCCGCCAATATGGAGGAGCCTGAGATGCTTGCTTTCGACTCTTCTGCAACGCCGCCGACGACCGACATCGTGACCAAGCCAGCGCGTGGCCATGAGAGCTATATCGCCCTTGTCTGGCGCCGGCTGAGGCGCTCCTGGACCGGCATGGCCGGCCTGGTGCTCGTCGTGCTCCTGATCCTCATGGCGATCTTTGCCGATTTCTTCGCGCCGATGGATCCGAAGGCGACCGATGTCGGCTTCGCGCCGCCGCAGATGATGAGCTTCCACGACAAGGACGGCAATTTCGTCTTCCAGCCGCGCGTCTATGCGCTGTCGGATTCCGAAGAGCTTGATCCGGTCACCTTTCAGCCGATCGTCGGCATCGACTACGACAATCCGCGGCTGCTCGGCTTCTTCGTCAAGGGCGCCGAATACCGGCTGTTCGGCCTGATCCCAGCCAACCGGCACTTCTTCGGCTCGACGGACGGCCAGCCGGTGCATTTTCTCGGCACCGACAAGTTCGGCCGCGACGTGCTGTCGCGCGCCATCATCGGTTCGCGCATCTCGCTAATGATCGCCCTGACGGTCGTCTTCATCGTCACCATCATCGGCACCACCGTCGGCATGGTGTCCGGTTATTTCGGCGGCACCTTCGACGTCTGGCTGCAGCGTTTCGTCGAACTGGTGCTCGCCTTCCCGCAATTGCCGCTCTATCTGGCGCTGACCTCGCTGATCCCGGTGACGGCGCCGACCAATGTCTTCCTCGCCTTCGTCATCGCCGTCATGTCGGCGCTCGGCTGGGCGCAGATGTCGCGCGAGGTGCGCGGCAAGACGCTGGCGCTCGCCCGCATCGATTATGTCCGAGCGGCGATGGCCGTCGGCGCGACCGATACACGCATCATCATGCAGCACATCTTGCCGAATGTGATGAGCCACGTCATCGTCGCGGTGACGCTGCATATACCGAGTGTCGTGCTCTTGGAATCCTTCCTCGGTTTCCTCGGCTTTGCGGTCAAGCCGCCGCTGATCTCCTGGGGGCTGATGCTGCAGGATACGGCGACCTATTCGGTGATTGGCTCCTATCCCTGGATTCTCTCCCCCGTCGGCTTCGTGCTCGTCACCGTCTTCGCGTTCAATGCGCTCGGCGACGGATTGCGCGACGCGGTCGATCCTTATTGAGGTGATTGATATGGCTCTTGCACTGGTCAATTCCTTCGCCCCGCCCGTCCGCCACGATCATGATGGCCGTTCGGACACGCCGATCATCGACGCCCGCAACGTGGCGGTGAATTTCAAGGTCGAGGACGGCATGGTCGAAGCCGTCAAGGACGTCTCGTTTCAGCTCTATCGCGGCGAGACGATCGCGATCGTCGGCGAGTCCGGCTCCGGCAAATCGGTGACGGCGCGAACGGTGATGGGGCTGTTGTCGAAGCGCGCCGCCGTCTCCGAGAAATCGACGGTCGCCTATGACGGCAGCAATATCCTGAAATTTTCCGAGCGGGCGCGCCGCAAACTGCGCGGCGACCGCATCTCGATGATCTTCCAGGAGCCGATGAGTTCGCTGAACCCGATCTATACGATCGGCAGCCAGATCGTCGAGGCGATCCGCGTGCATCGCCGCATCAGCAAGAGGGATGCGCAGAAGCGCGCGCTCGAGCTGCTCGAACATGTGCAGATCCCCGATCCCGCCGCGCGGCTCATGCAATATCCGCATCAGCTTTCCGGCGGCCAGCGCCAGCGGGTGATGATCGCCATGGCACTTGCCAACGATCCGGACGTGCTGATCGCCGACGAGCCGACAACGGCCCTCGACGTCACCGTGCAGGCGCAGATCCTCAACCTGATCCGCAACCTGCAGAAAGAGCTGGGGATGGCCGTCATCCTCATCACCCACGACCTGACCGTGGTGCGGCAGTTCTCGGATTATGTCTATGTGATGCAGCTTGGCGAAGTGCGTGAGCACAACACCACCGAAGCGCTGTTTGCCAATCCGCAGGACGCCTATACCAAACATCTGCTCGCCTCCGAGCCGCGCGGTCAGGCCAATCCGCTGCCCGAAGGGTCGGATATCATTCTCGATGCCAAAGGCGTGCGGGTCTCCTTCATGATGCGTCACGGTACCTTTCTCAAGCCGGCGATGCGTGAGCTTGTCGCCGTCGACAGCCTCGACCTGACGCTGCGCCGTCACGAGACGCTGGGGCTGGTGGGCGAATCCGGCTCCGGCAAGACGACGTTCGGCCAGGCGATCCTGCGGCTAAACACACCCGACAGCGGCGAGATCCGTTTCGACAATCAGCCGATCCATGGCCTGTCCAGGTCCGAGATGCGGCCCTTGCGCGCCCGCATGCAGGTGGTGTTCCAGGATCCTTTCTCATCGCTCAACCCGCGCATGACGATCGGCCAGATCATCGAGGAGGGGCTGGTCGTCAACAGGCTGGGCGCGACCAAGGCCGAACGGCAGGATCGGGTGCGCGAAGCGCTTATTGCTGCCGGCATGCCGGGCAATATCCTGTCGCGCTTTCCGCACGAATTTTCCGGCGGCCAGCGCCAGCGCATCGCCATTGCCCGCGCCATCGCGCTGGAGCCGGAATTCATCCTGCTCGACGAGCCGACATCGGCGCTCGACCTTTCCGTCCAGGCGCAGATCATCGAACTGCTGCGCAAGCTGCAGGACGAGCGCGGCCTGAGCTACCTCTTCATCTCCCACGATCTCAAGGTCGTCAGGGCGCTCTGCCATCGCGTCATCGTCATGCAGCATGGCAAGATCGTCGAAGAGGGTCCCGTCGACGAAGTACTATCCCATCCCAAGACCGCCTACACCGAACGGCTCGTCAAGGCCGCTTTCGAGGTAGCATGATTATCGAATGCCGGAGGCTATAATGGCAGGAAATCCCAAAATCACTTTCATCGGAGCAGGGTCCACCGTCTTCATGAAGAACATCGTCGGCGACGTGCTGCAGCGGCCCGCGCTGTCGGGCGCGACCATTGCGCTGATGGATCTCAATCCGCAGCGGCTGGAAGAAAGCGCCATCGTCGTCAACAAGCTGATCTCGACGCTTGGCGTCAAGGCGAAGGCCGAGACCTATTCCGACCAGCGCAAGGCGCTTTCGGGCGCCGATTTCGTCGTCGTCGCCTTCCAGATCGGCGGCTATGAGCCCTGCACGGTCACCGATTTCGAAGTGCCGAAGAAATACGGGCTGCGGCAGACGATCGCCGATACGCTCGGCGTCGGCGGCATCATGCGTGGGCTTCGCACCGTGCCGCATCTCTGGAAGGTCTGCGAGGATATGCTCGCCGTCTGCCCGCAGGCGATCATGCTGCAATATGTCAACCCGATGGCGATCAACACCTGGGCGATATCGGAGAAATATCCGACCATCCGCCAGGTTGGCCTTTGCCATTCGGTGCAGGGCACGGCGATGGAACTGGCCCACGACCTCGACATCCCTTACGAGGAAATCCGCTACCGCGCGGCCGGCATCAACCACATGGCCTTCTATCTCAAATTCGAGCATCGCCAGCCGGACGGTTCCTATCGCAACCTTTATCCCGACCTGCTGCGCGCCTATCGCGAGGGCAGGGCGCCGAAGCCCGGCTGGAACCCGCGCTGCCCGAACAAGGTGCGCTACGAGATGCTGACGCGGCTCGGCTATTTCGTCACCGAAAGCTCGGAGCATTTCGCCGAATACACGCCCTATTTCATCAAGGAGGGCCGCGACGACCTGATCGAGAAATTCGGCATTCCGCTCGATGAATATCCGAAGCGTTGCATCGAGCAGATCGAGCGCTGGAAAGGCCAGGCGGAAGCCTATCGTTCGGCCGACAAGATCGAGGTCAAGCCGTCGAAGGAATATGCCTCCTCGATCATCAATTCGGTCTGGACCGGCGAGCCTTCGGTGATCTACGGCAATGTCCGCAACAATGGCTGCATCACCTCGCTGCCTGCCAATTGCGCTGCCGAGGTACCCTGCCTCGTCGACGCCTCCGGCATCCAGCCGACCTTCATCGGCGACCTGCCGCCGCAGCTGACCGCGCTGATCCGCACCAATATCAACGTGCAGGAGCTGACGGTGGAGGCGCTGATGACCGAGAATCGCGAGCACATCTACCACGCCGCGATGATGGACCCGCATACGGCAGCCGAACTCGACCTCGACCAGATCTGGTCGCTGGTCGACGACCTGCTCGCCACCCACGGCGACTGGCTGCCCGAATGGGCACGCACGTCCCGCAAAGTACAGGCCGCCTGACCCCCTCTCCCGGGCAAGGCGTCAAGGAGCCCCGCGGTCGCAACAACCGCGGGGTTTTTTGCGTGGGAAGCTTTGCGATCAAGGGGGCGCTCGTTTGCATCATCGGACCGGCGTAGTGTGGGCGATTGGGCTGTGGGGAGTGCCGGGAGGGAGAGGGTGAGGCTGCTGGGATAAGTAGCACCACGTTCATGACCCGGAGGTCTGTAGTTCGTCCGTGGCTCATAACCTGAAGGCACCGCAGGTTCAAATCCTGCCCGAGCTCAACACCTGGCGGATCGTCGGCTGAAAGTGGAAATTATTTAAAGCGTAGGGAAACAGCATGACTCCGCCATCCGGCAGAGGTCATCGGTCATTGATCTCGAGCCTCGAGCATGCGCTTTTGCCAGTCAGACGAACTGCTATTTCGGCCCTTTGGGGGCAGAAGGAGGCGACTTGGCGGCACGGGAAGACTTGGCAGCTGGAGAAGGTGTGCTCTTGAGTATCGTGTCGATTTCCCGTGCCAATTCGCCGAGGCCATTGAATTTTGCGAGCTCGTTAAGGGTCTGGCTTGGAGGGTATCGGTACGTTTCCCCGTTTCTCAATCGCTCCTCTCCTAGCGGTTGCTCGTTGCTGGTGACTCTAACGTTTGCCTCTCCTTCGAAGTCTTCCGGCTCGAACTCTTCGGTGTCCTTGTTGGGGACGTTGTGCGGCAAAGTCTTATCGCCCGACCTCAAATCTGTGATCACCACGTTCGTCAAGGCCTGGGTAAAATAAATATTGACTTTAATTGGCATGGGTTCTCCCTCCGCTTGCGAAAGCGCTATTCCCGGTTAAGGCGACCATCTCTGTGCGCCAACGATGCGGTAATTGCATAAGATGACGGCGATCTCCTGCCGGGCAGGTTAGCGTCGAGGATCAGTTTCTTGACGTCGCCGTAGTTCAGGACAATTTCGAGCAATTCCTCGGAAGATCGGACTCGCCACATTTGGTACTTTCCCTTCGCGGATGTGGGAAGATCGTCGAATCCGCACCCGACGGCGTCCTCGGGCTTCGGACCTTTGACGATGAAAACCCTGTTGGTGTCCAAGCGATAACAATGACCCTCGAAAGCGTAGGCATAGCCCAGTACGATCGAGTACTGGTTCTCTTTTTGTATCTGGCTCGATCTATAGAGTTGCATTTGAAGGGCGGCGCTTCCGTTCTCGCCCGCGTCGAATTCGCCATAATCGGTTCCTGTATTAAGCTTGACACCATAAAGGATCACCATGTCCGAGAAATGCATCCCCGGCTTCTCGGGTGCGGGTACGCTCACATCGACCATTTTCCAGCCTCCATCACCATATTTGCCTCCATCTGAGACAGTCTTCGATCTGCCTGACGTAGGGGCGGGCGCGGCCCTTGTAGCCTGATACCAGAAGCGCTTCCGCTGCCCCCTGGAATGTCAGACGGTCGGGGTCGAGGCGCGCCCATGACTGGACAAGCGCCTCTCCAATAATATCCCTAGCCTCCTGTAGCGCGGCCTTGCTCGCAAAATGCCTTTTCTCGTAATCGGACTTGGGAATGCGAAAGGTCTCCTCGATCAGTGCGGGGGCCATCTGCTGGCGTAGGTTGCTGAACCTGCGCGGATCGAGGTCGGTCACATCCCTTTCGAAGAGCAGCGTCTGGTAAATTTCTATGAGGCTGTCGAACATCGCGGCCGCGAAAGGCTTCGACCTGTCGTGCACATCATCGCCGACGTCTGAGGTCTTGAGCGAATTGTTGAGCGACCTGAGCTGCTTTTCATCGCTGATTTCTGCAAAACGATCGAGTTCGTTGTGGATCAGAAGATTCCCGCCTGTCCGCCGGAGGAGCCGATCGATGGCCGTGTCGAAGTGCAGAAGGCCGAGAAGCGATATGAAATCCGCGACCGCCTCGTGATAGGCGAAGAAGTCGGCGTCTTGGCCGTCTCCGTAGGGAATGCCGAGTTCGCCCAACAGAACGAGATGACCCATCTCATGGGCGATCGCATCGAAGTTCAACGCAAAACTGGAGGTAGGCGTCGGAGGTTCGCTCTCGCCCAGTTCCAGAAAACCGAATCCCGACTGGGCGTTTTCCCATTGGGGGATGTGCGGCACGATCTCCAGCCTGTCGTAGGTCGGCTCGAAAAACCAATCGATGCGCCGTCCGACGTACCCCTCGCAGATATCCAGCACGCGACGGGAGCAAGCGTAGCTGTGGGCTGAAAGAAAGGCAGGCGATCCTGGGAGTATATGGTCGAAGTGCCCGTCCGGCCCCGGCTCGGCGGGGGGGCGCAGAACTCCAGGGTAGGGCGGGAGGTCGGGAAGGGCATATGGTCGCTTTCGTTCGACCGGATCGGCCACGTACATGCGGTTGTCGGAAGGACCAGCAAGGATCGGCCCGTCGGAGCGGCCAATCCAGACAACCTCCGGCTTCTCATATCCACTGATGAACGGCGGCTGCGGGAAAACCAGGAAACGCGTCCCGATCAGGAGGTCGGAAACCACCTGTCCCGCGTCGCCCGAATTTGCGATGGCATCCAACGTTGCCCCCACCGCCCGTTTTCCTTGCCGGGCGAAGTGGAGACTATACTATATATTAGAAAACTATCAATGATGGTCGGGGTCCAATAATATATCCGTCAAATTGTAGTATTCCATATCGTAGGCAAAAGCCTCCGTCAGTTCAAAACTCCTCGGCTCGCTGCGTTTCTTCATCTCAAAACTGTTCGACGACAGGAGCGCAAGAAGACCGATGGCATCGACTTCTTTCTGCTTCCGCTTTCCGTCCACGAGCCAAAGATCGAGGACGCGGAGTTCCTGACTGGACATGCCATGCTCGGCCGCAATGGAAATTAGCTTCCCGAAGCTCCTTTCCGTATAGTGGATGGAGCGGGCCAGTCTTTCCAGCGTCACTTGAAGCTGCCGCCCTATAATGCGGTTACGCATGGCCTTTTTCAGTGTGAGCCTGATGTCGATGAGGGCGTGACCGAGGGGAAAGGACCCCAATTGCGCGGGGGCCATCGCGACCGCCACGTCCGCATCGTCGGCGAGCGCGGTCCGGCGGTACCACCTGAAGACCATGCCGTGTCCGCCCATCCCGTACTCCGTCAGTTCAGCGGCCCTCATGGCACCCATGCTGGAGGCTCCGTAGACGCGCACGCCGCGCGACATCGCCCAGAGGATTTCCTTGTGGCGCACCGCCGGGGACTGGCCGAACACGCCGTCGATGAGTGCGATCGCGCTGGGAGCATGTTCGATCACCGCCCTAACGATATCCCCGTTGCCCGCGGGTGTGAGGTACAATGCATCCAGGTGCTCCCTGGCGTACGCGACGCTCATTGTAGGCCCAAGGAACACGACGATCTCATACCCCATTCTGGAACTCCGGGTCGGTTTCGAGAGGAGGGGTCACAACCCTCACCACATGGAGTGGTATGGTTTCATCGGAAAACAGTGCCACGACGATGACGGCCTCTGCCCCCGCGCGTCGCAATGCTTCCACCGGCAGCGGCGATGGATCGGTATTCAGGTCAGCCCCGTCCGGTGACGGGTAAGGCAGTCCGGGAATGGCGAGTCGCCGTCGCCATGCTGATAGTTCCCTAGCGTCCTGGTGGCGGTAAATGTGTCCCGCCATATCCTCCCGCGCGGCCGAGATGATCCCGAGGCGGGACTGACATGCTTCCAGCAGCGCCTTGGCGAGCGCTCGGTCGTGGGTCCGGTCGCAGCCGAAGCCTTCCGCTGGCCAGGGGGCCAAAGGAGCCTGTAGGTCGCTCTCCATGACGTGACACCAATAGACGGGGAGGCCGTGTTCCGTCGGGATTGACCAGATTCCTACAGAGCAGCCCGCCGAACGCAGTCGGCCGACTATCTCTCCCGCGGCTCCGGCAAGAACGGAACGACTGTCCACTTGATAACGGTCGAAGAAGTGCGGTATTTTCATCGCCGCACAACGCGCGTGCCTTTCGAGCGCTTCGAAACAAGCATGCTCAATTGCCCCCCGCCAGCTTGTTCCTGCCGCCAGGCCCGTAGTGTTCCTCGGCAGCCAGCCGGGATGGGGGGAGGGTATCGTATAGGCGGTGTCAACCAAGGCAAGCGGTACAGGCACCGCCCTGGACGAGAAGAGGTCCCAGCCTTCGATCCACGCAAGTGTCTCATCGCGTTCCCCATCATCCGCGAGGTGCGACCAGTAGCCTTGCCCGTTCATGGAACGGAAACCCGCCAGTTCGACCCGCTCGGTGGGGATGCGTTCCGAAGACCACCCTTCCAGCGATTCCATGAGAGCGGAGATGGCGGCCTGCCCGTGAGTGAGACCCTTGCCCTGGTTCACGCTCACCGAACGCGACAACGGCCTTACGACTTGAGCAACCGGGATTCCGATGCGGTCAAGTTCGGTAATGGAACCCAGCCTCGTGATACCGAATTCCCGCTTCCGCTCGAGAATTCGGCGAACGGTCTCCATTGGATCACGCAGCGGCTGAATCGGGGCCGCTAACATTCTTTCGAGTTGTTCTCCGTTCAGCAAGATCGCCCTCTGATCATATCCTCAACCAATGCCTCCCAAATCCCGCTTGGCCCGTACCAGAATCCATGCCGCTCCCTGCGCGTCGGCAATCTGCACCGCCCTCGTCAGGTCTCTCCTTATCAAGGATGGAGGGTCGTTCAGATCTCGTCTCAGTCTTGCGCTGAGGCGGTAGAGTTCGGCCAGCCAGAACCGTTGACCGCTGTTGCGGCCGACATTGATCGCCTTGTGAATGGTCGCCAGGGCTTCAGTAGGCTTGCCGAGCCGCTGCAGCACCTGCGCATGCATGTCGCTGTGCATGGAAAAATTATCGTCGGTGCCCAATTGCTGCTGGAGCAGCAGACCCTGTTGGAAACGCTCTTCACCCCGTTCGGCAAACGACGTCATCAGCTCCGCCCAGCCGCAATACATGTTGGCGCGCGCCTGGCTGGCGGCGAGGCCGTGTCGCTCGGCAAGCGCCAGCATTTGTTCGCCGAGGTCATGGACATCGTCATATCTGCTTTGGCAGCGGCGAAGGACAATGGCATAATAGAGCGCGTGAACCATGCTCCCGGCATGATCGGTCGAGGCCGCCCAGTCCAGGCACTGTCTGATCGCATGTTCACTGGCATCGGCATCGTTGAGAAGCAGGTAGGACAGGGCGCTCTCGCCCAAGCCGCAGACCTTGGCATCATGTCCGCCGAAGAAGGCGCGATTTCTGACTGCTCTTTCTGGGTCGTAAAGATCAAGGCCTCTGGCGACGCAATCGAGGCAGAATTCGTGCTCGCCGGCATGGAAGCTCGTCGCCCATCCGCAGTGATAGGATTGAAGCCGCGCCTCCTGATCTTCGACCGCTTGCATGTCGCCGACGAGAATGCGCGCGCGAGACTGCTGCGTCAGAATATCGGGCGCCGTGAACCACCATCCCCAATAGACCGGGAAATGTTTCGACCGAACAGCCGAGGCCTGTTTCCTCAGAAGCTGCATTGCGCGGGAATAGGCCCGGCGCGCGCTTTCCGAGCCCTCTCCCTCAAGTGCGGTCGCAACGACGCCCTGAAGTTCGAGCAGGCCCAATGCCAGTTCGGTGCGATCTGGATGGCGCCGGGAAAGACTGTAGACCTCCTGCGCGCAGAGCTCGAGCGACACGTTCGCCTCATGCATGGCGGAGCGCAGAACGCTCGCCTCGGCCGCCGCCAGGGCAAACCTGGCGGCGGCGTCGTGCAAGCCTGCTTCGGCGCATTGCCAGGCAGCGATGGCAGCCGGCAGACTGGGTTTTGCTTCTCCGATCAGGAGTTCGGCGATCCGCCTGTGTATGCGTCGTCTGTCGCTTTTGAGAAGGCTGCTGTAGGCGGCTTCCTGAGTGAGTACGTGCCGGAACTGAAAGAAGCCGGGCGTGGCGGATGAAGGCTCGATGATGCCTTGGGAAACAAGCCGCTCGACCGCGACCTCCACCGTCTGCCGGCTGTCGAGAAGGTAGGCAAGCAGTGAGATGTTGAATTCGCGGCCGATGACGCTCGCAAATTGCGCCGCGCGTCGTGCGGAACCGGTCGCCGCTAATCTGGCGGAAAGCAGATCATTCAGCGAGCTGACGCCACCTTCCAGAAGCAGCCCTTTCCATTCGGATGGGGCCTTGCCCAAGGGTTGCCTTCCCAGGAAGAAGTTGGCCAGTTCTTCCGCATAGAGCGGCATGCCATCGCATTGATCCAGAATGAAATCGGACAGACCCGGCGGGGGACGCTCACGCCAGACCGAGGCGACGAGATCGCGAACCGCGGCAGAGGCCAATCCGGATAATTCTATCTCGGTCGCCAGTGCCAGGGATCGCCTGATCCTCGATGTCTGAACCACGAGGATCGGCAACCTGCCTGCGAGCGATTCAAGCCGATCGATCAGCTCCAACGTCATGCCGTCGGCCCAGTGGACATCCTCGAAGACGAGGAGCGTCGGAACGCCGGTGGCTTTGCACGTCAGGATGTCGGCAGCGGCTTCGATGACCTTCCGTCTGAATGCCCGCCCCGACAGATCCGACACGCGAATATTGCGCGAGGTCGCCGGCGATCGGTCTGACGTAAATGAGAGAATGGTGTCGACGATGCCTGCGTCGACGTCTCGGCCGGATGTTTGAAGAGCCTGCATGAAAGCCCCCCTATCACCATCCTTCAGAACCGAGGGTTCGGCCACAAGCCTCTCAAGGAACGACATAAATGGGTGCAGAGGCTGGCTCTCCAGGCGCCTGCCGCACTGAAAGATCAGGGTCTCGTGCGAAGTTTGCAATAGACTGCGGGCGAATTCGCCGATCAGTCTGGATTTGCCGATGCCTGCCTCTCCGACCACGGTGATCGAACTGCCCTTGCCGTCGAGAGCTGAATTCCAGGCGTTCGAAAGAGCGGCAAGCTCTCTTTCCCGGCCTCTTATCGGCCTGTCCCACTCATGGGTTAGCGATGGTTCAGACGCTGATCGATCACGCTCCTGCGGGCGCCAGAGCGCAACCGCATCTTCGAAGCCCTTGAGCTTGGCCTTCCGTATCAGGCTGTAGTCAAACTTGTGCCGCGTGAGCTGAACGGTGGAATCTGCGACCAGGACGGAATTCGGTTCGGCCTCCGCCTGCAGGCGAGCAGCCAGGACGGGTGCCGTGCCGACGATCTCGTCTCCTTGCGTGGAGAAGACGACAAGACCCGTAGCAACGCCGATCCGCAGCCTGAAAGCTGCGCGCGCCTTGCCCTTTGCGATCGCTACGCTGCGCAACAAATCCAACGAAGCCTGTACCGCGCTTTCAGCCGCATCCTCGGATTGATCGGGATATCCGAAGAAACAGCATCCCCCATCACCGAGCCGCTGATGAAGAAAGCCTCCATGTTTTTTTATGATCGTCTCGGCACTCTGATGTAATGCCGACACGGAGCGAAAGAATTTCTCCGGCTCGCTCCGCAACAAGAGCTCCGTCGAGCCGACGATGTCATAGAAAAGGGCAGTGACCTGTCGCCGCTCACCTGTAAACCGAATTCTCGCGTCGAGGGTTTTCATGCCGGGTCGCCCAACACCACAGAAGCCTTTCTCAGGACATCCGATTTATAGCTTGCATGCAAGCTTTTCGTGCGGTGGTGCAAATGTATCCGTTATCTGGCCTGCGGCTGGATCATGAGCTGCCCTCTTGTAACCGCAACGCATGCGCATGCCCGGTCGTATTGCTTCGGGCTCATCTTTTTGGTGTCGTACCGGATTTCGCGTGAGATTGAGCCGTCTGGATTTGAAGGGAAGGCCAGATGGGCGGGTCGGCATTCCATCGCCCTTCATTGAGCGCACTTGCACCCCAATCGAAGGCACATCAAAATCGGTCAGTTGGTCTCTGCCGCAACGGCTCAACCGCCAGCATTCCCAGCCATTGGTGTTCCGCCAGGCAGGTTACGAAGATCCACCCCAGTTTTGTTGGCGATGACGCCACCGCCAAGCAACTGGAGATTGCCAGTAATCGCGACCTGCCGATTGCCGTGGCGACCGTTTCACCACGGCGGCGAGCGCCAGCCTTACAGCGCCGAGTGGCCCTTAGCCTCAATCAGCCAAAGAACGCACGCAGCTGAGCGAAGAACCCGCTTGGTTTGGATCCTGCCATCTTCCGCAAGCGGCGAGCGACGACTGCCGCGCTGACGCGTTCACCGAAATGGCAGAAGCACACCAGATCATGCAATTGCTCATCGCTGAGTTCGAAAAACCGCTTGGCTTCTCCATAGCTGTCATTTTCCATTCCTGCCGCCCGCAGCATGGGATCAGCGAATGCAACGGAAATCGGGGTGCCGTCATCCCTGAGAGCAAGCCGATCGGCAATCGGCTGATATTCGGTTTCGTGAAGTGTCTTGAGGAACGGTCTGGGGCTGCATTCGAGACTTTCGGCCCACCGTTCGAGCCGTTCGCGCCTGGTCATTTCAAGGCGCTTGCAGGTCGGGCTGACCGTTGCGATGCTTTTCAACTGGTCTAATGCGTACTGTTCCATTTCGGCCTCCTATCTCCGGAAAAATAGATGGTCCGCCTCCCGATAACAGCGTCGCTCAGGTCGAAGCCGTTGTCCAATCACGATTGAAAAACGCCGTGCGTTGACGTTTGCGTAATCACTTGAGGCGCCTTTGCTTGCGGACTGGCTCTTTTCCCATAAAGTTTCTCCGCCATGTCATACCAAGGCAACCAGACAGGGTTCGGTGTGGACGAGATATTCGAACAGCTTCTGCACCTTGCTGGCGACACCGAAACGCTGATCGCGGTCTATGATGATCTTGACCGGCTGCAATACGCCAACAGCGCCTTTCGTTCGGTCTATTTCATCGAGCCCGATGAAACGCCGCTCTGGCCGGATCTCATGCGGCGCAATTTCGAGCTCGCGCGAGGCACGGTCATCCGGACGAGCAATTTCGACGAGTGGCTACGGTCGACACAGTCGCGCCGCGGCAAGATCGGCTATCGCGCGTTCGAGACGGACCTCTATGATGGCCGATGGTTCTGGATGACCGAGGCGGTCCAGAAGAATGGTTGGATGTTGTGCATTGCGAGCGACATCACCGGTTTGCGGGCGCATGGCAGGATCGTCCGGCAAGATCGCGACCAGGCGATCAAGGCGTCTTACACCGACGAACTCACCGGCGTCGCCAACCGCCGCTTTGTGATGGCCCGCGTCGACGACATGCTGGCGGCCGCCCAGCATGGAAGCAACGGCTGCCTTGCCGTCTTCGACATCGACAATTTCAAACACATCAATGACCGGCTCGGTCACCACGCCGGCGATCTCGTGCTCCGCGATTTTGCCCATCGCATCCATCAGAGTGTCCGCCGCAACGATTGTTTTGGACGGGTCGGCGGAGAGGAATTCGTTCTGGTGATGCCGGCAACGGGGCCGGAAGAAGCCATCGCCATGGTCGAGCGCATGCTGACGGTGATCCGCTTCTCCCGGCCTCTGCCTGAAGCGCCCGACTTCAGCTACACCTGTTCTGCCGGCATCGCCGCTTGTGCCCCGTCAGACAGCGCGTCGGATCTTTATCGCCGCGCCGATCAAGCACTCTATGCCGCCAAGTTAAGCGGCCGGGACAGGGTGCGCGCAGCGTAGGCGCCTAAGGCATGTCGCCGGCAATGTGATTGGCGCCCGATCTATTAAATCCCCGACCCGTAGAGCTCCTGCTCATCGTCGCCTTCCCAAGGGGAGGGCATCGAGGTGCGATTGGCCGAGGGCATCGGCATCCAACACTTCAATTCCGGCTCGGCATATTCGATGATGTGCCCGGGTGAGGAATCCGAGGCGCGCCAGCCTTCTCCAGCAAACTGATCGCCATTCGACCAATAGGCGAGGTCAACTTCCGCCGGCCCCTGTTCGGACGGGCGAATCGTGACGAGGATCCGGCTACCGTCTCTCGGTGCGCTTGCCATGTCGCGCCAGCGATCTGTGTCGTCCATCGTTTTCCTCCTGCCCTCGCTCCAGGTGCAAGTGTCGCCTCGCCATCGGAAACGGTCAATTGAAACTTTGTGGAACAGGTCAGCCCACGATGTCACAGAAGAGGGCAGTACTCGCCGCTCACCTCAAGGAGCCTTGCGGTGGCAACGGCCGCGGGGCTTTTGTTGGGATGGGCTACCACTTTGCAACGAAGGTGTGGCCCGGGATGGTCGTGTCGACATTCCATCGCCTTCCCTTGAACGCACTTGGATCCCCCCGAGTAAAGTGATTGATGGCGAACTTGTCCGTTCGCGAGGATCCTGTCCTCTACGAAGCCGGCCACGATATTCACAGGCCGATGAACTGATCATCGCTAGGGATTTGCTTGCGACTTATCACCGTTTTCATTAGCTACTGTTTGTTGATCGCTGGCGCCCTTCCATGTCTCAAGCGATGATCTTGCAGGGTGCTCAAAGCGTTCGAGATCTTTTCGTTGTCTGCAGACGTAAGCTTAAGCTCAAACGATAAACGGCGGTCTCCGAGTGAGATGACCTCGCCTGGCGTCCCAAAGGCCAGCTCGAACTCTCTAAAATCGGCAGGATTAGGCTGCCGATACCACAGAGGCAGACCACGAAACTCCTTGGGAGTCAGTTCAAGAACTCCTCCGCCATAAAAGCGACCGTCGATTTCGCAGAAAACTGCAGTCAATGAATTGTAGAATGAGAAACAGATGCCTTCCATGGTGTGATCATTTTTTGGGCTGACTTGGTACGCCGTGTCAGTTGCCAGAACACCTGCTCGGTTGATGCATAGCTTGGGGAGTCGATGTGACCGCTTGAAAAAGAGTCCTTCGGTCGGCGCGACAACTGGAATCCTGTACCAAGGAGTACGATATCGAGACTTGTACCGTTCGTTCAAGCCCAGCTGCTCCCCTCGTTCGATATACTTGGTGGCACGATCGTCCAGTGGTGGGGATCCTGCTTTGCAGAAATCAATCAGATAAGTGGGTTCCGTCGCCGTCAGAGCTCTATAGTGCTCAGTTTCGAAAATGGGCATTGACGAAACGAGGGCACCCTTCTTCAAAATTGGCCGAGCCCAAGGCCAGAGTTCGTAGGAGTCTACGTCCTTATGTGAAAGGATAAAGTAGTCGTTTGCTGCAGTCACTGTACCTGCGACGCTGGTGCAGGCGTCACCTATACACTTAGCATCGACGCGGAGTCGGTGAAGCAACTCCCTTGTCTCAGCATTGAGTAGGAACGATTTATCCTCGATCGAGCCATTAGCTTGAGCTGGTTCCGCATGATCGTTGTAAGAGAGTTCCTCAAGACTAGAAACCCTGCACAAGTTGACGCCGCTAACGTTGCCGGGCGCGTTAGTCGCAAGTAGGACTACAGCATCCTGGTCAATTTTCTTGAAAGCTTTTTCATCAGGGATGAAAATATCGATGCGGCGGAACCTCGATGCAAGCCAATCGCGAAGGAACTTTCCGTAGGCCACGGTGATGAGTTCATAGGGCACCACGAAGGATAGTGTACCCTCTTCCGTGAGGAGCCCGTGAGCAGCGACCACGAAGGCAGCCCAGCTGTTTTTCAACTGGCCAAGCGGATACCCGGTCTTGATTGACAGCGAGGCCACGCTTTGCTTCAACGGATCACTGAAATTATGTCGCCGAACGTATGGAGGATTTCCAATGATTAGATCATATTTGTTCTGTCTCTCTGGAGACTCGGCGAAGACGAGGAAATCCTGAAGAACAAGCTCGGTGGAGGCGTCAACGGCCGAGGCCGCGTGTAGCGCCTTCGCGTCGATGTCTACAGCTGTAAGGTGCGTTCCAGGGCCGCACCGCTCGCGCAAAGCGTGCAAAAAAGCACCATCGCCGCAGCTAGGTTCCAGCGCGGTTGCAATGCGTGTTGATCGGGCGTGGCTAACTGCAACAATGGCATCAGCCACCGTTTGAGGCGTGTATACAACGCCATGTGCCCTTCGGTTATCAACGTCAGCCTTCAACAATCTGTTCTCGAAATCGCTCGTAGGCCTGCGTCAGTACATCGATTGCTTCCAAGAGTTCAAGCCTATCTCTGACGTCCCCGACTTTCTCTTTAATCGATCGCAGGCGCTCGCGCAGTTCGGTAAGTTTCAAGCATTGCCACACATGCTGATGGCGCAGAAGGTCGAGGCGGAGGTTTTCAATCATGTAGGAGCCTACAGCTGTACGTGAAACAAATCTGCCAGCCTGGTCACGATCAATGTGAAGGTCAAAGTCGGGACTGCACGGATCGACGAAGCCTTGTGTGTCATCGTGCGAAACCGTCGCAATAGTTCCTATCCACTTGTTGGACTTGGATCGATTGCAATAGGCGCAAGCGTAGACAAGGTTGCCATAAACGAGCTTCAGAGTGGGAAACCTTGAGTGTGGCGCGAAATGATCAATATGGTAGACCGAGCGCCCACCAAGGATATAATCAGGCGTCGAACAATATCCACATTGACGCTCGAAGTCGGTGCGGAGGTCGGTTTTGTAAAGCCTGTAATTTGTTTGCGGTGCCGGTGTCGACCGGACAGGTATGCGAGTTCTTGCCATTAGTCTTTTTTTTCCGGCGGGTTCTGTGAGGCGGCAAGTTCAAGCTCGATTCTTTCGATCAGCCTCTCTGCACTATCGATTAATTTGTCAAACGGCTCGAGTGCCTGTTGCTTAAGCAAACGAGGAACGGCATCCACCTTGTTGATCATCCCCTCCAAAAAGTCGTCGAGCTCGAGGAGCTCCTGCACCTCCGCAGCACCGAGGCTTTCTATTTTCATTCTGTTCTGAAGCAGCTGAAAACGTTGCTCCTTCGCCGCCGTTACCACGTCGCGCTCTTCAATTTTGGCTCGGACACGGTGAAAGAACGGCAACTCGCTTTTCTCCTTATCCGGTTCCAGGTCCGATTTTGGGAAGATTACGTTGACTTCAACGTGTTCATTCAGCGCGTCGCCGACGAAATTAGTCGTCAAAAAGCATGGAAAACCGTCAAATCGCTTCTGAAAGGCGTTGATGAGATCAAGGCCCGTATAGGGGATGCCGAGCATCTTGTCACCGAGCCGGTAATCTGAAATCAGTACTTTGCACTTGGATTCAAGGATGTAGTCAATCATCTCGTCAATATCGGCGACGGGCGTCACGGTATCGACGTTCTCTTTGGCAAAAAAGCCCGAATGGACAGCTGCCCTGATGACCATGTTGCCCTGTGCGGGCTCTTCGTCAATGTAAAGTAGTTCCGTCATTTGTTTCAACTCGCGATGCAGGCAGCCGAATTTCTATCTTGAAACCATTCCCCGTTGAACTCTTAACATCCGCTATCCCGCCAAATTTGCGTACGATCGACTCAAGAATCCACATTCCCAAGCCAGTGCCGACAGTTTTTCCAGATGCGCTCTTTTTGGTCGTGTTGCCGAATTCGAAAATGTCGTTTGGGCGGGTGATTGATGGGTCCAAGCCAGGCCCGTTGTCGCTATACTCGATAACAAAATCTTTCCCTGTCTCCAGTGACGTATGCAAAGTGATGATGCGGCTGGTTTGGGGCCTGTCGTCCTCCATGAAAGCTTCCACTGAATTAAGAATCAGATTGTGGAATATGCTGTCAAGCTCGATCTCAAAGGCCAGTATCGTAGCGTCAGGTACGCCATCGTGGGTAACCTGGAGTTGAACGTGCCTTGGCTTAAGGAAACCCTCCCACTCGGACGGTAGGCCGCTAAGGTGATCTCGTAAGTTAATATGTTTGCGCCTTCGGCGCTCCGGCCGAACGGAGTTCAAGACGAAGGAGAACCACTGCTTGACTTTCTTATCCTCGCCCGCCCACTCGTCCAGCATAACATAAGGATTGAAAGCCGGTTTCTCTTTCGCGGCGACTTCTCTCGGGATAAAGGGTTCCAAGATCTCTGCCAACGCTTTCGACCTTGAGCCCATCGCATTCTGCATGTGACCCATCTCGTGAGTAAATGAAACGAGTACGGTGCCGAGCGTAGCGAGCGACTGAAGGGCCATAAGCTCCTCAAGTTTTTCCTCGAGCTCCTGCTTCTGGACCTTGACTGTTCTACTCAGTGTGAGCCTTTCATAGTCTGGGGCCGTGGCTAGTTTCGGCGGAGTCGATTGCTTCGATTTACCTGCATTCTCGGCAGCCTGAACGACCAGTTCGGCAATCCGCTCACCTTCGCGGCGCAAATCTTCAGAGCCATTCTCTTCGTTGTAAAGCCCAAGTAGATTAGCAAGGATGGTGCTTCTATCGAGTTCGAATTCACGGATAAGCCGCAGCACGATCTCCCTGAATGCGTTAAATTCGTCATTCTCAATGATAGCTTCGCGGTTTGATTGATCACCGAGCTTGGCATTTGCTTTTCGGGATATGCTGATTGTCCCTGAAATGTTTTGCGGTGACACGGGCCACGTCTTGCGGGAAGGCTGGACGGGGTTTGCCGCGCGTCTTCCGCCCAACCCCAACCAGTCGAACGCCCTACTGCCGACCTCGCCGTAGGGCCGTACAAAAAAGTTGTCGCGGTAGATTTTGATGCCGGCAAACCTATCCAGCCAATCTTTGCGAGGTCCTGGCTGAAATGCACGATAGGGATATTTGCGTTGATCGTCTTTCCCACCCAGTGTGAGCTTGTAAAACCTAAGCTTGACCGAGAAGGGCCCAATTTGCTTGGCGGCGCCTAACAGCTCCTTATTCTTTGCGCCAAACAATTCGGCGAGGGTTTTGGTGTACTCGACTGGTTGCTTGGAAAAAGATTCGCGGTTGAACGGAAATTTCTTCATCTCCCGCCGCTCAAAGAGCGGATCTGAGAGCTTACTTGTGTCCAGCTCGTTGCGCCAGATCGAGATTTCGACGTTGCCAGTTTCTCGAACGGTTGCTTCGATCTTGTAATCAAAGTCTTGTAGCACCTCGGATGTCACTTCGACGTCCTCGCCGGGATGGCTTTCGTCAAACATCACGATCCTGAATGAGGCTTGTTCATCCGGTGGAACAAGCAGACCAAGTGCGTGACGCAGGTTTTCAATACCGGTCTCGTTCCAATCGTCACGGAGTAAAGAAATCTGGATACAGGTACCTGTTTCCCATATTACTGGCTGAGTAATTTCCTCTTCGGCTTCGCTCGTTTGTCGGAGTGCAGAGGCGATCTGCTGAATGCCAAGAAGGCGCTTCACGATTGTTGTAAAATCGTCAGTACCTTCATCAAGTACAGCTTTAATGTCGTCGAGTACGGCACCTTCATCTTCGAACGCGCCCCAGTCAACGGACCAGGTCAGACCTTCAAGGATGCCGGACTGCGAAAAAGCCCGCGAAGCCACAAGGCTCTTCTCGCCGAGGCGGTCCAGAGCAAACCGACCAATTCCCTTGGCACCTGTTCGGGTTCGCCCGCCATCCGAAAGATCATTCTTTTCCTTAAAATTCGTGCCGATTACCATCCAGCTATGGATTATAGCATCTGCAGACATGCCCTTTCCGTTATCGAGGATGAAGAGGTCGCGAATACGTAGGACGGCGGTTTCCAGAATTTCGCGGTCCTGTTCCGGAAGATCGGGGCGAACGGCAAACGCCTTCTCCTTTATCTCAAAATAAATCGCCATTTCCGGATGGCGCTGCAGCAGCCATCGATGTTCTTCAGCTGGCAAAGTCTGCGGGAGCGATCTGTACCTAGAAAGGAATGCGACGACGCTAACCGCAGCGTCCGCATCATACGAGTTTTTCACCAGTTCCGAGATTGCACCATCAGCGGCTGAAACGTTTTCTCGTCCGATTAGCCGAGCGGTTTTGGCCGAAACACGAAAGTTGAGTTCTTTGCTCATTCGTTCACCATTTATTTATTTATCGTGCGGATCCAACGAAGTAAAACGTGAACCCCCAAAATACAGTGAATACTCTGTCTATTGATGCGCGATCGCGAGTTTTGCCGCGGCGGAGTTCATGGATACAGCCTCATACGATCACGGTTCGCCTGATCATCTTCATCAGTTGCGTCGGGCATCCCACCGCTTTGAAATTTTCTAGCAGCTTCCGTGTTCTCGAATATTGTGCGTCGAGGCCGTTTCTCCAACCATAGTATCTGTTTGTAAGTTCGCGCTCCTGATTGCCGCTCTCGAAGAGCGGGTTGGTATACACGCCCCGCAGATTGAAGCACTCGATCATCACAGCATTCTCCAGCTCCCCGGATCGACCATACACGCGCGGATCAGATCCGCTATAAAGCCTGGGAAGGCCGATCTCGCGTTTACGATCTCAGCCCACGCAGCAAAATCATTTGGATATCAATCTCATCCAATGATTTCGCCCAACGAATAACCGAATCAATAGGATATGCGGGCGCGCGCCTCAACTGGAGATTCGAGCCGGAAGGTAAATCAGTCGGGGAATAGGCGGAAATTCAGATCCGGTAAAGCAAACAGTAGTTGGACGGCGCGACCGACCGAATCCGTACGTGGCTGTTATCCCACGCGATCGAAATAGCGTCGTTGACGGTCCAGATCCCCGTCAAGGCGACTGATTTGTCAGCCATCTCTTCAAATGTCCGCGCGAGACCACAACAGTCAACTTATGAGCGGTGCCGGCTTGCCAGCCACCGTCGTTGAGTAACTCGAGCGAATGAGCCCCGTTTTCCCGCCACCCACGCGAAGAGATCGCGCCGGGCGACAGACGCAGGCATTGCCGCATCTGCCCCGCAGCGCCTACGTCGCCACGCTAAAATCCGCCGCCAGCACCGCATCCTTCAGCGCCCGCGAATACTCATGCTGCGGATCATCCAACACGGCCCGCGCCTGTCCGCGCTCGACGATTTCGCCTTTGCGCATGATGATGATGTTGTCACTGATATAATAGGCGGTGGCGAGGTCGTGGGTGATGTAAACGATCGAAAGGCCGAGCTCATTTTTTAAGCGGGCGAAGAGATTGACGATGGCCATGCGCAGCGATGCGTCGACCATCGAGACCGGTTCATCGGCCACCAGCAGGCGGGGTTGCGGGATCAGCGCCCGGGCGATGGCGACGCGCTGAAGCTGGCCGCCCGATAATTCGTGGGGAAACCGGCCTTTCACTTCTTCAAGGGTCAGGCCGACATGGACGAGGGCGGCATCCGCCATCTTCTCCGCCTGCTCTCGGTCCGGCCGGTTTCCCGAGAACGAAAAATTGCGGGCGGTCTCGAAGAGATAACGATCGACACGTTTCAGCGGATTGAAGGCTTCGAAGGGGTTCTGCAGAACGGGCTGGACCTCTTTCATGAAAGCCGTGCGTTCGGCTCTGCTATGGATTGCGACGGTCCTGCCGCTGAATTGAAGCTCGCCTTCCGTTGGTTCGGTCTGGCCGAGGATCATCGCCGCGATCGTCGATTTTCCCGAGCCGGATTCGCCAACGATCGAGAGGATCTCTGGCTCCGCTCCCAGTTCGAAGCTGACGTCCTTGACTGCCGTGATCAGCCGCCGGCCGAGCATGCCGCCCTGGCGGTAGACTTTGGTGACATGCGAGAGGCTAAGAAGAGCGCTCAAACCTGATCTCCCGTAACGGCAAAACACGCGACGCGCCGCTGCGGCTCGACGGTGACGAGCGGCGGAACCTTCTGCGAGCAGATGTCCATGCGCTTCGGACAGCGCGGGTGAAACCGGCAGCCTTCCGGCGGCATGGCGAGGTTCGGCGGGCGCCCCTCCAGCGAAGGGCGAGCCGTCGCGTCGCCGATGCGCGGCAGGCTGCCGACGAGGTGCTGCGTATAGGGGTGGAGCGGCATGTTGAAGAGCTTGGGGGTCGGCGCTTCCTCGACAAGACGCCCGGCATAGACGATGCCGATGCGGTCGGAGACCGTCGCGTGAACCCCCATATCATGGGTGACGAACAGGAAGGACGAGCCCATCTCGCGCTGGATTTCGCGGATCATTGACAGCACGTCGCGCTGAACGATGACGTCGAGCGCGGTCGTCGGTTCGTCGGCGATGATGAATTCGGGCGTCAGGATGGTGGCCAGTGCAATGGTCATGCGCTGGCGCATGCCGCCTGAGAGTTCGTGGGGATAGGCGTCGAGCAGATGCGGATCGAGCTTCAGCCGCTGCAGATGGGTGGCGACCCTTTCGAAAAACACCGGGCCGCTGACCTTCATGTGGCGAAAGGCGAAATCGGTGAAGGAATGACGGATCCGGCGCACCGGATTGAGCACATTCATCGAGCCCTGCATGATATAGGACAGATGCTTCCAGCGCAGCGCCAGCCGATCTTCCGGCTTCATCGCGTAGATATCCTGGGTGCCGCCGTCGAAATGAAAAGTCACTTTTCCCGACACGACCCGCAGCGGCGGCCGGATGGCGCCGGCGATGGTCTTGATCAAGGTGGTCTTGCCGCTGCTCGATTCACCGGCAACGCCATAGACCTCGCCGCGGGCAATCGTCAGGCTGATATCGTCCACGGCGCGCACCTCGCGATCAACGCCGAAGAGGAAGGCACGGTAATAGGCTTTCAGATTCTCAATTTCGACCAAAGGATCCATACTAACTTCCCATCCGGTTCAGCCGGCTGCGCGGATCATTGTATTCGTTCATCGACATGGACAGCAGGAAGAGCGCTAGGAAGAGGACGACGATGACGGCGACGGGGGCGGCCACCCACCACCATATGCCCGATATCAGCGCCGAATGCGCATTGGCCCAATAGATCATCATGCCCATGGTCGGTGTCTCGATATCGGTAAAGCCGAGCACCGACAGGGTGATTTCCATGCCGATCGACCAGATCATGTTGTTCATCGTGGTGGCAAAGACGATCGGCAGAACATAGGGCAGGTGCTCCTCGACAAGGATCTTGCGCATGCTCATGCCGGAATAGACGCTCTGGGTGGTGAAGGATCTCGTCTTCAGGCTGATCGCCACCGAACGGATGAGGCGTGCGTCGTAGGACCAGCCGAGCGAGGCCATGATGAGGATCAGTGCCGTCCAGGTCATGCTGTCCTTCAGCACGAAATAGAACAGGATCAGCAGCGGAAATTGCGGGATGACCATGACGCTGTCGTTGATGGCCATCAGCACCCGGTCGACGGCGCCGCCGGCATAACCGGCGACGAGGCCGACGACCAGCGAGATGATGCGTGAAATGACGGCGACGCCGATGCCGAAAAACAGGGTGTTGCGAAGCGCGGTCGTCAGTTGCCAGAAAACGTCCTGGCCGCGCGACGTCGTGCCGAGCCAATATTCGCCATCGGGCGGCATATCGGGCGGCAGAAGATAGATGTCGGTCGCGCTGTAAGGCGAGAAATAGGACACCACTATCAATCCGACGATGACGGCAAAGAGCAGCAGGCCGCTGAGGAATTCCATATTCTGGCGCGCGAGGTCGCGGACGATCGTAAACATGCTCTATTCCACCTTGATGCGCGGATCGATCAGCGGGCTCAGAATGTCGATGATGAACACCGCGGCGGCAACGCCGACGATCGACAATGCGCTGAGGCCGAGCACCAGGCTGTAGTCGCCGGCATGCACTGCTTCGATCAGCAGGTTGCCGATGCCCGGATAGCCGAAGACGATTTCAGTGATGACCGTGCCGTTGAAGATCGCGCCCAGCGACATGGCAAGCCCGGTGAACTGCGGCACCATGGCATTGCGGGCGATATAGGAGCGCAGGATCTTCCGCTTCGGAACGCCGCCAAGCTCGGCGAAGACGACATAATCCTCGGTGATGATGTTGGAAACAAGCGCGCGCATGCCGATCAGCCAGCTGCCGGCGCCGACCAGAATCAGCGACAAGGCCGGCAGGATCGAGTGTTTCAGAATATCGAAGACCAGCGCAAAGGAGAGGTCGAGATTGGCGTTCATCTCGTAGCCGCCATTGATCGGCAGCACCGGCCAGAGATAGCCGAACACAATCAAAAGCACGAAGGCCAGAATGTAATAGGGAATGGGAAGCAGGGCGATGAAGACGAGGCTGACGGCTTTCAGCACCATGTCCTTGCGGTAATAGCCGGCAAGCGCGCCGATGGCATTGCCGAGCACGAAGGTGATGAGGGTCGACACCGTCATCAGCCCGATGGTCCAGGGCAGGGACCGCAGGATGATGGTGGAAACGGGTGTGGGAAAGGCCGAGAGCGAGGGACCGAGATCACCGGTCGCGAGCCGCAGCCAGAAATTCAGATATTGCTGCCAGATCGAGCCCTCCATGCCGTAGAGCTCGCGAAGCGACTGGCGCATCAGCTCGATCGCATTGGGATCGGACTGCCCCATCTGGGTGATGGCGCCTATGCTTTCTTCGACCGGATCGATCGGGGTCAGGTGGGTGACGAAGAATGTGATGGTCACGCCAAGGAATACGACAAGCAGAAACTGACCGAACCGCTTCAGCACAAAGATCAGATAGGACGTCATAGGGCGGTGGTTCCTCTCTGGTTCCCTTCATCAAGTGGAAAGGATCGACGGACATGCCACATGCCCGTCGATTAGGGGGCCGGCGCGCAACACTCGCGCCGGCGTTGGGAGGATTATTTCGGTTGTGCCGGCTTGAGCTTGACCATCATCAGCCTGGAGTTGGCCCAATTCGGCACCGGATCGGTATAGGGATCGGCGATCGTCGGATAGCCGGTCCAATAGGTCGTATCCATCGAGGTGAAGACGTTATACGACATCAGCGGGATCGTCGGCATTTCGCGGGCGACCAGCTTCAGATAATCCTTGCCGAGCTCGACGCCCTTGGGATCGTCGGCGCTGATGCCGCGAATGCTTTCGATGATCTTGTCGAGCTCCGGATTGCTCCAGCGCTGCCAATTGCGCGGCGGCTGGTTCTCACCCTTCTTGGCCACGAACTGCGAATGCCAGCTATCGAGGAAGAACGACAGGTCGGGATCGCCGCCCCAGGTTTCGACGCTCCAGGCGATCGCCACCTGGAAATCGCCGGGCTGTAGCGCCGTCTGCCAAAGTTTCGCGGCCGGCACGGCTTTGGCGTCGATGCCGAATGCCGCCCATTGCTGTGCGATCAGCGTCCCGGCGCGGGTGAAGACCGAGCGTGTGTCGCCTTCCACCGTCATCCGGATCTTGAAGGGCTGTCCATCAGGGGTCAGCCATTTGCCGCCGGATTTCTTGAAGCCTGCCTTCTCCAGCAGTTCGCCGGCAGCCTTCGGATCCGGTTTCCACCAGCCATAGCCGAACGCACCGCTGATTGCCTCAGGGTCGGTCGGGATCTGGTCCTTGAACTTCGGCTGCTTGCGCAGGATATCGGCGATCTGTTGCCCGACCGTCGGGTCATAAGGCTTGATCTTGCTCTTGCCGGTATCGATCTCGAAATTCTTCAGCCAATCCTGCATCGGCGCCTGATAGTCTTTCATCGTGGCCGCCGTCGGCGGCACGCCGAGCGCCGAAAGCGTGGCAGCGCCGCGGTAGCTCGCCATATCAACCGCCTTGATGTCGATCAGCAGGGCAAGCGCCCAGCGTACATCGGCATTGTCGAAGGGCGGATTCTGGGTGTTGAAGATGACCGCCGGAAGTGTCGGATCCGGATGGGCGAAGGGGAAGCCCGGGAACCATGTCTCGATCGTCTTGGATTTTTCCTTCAACGTGAACATGCCCTCAGGCGTGTTGTCGTGAATGATATCGAGATTGTGCTCGAGCTGCGCGATGGTGCGTTTATCCGGCGGGCCGGGATCGGTATAGGTCACGTATTTCGGGGCCGGCTCGCCGAAGCGGGCAAGCGAGGTCCGCTGCCAGTCGTCACGCTTCTCCCAGGTATACCACTTGCCCTGGGGGTCGTATGACTTGAGCTTGTAGGCGCCGAGCGAAACGGGATTGGCGAAATCATAACGAAGCGGATCTTCGACTTTCTCGAAGACATGCTTGGGCATGATCCAGGCGCCGTTCCAGCGAACGGTGAAGAGGGCGTGGAAGCGCGAATTGGGCTTCTTCAGCTTGAACACGACCGTCGAGGGGTCGGTCGCCTCGACGCTTGCCACCTGCACCGAGAAAGCAGCACTCCAGACCATGCCGGGGTGATCCATCTGCGTCTTCACGGTATAGACCACGTCGTCTGCCGTGAACTCCACGCCGTCGCTCCAGAAGAGCCCCTTGCGCAGTTTCACGGTCATCTCGGTGAAGTCGCCATTATATTGCGGCTTGTCGGCAGCCAGCGAATTGTCCCAGGTCGCGCCGCCAAGTCCTTGTTCGGGGTCGATATACCAGAGCGTATCCATGGTCAGCTGCTGCAGGCCGGTCGATACGCCGCCGCCGCCATTGACCCAGATGTTGAACCAGCCGGGATTTTTGATCGTCCCTTCCGGATTTTCGACGATGAGCGTCTCCTTGCGCGGCAAGGAGGTGTATTCTTGGGCTCCGGCCACTGCGGTCAGGCCGAACGTGGCCAGCACGAAGCCGAATGCAAACCTCTTCCACTTTTGCATGAACTCCTCCCTTGAATGCGATCATGCCGCGGCCGCAAAGGCACGCATGGGCATGTCGCGGTTGTCGGTTCGCAGAGGCATCAGGACCTGAAAGTCCAGAGCCTCAGTGAACCATCCCTCCGGCTCCCTGCCTCCTCGCAGCGAGCCGAATATCTTCAGCCGGGGCGTGCCCCAAATGGGCTACCCCGGCGGTAGCTGTCACACCGACAGCCGGATGACGTTGTAGGAGAACGGTTTCAACGCTGCCCGCAACCGTCCATCCTCAATCTTTCCACTCTCGACATTGACTGGGGCGACGGTCTGCGGCCGCGCTGCCGTGTTGACGGCTTCCAGATCACCGTGGGTCATTTCCACCTGCTCGACCACGCGGGCATTTCCGAAGCCTTCCAGCCGCACATCGAGATCGAGCGCCGTGCTCGGATGGCGGTTGACGGCAAAGAAGGTCAGCGTCCTGCCGTCCTCGGAATGGACTGCCGATACGTCGAGATAGGGGACGTCGTTCTCCTCGTCGCTATCATAGGTCGGGCCATCGACGATCAGCTGCAGCGCCGTTCCACGGCCATATCTGGAGGCGTAATAGAACGGGTAATAGATGGTCTGGCGCCATGCCGCGCCACCGTCCTCGGTCATGATCGGGGCAATGACGTTGACGAGCTGCGCGATGCAGGCGATGCGCACCCGGTCGGAGCGGCGGATGAAGGTGTTCAAGATGCCGCCGACCTGCAGCACGTCCTCGAAATTATAGATGTCTTCCAGGAGATGCGGCGCATCCGGCCACTCGTCGCGCGCCAGGATCTCCTTGTCCTGCTGGTTGGAATGATACCAGACATTCCATTCGTCGAAGGAAATGCCGATCGTCTTCTTCGAGCGCTTTTTCGCCTTGATGTAGTCGATCACGCCGCCGATGGTGGTGATGTAGCGGTCGAGCTTCGTCGCGCGGGCGAGATAGTTGAGGGTATTTTTCTCGCGGTTGGCAAAGTACATATGCAGCGAGATATGGTCGGCGCTGTCATAGCACTGCTCGAGGACTTGCGCTTCCCATTCGGGATAGGTCTTCATGTCGGAATTGGACGAGCCGCAGACCACGAGTTCAAGCGACTTGTCGAAGCCGCGCATGGCCTTCGCCGTCTCATCCGCCAGCCGGCCATATTCATAGGCCGACTTGTGGCCGACCTGCCAGGGGCCATCCATCTCGTTGCCGAGGCACCACAATTTGACATCGTGCGGATTGGACCAGCCGTGCTTGCGGCGCAGATCCGACCAGTAGGTGCCGCCCGGATGATTGCAATATTCGAGGAAATTGCGGGCGGCATCCAGGCCGCGTGAGCCGAGATTGACGGCAAGCATCGGCTTGGTGTTGGCCTTCTTGCACCAGTCGACGAATTCGTTGACGCCGATCTGGTTGGCTTCGCGGGTGCGCCAGGCAAGGTCGAGGCGCACCGGGCGCTCGGCGCGCGGGCCGACGCCGTCTTCCCAATTATAGGCCGAGACGAAGTTGCCGCCGGGATAGCGGCAGTATGGCGTGTCGAGCTCACGGACCAGATCGAGGACATCGCGGCGGAATCCGTCCTCATCGGCGGTCGGATGTCCGGGCTCATAAATGCCCCCGTAGATCGCCCTGCCGAGATGCTCGAGAAATGAACTGTAGAGCCTGGAATCAATGGTCGCGATGCGGAAATCGCGGTGAACCACAACGTTCGTCTTCAACGGATCCTCCCGTTTATATATCAGGTATTTTGTTTTCTTGCCTCTAACTTGATATCAGGAATGTTGTTCTGTCAACCAAGTTGCGACTTTAATCATACTAATAGGAATTTCAGAAAAAATTGTGTAATTACAGTTGTTTGGGCGATTTTATTCGCGACCCGAACTGGAAAGAATCGTGATATTTAAATCAAGATTTCCGATTTCGATTTTTTATACATGCAGCCGCATGATGATGTCGCGTCCGTGATTTCCGAAGCCGCGGCCGAAAATATTGACGCCGCCGGTATGGCCGGCATTCTCGGCGATACCGACACGGAGCCGGATGGAAGAGTGCTGGGCAAGCGCGAGATCGCTGAGCGTGACATTCGAGGCGGCGATACCGTCGATGAAGGTGCCGCGCGTGGATATCCGCCAGGTCTTCATCATCCCATATTGCGAGCCCTCGAGCTTCCACCAAGCCGGAGTGAAGGCGCCGCGCTTGTCGCCATAGTCGCCGGGCGACGTCCAGGTTCCGATCGCCATTCCATTGACCCAGAGGGTTATATCGGAAGGCCAGTCCGGATTGGTGCCCGGCACCTCGGACGACAGCTCAAGCGAAAACTCGATGGCGCGGATATCTTTATTCAACACCTTGGCATTGTTGGGGAATTTATATTCCACATAGCCCCTGCCGAACCAGACAAGCCCGGCCTGCATACGTTGTGGATCCAGAAAATAGTCGGGCACATCGAGCGGACCGATGACGCTCTCGGTAGAGCAAAGACCGCACGGCGCATGCACGTCACAGCTGGTATAGAGCCCGACCGGCATCTCGACTTCGATGATATTGTTGGCCCTTTGGGCCGCACTTTCCTCAAAGCTGATCAGAATTTCGCTGTAGATCGCCGAGCAGATCTTCTGGTTTCCCTTGCGGGCCTTTGTCAGCTGGGAATCGACAAGCCGGGCATCTTCCAAAATCTGGATCCCGGTAGCGACAGTCGATTGAGGAAGAGAAAGGGCACGCGCGATATCGTTGATATTCATCGGCCCTTTGGCGCAAAGCAGCTTGAGCATCTCCAGCCGCGCCGGCGCCGAAAGCGCGCGTATCGCATCATTATTCTCGCCGGCGGCAATCGTCAAAAACGAGCGTTCCATCATTCCCCCACCATTTCCGATGAAATGATGTATATCGGAAATTATGATACATCAAGTGGGAATGCTTCGACGGCTTGATTGTTATTGTTGAGAAAGATGTCGTTGGTCCGTGAGCCCGGCAGATCCCCAGCTGGGTCACGGCGCGGGCCCGCAATATGCGCTGCGTCGGCCACCGTCACCGCCGCAGCAGAGGCCGCAACGCGGCCTGTGTTTCCTTCAGCAGCGGCAGATAGCGTTCCTTCATCTCCGCCGCCGGCACGAGGGCGGCCGGCGCGCCGATGTTGATTGCCGCGACCGTTTCGCCGCGGTCGTTGTCGACAGGCACCGCGATGGAGCAGAGGCCGATCTCCAGCTCCTGATCGATGATGGCATAACCCTCGGCGCGGACACGCCGGAACTCGGCGATGAGGTCCTCGGGGTCTGTCTTGGTATTCGGCGTGTTTTGCTTCAGCTCGCTGCGGGCAAGGATGGCGCGCGCCTCGCTCTCGGCCAAGGCCGCAAGCAGCACGCGGCCCATCGAGGCGCAGTAGGCGGGCAGGCGGCTGCCGGGGGTGAGGTTGATCGACATGACGCGGCGCTGCGAGGCGCGGGCGATATAGACGATGTCGGTGCCGTCGAGCACCGAGGCCGAGGCGCTCTGCCCGGCCTTTTCCGAAAGATGATCGAGATGCGGCTGCAGCAGCGCCGGCAGCGGCGTCGCTGCGAGATAGGCATGGCCAAGGCGCAGGATCTTCGGCGTCAGCGTGAAGAATTTGCCGTCATAATCGGCATAACCGAGCTCGGCGAGCGTCAGCAGCGAGCGACGCACGGTGGCGCGGTCAAGCTCCGTCAGCTTGGCGGCCTCGGCAATCGAAAGCCGCTGCCGGGTTTCGCCGAAAGCTTCGATCACCTTCAGGCCGCGGGCAAAGCCGCTGACGAAATCCGTTTCGCGCATGGGTTCGGTCTCCAATGGATTCACTTCATTTTGTGCGATATACGAACAAATGTCAAATATCGCACAAATATATTGTCGCTTGACCTGCCGCGCTTTATGTCTACGGCAGAGGGCGGGATGGAGAGTTCCCGGCCGCATCTAGCCAAGGAGAGATCCCGCATGGACAAGACAGTCGGGAGCACGGCGGAAGCCGTCTCTGAGATCGGGGATGGCGCGACCGTCATGATCGGTGGTTTTGGTGGCTCGGGCGCGCCGATCGAGCTCATTCATGCCCTGATCGACAAGGGCTCCAAGAACCTTACCGTGATCAACAACAATGCCGGCAACGGGCGCATCGGTATCGCTGCGATGATCGATGCCGGCATGGTGCGGAAGATGATCTGCTCATTCCCGCGTTCATCGGATCCGCGCGCCTTTACCGACAAATATCTGGCCGGCGAAATCGAGCTCGAGCTGGTGCCGCAGGGAACGCTTGCCGAGCGCATCCGCGCCGGCGGGGCCGGCATCCCGGCTTTCTATACGCCGACGGCCTATGGCACCGAACTGGCCAACGGCAAGGTCATCGCCGAATTCGACGGCCGCCATTACGTGCAGGAGCGCTGGCTGAAGGCCGACTTCGCGATCGTCAAGGCTGCGATCGGCGACATCCAGGGCAACCTCACCTACAACAAGGCCGGCCGCAACTTCAATCCGCTAATGTGCATGGCGGCAGCAAAGACCATCGTCCAGGTCTCATCCATCGTGCCGGCCGGCGGCATCGATCCCGAGCAGGTGGTGACACCGGGCATCTTCGTCGACCGCGTCGTTGCCGTTCCCAATCCCCAGCAGGAAGAAGAGCTCATTCGAGCCGGAGTGGCCTACGTATGACCATCGATATCAGCCCCATTAACACCCGCGAAGACATCAAGCTTTCCAACGCGCAGATCGCCTGGCGCGCCGCGCAGGACATTGCCGACGGCGCCTATGTGAACCTCGGCATCGGCTTTCCCGAAATGGTCGCCCGTTATCAGCCGCCCGGCCGGCAGGCGATCTTCCACACCGAAAACGGCATCCTGAATTTCGGCGAGCCGCCGGCAGCCGGCGAAGAGGACTGGGATCTGATCAACGCCGGCAAGAAGGCGGTGACGCTGAAGCCGGGTGCCGCCTTCTTCCATCACGCCGACAGCTTCGCCATGGTGCGCGGCGGCCATCTCGACGTCGCGATCCTCGGCGCCTATCAGGTTGCCCAGAGCGGCGACCTTGCCAACTGGCGGGTGGGCAGCAAAGGCGTGCCGGCCGTCGGCGGCGCCATGGACCTGGTGCACGGCGCCAAGCAGGTCTGCGTCATCACCGAGCACGTCACCAAGACAGGCGAGCCGAAGCTGGTGGAAAAATGCACCTTCCCGCTGACCGGCGTCGCCTGCATCACCCGCGTCTATACCAGCCACGCCGTCATCGACATCGTCAAGGGACGTTTCGTCCTGCGCGAGAAGCTGGCCGCGATGTCACAGGAGGAACTGCAGGCCATGACCGGCGCGCCGCTGCACCTCGAGGGGCCGGTTGCCGACCTCGTCGTCCCCAAACTCTGAGGAAAAGCCATGACCGAAGCTTTTATCTGCGACTATATCAGAACGCCGATCGGCCGCTTCGCCGGCTCGCTCTCCCAGGTGCGCGCCGACGACCTCGGCGCAATCCCGCTGAAGGTGCTGATGCAACGAAATGCCGCCGTCGACTGGGACGCCGTCGACGATGTGATCTTCGGCTGCGCCAACCAGGCGGGCGAGGACAACCGCAATGTCGCGCGCATGTCGGCCCTGCTCGCCGGCCTGCCGATCGCGGTTCCCGGCACGACAATCAACCGGCTCTGCGGCTCCGGCATGGATGCGGTGATCACGGCGGCGCGCGCCATCCGCGCCGGGGAGGCCGAGCTGATGATCGCTGGCGGCGTCGAAAGCATGTCACGCGCGCCCTTCGTCATGCCGAAGGCCGAGACGGCTTTCTCGCGGGCCGCCGAAATCCACGACACGACGATCGGTTGGCGCTTCGTCAATCCGCTGATGAAGAAGCAGTATGGCGTCGATTCCATGCCGGAGACCGGCGAGAATGTTGCCGAAGACTATCATGTCAGCCGCGAAGATCAGGATGCGTTTGCGGTGCGAAGCCAGGCGAAGGCGGCCGCCGCCCAGGCGAACGGACGGCTGGCGAAGGAGATCACGCCGGTGAGCATTCCGCAGCGCAAGGGCGATCCCGTTGTCGTAGAGAAGGACGAGCATCCGCGCGCAACGACGATCGAAACGCTGGCGAAACTCGCCACACCTTTCAAGAAGGAAGGCGGCACGGTGACGGCAGGCAATGCCTCCGGCGTCAATGACGGGGCGGCCGCACTGATCGTCGCTTCCGAAGCGGCGGCGCGGAAATATGGCCTGACGCCGATCGCCCGCATCCTCGGCGGCGCGGCTGCCGCCGTTCCGCCAAGGGTGATGGGCGTCGGGCCGATCCCAGCCTCGCGCAAGCTGATGGCACGGCTCGGCATGACCGCGGACCAGTTCGACGTGATCGAACTCAACGAGGCCTTTGCCAGCCAGGGGCTAGCGGTGCTGCGCGCGCTCGGGATTGCCGATGACGACGCACGCGTGAACCGCAATGGCGGCGCGATCGCGCTTGGCCATCCGCTCGGCATGTCGGGCGCACGCATTACCGGCACGGCAGCGCTCGAGCTTCTGGAGACCGGCGGACAATACTCGCTGTCGACCATGTGCATCGGCGTCGGACAGGGGATTGCGATCGCACTCGAGAGAGTTTGAGATCGGGACGCTTCCAACTTTGCCGGAGGCTGGCTACCCGTTGCGTGGCGCGCCCGGTTTCGTTAGAGATCGGGCATGCTGATCCGACCTGCAGACGAGAACGATCGAAGCGCCATCTGGAGGATCATCGGTCCGACGATCCGCGCCGGCGAAACCTATGCGCTCGATCGCGATCTGACCGAAGCCGATGCGCTCGCCTACTGGATGGGGCCGGACCGCGAGACCTTCGTCGCCGAAGAGGATGGCGTGATCCTCGGCACATATTACATCAAGACCAATCAAGCCGGTGGCGGACGGCATGTCTGCAATTGCGGCTACATGACCGATGCTGCTGCGAGCGGCCGCGGCGTCGCCCGCCGGATGCACGAACATTCCCTCGACCATGCCCGCCTGAGGGGCTTTCGGGCCATGCAGTTCAACTTCGTCGTCAGCAGCAACGAGCGCGCGGTTCAGCTGTGGCAATCTCTTGGCTTCGATATCGTCGGCCGGCTTCCTGGTGTCTTCCTTCATCCGACGCGAGGTTACGTCGACGCATTGGTGATGTTTCGCATGCTTTGATCACGCAGTTTCAGCGAGCGAGAATTCAGGCAACGCCAACAACGGCATCGAACCACGCACCAGACGCAGGAAATCGCGGACCGCAGATTTTTCGAGTGCACGCGGAGAATAGATTGCACCCGATTCCTGTACCCGGCCGTGGTCCTGGAACATCACCGGTCTGATCCCGAACCCATCGAACAATTTCGCAAAGCCGCTGGAGGCGGCCATCACCAGCGGCGAACCCTGCATGATCAACAGAGCCTGCAACATGGAATCCACACGGACCGCAAAATCGCGGGTCTGACGCTCGAGTTGACCAGGCCCTTCGTCATCTCCGTAACCGGGGCTGATCCAGCGCTGACGCAGAAGATCATCGAGGGTGACAGTCGCCGCTTTGGCCAATTGGTGATCCCTATCGCAGTAGATGTAGGTTGCCTGTCTTGCCAGCGTTTCGAACTCGACCTGCATGACGGCTTCATATTTGTAGGAGAGCGTTCCGAAGACGAGATCGTAGACGCCGTGCCGCATCCCCTCGAAACGCGTGCCGTCATCGGCTATCTCGACGTGGACGACGACACCCGGATGCGTCCGGCTGAAGGCTTTTATGATGCCCGGCAATATGACGAGCCCCCAAAGATCGCCGGTGGCTATGCGAATAACGGCCTTGGCGCGGCCCTGAAGATGTTCGATCTCTTCTTTCGCTTCATCGAGCGCCGGCAATATCCGCACCGCCCGGCTGTAAAGGGCTGAACCGTAAACGCTTAATTCGACGCCGGCTCCGGTCCTGTTGAACAGCGGAACACCGTAGCTGTCTTCGAGTTGCCGGATAGCGCGGGAAAGCGCCGGCTGCGAAATATTCAGCTTCTTGGCGGCACGCGAGATCGATCGCTGGTTTGCCACTTCGACAAATTGGCGTAGCTCCCGCATCCGTCTCTCTCCCTATGCGAATTATGCATAACATATAGCATGTTTGCATTTGACCTCAGCACCATCTGCGCCACATTGTACACAACAATAGTAGACTAATTCTGGCGTGCCAAGAGCGACGAAAGCCCATCATGTACGGGATTTCGTGCTCATCGGCACGTTTCGACGGATGCTCTACACAGAAGAATAAGCCTTCGACAAGGAAATCGGAGCGCGGGATGGGGATAGAAGGAGGAGGAACCGATGTTTAAAAACGGCATAGGCCGGCAGCTGATTTTCGCCGCGACGACGGCGGCGTCGATGATCTTTGCGATCGTTCCATCGGCAGCGCAGGACAAGGTCCAGCTGACGTTTCGTCAATTCGATCCCCCGACCGAAATTCAAGGCCTGATTGCCGCCGTCGACGCCTGGAACTCCGGTCATCCCGATGTCCAGGTCAAATTGGAGACGATGTCGGGCGGCGACACACTTGCCCAGTTGGCGCGCGAAATTCCCGCCGGTGCGGGACCGGATGTTCAACAGCTGGCTTTCGTGTGGACGCGTGATCTGGCGCGATCGAAGCTGCTGCTCGATCTCAGTCCTCTCATCCAATCGAATGCGCCGGGAGCTGGCACCGACGATTTTCTGGCTCTCGACCTCGCCACCCTCGACGGCAAAATCTTCGGCCTGCCATGGACGGCAGATACATTCTCAATGGCCTATCGCCCGGATCTCCTACAGGCAGCAGGTGTTTCAAACTTTCCGGATAGCTGGGACGATCTTGCGGCAGCTGCCAAGACATTGACCACCGAAGGTGGCGGAACCGAACAATACGGGTTCTGCTTCCCCGCAGGCAGCGCACCCGACAGTGGCATGTGGACACTTGTGAATTATTACCTCTGGAGCAACGGCTCGACCCTGGTCACGGAGGGAAGCCCGGGGAAATGGAAGGTGTCGGTGACGCCGGAGCAACTGGCGGCGGCGATGAACTATTTCAACCAGTTTTTCGTGGACGGAACAGCGCCGGAAAATCTCATCACCGTGAATGCGTGGGGCGATCCGGAGCTGATCGGGGGGCTTGGCCGAGGCGATTGCGCGATCACTTTCTTTCCGCCGCAAACCTTCAGGGCCGCCCAGAAACAATCGGACAAGCCGCTGCTGACGGCACCAATCCCGAAAGGGACGGAGAAGCGCATCTCCCATCTTGGCGGACGTGCGCTGGGTATCAATCCCAACACCAAGCATCAGAAGGAGGCCTGGGAGTTCGTCAAATATCTGGTCGGCCCCGAGACCTTCAAAACCTATAACCAGTATCCCTCGCAAAAGTCGCTGCTTTCACAGCTCCAGTTTCCGCCGGCCGAGCAGGGCTATGTGACGATGCTTCCGTTGGCGCAGACCTTCGAGCGGTACATCTCTTCCCCGATCAAGGTGTCGAGCATGACAGCCCTTATCAATCGTGAGTTCGGCGCCGTATTCTCCGGGCAGCGCAATCCTGATGAGGCTGCGGATGTCATCATCAAGGAGCTCAACGACTTGCTCGCCCGCGGCAAGGACTGACCATGTCTGTTTCCGCAAACCCGGACGGCGCGCTGGCCAAGCGCGCCGAAAGACGAGGATCATTCCGGAGTTGGCATTTCGAGCCTTATGGCCTGGTCATGCCGGCGATACTCATCCTGGCAATCTTTTTCGCCGGCCCGGCATTCTACAATATCGCGCTCAGCTTTCAGGACCTCAGCCTTTTCGATCTGGGAAAGGAGGGTCGGTGGGTCGGTTTTGCCAACTTTGCCACGGTCCTCAAGGATGAAGGAATTGCCGGCGCGTTGTTCAACACGGCTTTCCTGCTGACATTCGTGACGGTCGTCATTCGATTGGCCCTCGGACTTGCGCTCGCGATCCTTCTCAACGCCGAGGTCTTTGCCAGATGGCGCATCGGCTGGCTTGTCCGGTCGCTGGTGCTTGTCCCATTTGTAACGCCGCCGGTCGTCGCCGTTGCCGCCTGGAAGTGGCTGCTCGATCCCCGCTATGGCGCGGTCAACCAGCTTCTCCTGTCGACAGGGCTCATCGACAGGGGAATTCCGTTCCTTTCCAGGACGTCGACGGTCTGGGGCGCGGTCGAAACCATGTTGATCTGGCGCGAGCTCCCTTTCGTCATCATCACCTTTCTCGCGGCGCTGCAGTCGATTCCGAGGGAACTGAGGGAAGCGGCCCGCATCGACGGTGCGTCCGAGTTTCAGATACACCTGCGCATCATCCTGCCGATGCTGAAACCTGTCATCGCGGTCGTCGCACTGCTGACGACGATCTGGACTTTCAACAATTTCGTCTACGTCTGGCTCGCCACCCGAGGCGGGCCGGGCGATTACACGCAGGTTCTGGCAACGAAGATGTATACGGTCTCGTTTGTCGACTATCGCGTCGGCGAGGGTGCCGCAATCGGCGTTCTCATGAGCCTGATGATGTTCGCCTTCGCGCTCATCTACCTCGGGGTTCTCTCCCGCAGGAAACGGGGAGCGTCGTCATGAATGTTTCGATGACGCATCGAGCGCGGCACATCAGGTTTGCAAAGGATCTAATCACCGTCATTCTGGGTCTCGGCCTGCTGCTGATTTTGGCATTCCCCTTCATTTGGGTGGTGCTGATTTCCTTCCGTCCGGACAAGGAGATCTTCACCCGGACGTTTCAGCTGTTCACCAGCGTCACCCTGGAAAACTACTACACGCTCCTTCAGAACTCGCCGTTCCCGAGCTACCTCAGGAACAGCCTCGTCGTCTGCACGATCTCGACTGTTGCGGCCGTTACCATCTCGCTGATCACCGCCTATGGCTTTTCGCGCAACCGCGATTTCCGCGGCCGCGGCCTACTGCTGATCCTGGTGATCTGCACGCAACTGTTTCCCTACGTGATCCTGATCACGCCGCTTTACTCGATGTTTTTCGCCGTCGGCTTGATCAACAGTCCGCTGAGCCTGGTTCTTTCCTATACGGCGATGAACCTGCCATTCGCCATCTATCTGCTTCTCGGCTACCTCGACACAATTCCCCAGGATCTCGACGAGGCGGCCAAGCTCGACGGCGCTTCGACGATGCAGATCATCTTCAAGGTCATACTGCCGATCGCCTGGCCGGGTGTGGTGACGGTCGCGGTCAACGCCTTCGTGTCGGCGTGGGATGAATTTCTGTTTGCCCTGACACTGATGACAGCGGACGAAAACAAGACCGTGCCGGTCGGGCTTGCCGGCTTTTTCGGCGAATACACCACCCAATGGAATCTGGTGATGACGGCATCGGTGATTTCGACGCTGCCCACGCTTGTCCTTTTCATGCTGCTTCAGCGAAAGCTCGTCTCCGATCTCGCGGCCGGTGCGGTGAAGCTGTAGCGGTGTGAACGCCTCGAACGAACATCGAAGGTCCTTCCATGAACATCATCCTCGTGCTTATCGACAGCGTTAACCGCAATGCTCTTTCGGCCTATGGCGGAACCGAGTTCGCGACGCCGAATCTCCAGTCTTTCGCCCAAAAGGCCTGGCGTTTCGACAATCACTTCGTCGGCAGCCTGCCCTGCATGCCGGCGCGGCGTGAGATTTTTGCAGGCTTCAGCGGCATGCAATGGCGTCCTTGGGGACCACTTGAACCCTTCGACCTTCGTCTGCCGAAATTGCTGGAGAGTGCGGGTTACACTACCGCGATCGTCACCGATCACTATCACTATTGGGAGGAGTCGGCGAACGGCTACATCCAGAGCTTCCAAAGTGCGGAATTCATTCGAGGGCACGAACTGGATTTCTGGGAGCCGCTCGTGCCGGAGGCGGATCTGCCGCAATGGGCGCACAATATTGAGAAATGGCGCCCGGGCTATGGTCATCGCTACTTTTCCAATGTCGCGAATTTCAAGGAAGAGTCTGATTTCTTCCCCGCCAAGGTCATGACATCAGCGAGCGAATGGCTCGCCAAGCCGAAGACCGGAAAGCCGTTCTTCCTGCAGGTCGAGTCCTTTGACGTGCATGAACCCTTCGATGTGCCGGAGCCCTATGCATCGATGTACGGCGACGGTGCGGCGCGTGACCGCTTCACGCTGTGGCCGCCCTATCAGGATGCGGCACGCCAGGCGGAGTTCATGAGCCAGGCGAGGCCCGAGGAACTGGCTTTCGTTCGCTCGCAATATGGCGCCAAACTGACGATGACGGACCGGTGGCTGGGCAAGCTGTTCACCACCCTGGACGAACTCCAACTCTGGGACGACACGGCCGTTATCGTCACCACCGATCACGGACACGACCTCGGCGAACGCGGCGGTTATGGCAAACAGTTCCCGCATTTCGATAGCCACGCGAACATTCCGCTGCTCGTCTGGCACCCCGGCTTCCAAGCCAATGGCGGCGCGATTGAAAATCTGACGTCGACCGTCGATCTCTTCGCCTCGATCCTGGCGATCGCCGGCGTCGAACCGCCACGAAAGACGCACTCGCATTCATTTCTGCCGCTTCTCAAAGGAGATACCAGCAACGCGCGGAACGCCGTCATTTACGGGACATTCGGGCAAGGCATCTGCTGCACCGATGGCGAATGGACGCTGATCCAGCCGCCAGATCGCGAGAAACCGCTTTACGCCTACTCGACCATGCTGCCGACCACCATCGAGCCGCAGGACAAGCCGGTTGATCATGGCTACTACATTCCCGGTATCGACATGCCGCAATGGAAAATTCCGATCACCCCCGACGGCCCCGGAGACCGGCGGAACCTGGACAGCCAGCCACTGCTATTTAATCGACGCAAGGATCCAGGGCAAAAGCACGACCTCTGGCAGGACCGGCCCGAAGAGCGAGAACGAATGTTGCATCTTATGCGGCAAGTCATCGAGCAGTATGGCGCACCGGCCGAGCTTTTTAACAGGCTGGGATTGGGCTAGCTTCGAGGATCAGAGCGCATTGCCGATAGGGCCTTTGCCGATTCGACTTAAAAAAGATGTGAGTGCGCTGTCGAATCCGCCGCGGCCCAAACGTCTTGAGATCGCAGGCGTAAAGTGCGGTAGGCTTGCCGCATGCGCCGCGATCACTCTGTCGGCATGGAGGTTATGAAGCCATGGGTGTTTCCTATCGTTGGGTCATCGTCGCTGCGGGCGCATTGATGACATGCGTTGCGCTCGGCGCGATGTTCTCGCTGGCGATCTTTCAGGAGCCGATTGCAACGGCGACCGGCTGGTCGCATGTCGGCATAGCGAGCGCGATGACGCTGAACTTCATCGTCATGGGTTTCGGCGGCTTCTTCTGGGGGGCGGCAAGCGACCGCTTCGGCCCGCGCGTGGTCGTGCTGATAGGCTCCGTTCTGCTCGGCCTGGCGCTGGTGCTGGCGAGCCGGGCCGAGACCCTGCTGCAGTTCCAGCTGACCTACGGCATCCTTGTCGGACTGGCCGCCAGCACGTTCTTCGCGCCGATGATCGCGGCGACGACCGCCTGGTTCGACGAAAACCGCGGCCTTGCGGTGTCGCTGGTTTCCGCCGGCATGGGCGTTGCGCCGATGACGATCTCACCCTTCGCGCGCTGGCTGATCTCGGCCTATGAATGGCGGCCGGCCATGCTGATCATCGGCATCGCTGCCTGGGTGCTGCTCGTTCCGGCCGCTCTGCTGGTCAGGCGCCCGCCGACCGAGACCGCCGACAGCGGGACCGCGTTCGCGGCTGACGGCGCCCGGCCGCAACTGTCGAAAGTCTTTCGATCGCCGCAATTCATCGTGCTTGGCCTGACCTTCTTTGCCTGCTGTGCGGCCCATTCCGGGCCGATTTTCCACATGGTGAGCTATGCGACGATCTGCGGCGTGGCACCTATGGCGGCTGTCAGCATTTACAGCGTCGAGGGGCTGGCGGGACTGGGCGGCCGGCTGCTCTATGGCAGCCTTGCCGACAGGATCGGCGTGAAGCCGGTGCTGGTCGCCGGCCTGCTGGTGCAGGCGGCAGCGCTCGCGACCTATCTCTTCGTCAGCCGGCTCGGCGAATTCTACGCACTCGCCATCGTCTTCGGCAGCGCCTATGGCGGCGTGATGCCGCTCTATGCGGTGCTGGCGCGGGAATATTTCGGCCAGCGCATCATCGGTACCGTCCTGGGCGCGGCAACGATGCTCTCCAGCCTCGGCATGGCCTTCGGCCCTCTGATCGGCGGCTGGATCTTCGACACATTCGCCAATTATTCTTGGCTGTTCATCGGCTCTGCGATGGTCGGTTTGGGAGCGGCGGCGATCGCGCTGGCATTCCCACCCCTTGTCCGTCGGGAGCCGCAGCCGGTCTTTGACGCGGCTCCGTAACCAGACCCTCCTCGGTTCTTGCTGGCTTCAGGGCGGCCCTCGGTGACGATGGCGCCGCCCGCGTGAGATCATCCAGCATTCCCTAAGAGCGACGCAAATCTCGCCTTTTCGTGCATTGCCCTTCGTCGATTTCCCCTGATAAGACTTCTCCTATTCGTTTCATCACCTATGTCCTTGGTTTTTCGGGAGGCAATCGTCGCCATGGTCGAACTTGCGCAATCGCTCGCATCCATCAAGTTGCCGGACCTGTCCGGCAAGGCGGTGCTGATCACCGGCGCCTCGACCGGGATCGGCGCGGCGCTCGCCCGCGCCTTTGCCGCTCAAGGGGCCAAGGTCGGCGTGCATTACAATGCCAGCCGCGAACCGGCGGAGAAGCTTGCAGAGGAAATCCGGGCTGCCGGCGGCACCGTGCATCTGATCCAGGGCGACGTTTCGAGGGAAGGGGAGACCGAGCGTGTCGTCGACGAGACGGCGAAGACCTTCGGTCATCTCGACGGGCTCATCAACAATGCCGGCGGCATGCTCGGGCGCAAGCCGACCTCGGAATATACCGATGCGCATTATGCGGCGGTCATGGACCTCAATGCCCGCTCGGTGCTGGCGGCAACACGTGCGGCGCATCCCTGGCTGAAGAAGCAGGGCGGCTTCATTATCAACACAACCTCGATCGCCGCGCGCAACGGCGGCGGCAATGGTGCGATCCTTTATGCGGCGTCCAAGGGATTCGTCTCGACGATCACGCGCGGGCATGCCAAGGAATTCGTCGCCGACAGGATCCGCGTCAACGCGGTAGCGCCGGGTGTTATCGCGACACCCTTCCACGAACGTTATACCAATGACGAGCAGATGGAGTTGCAGCGCAAGTCGATCCCGATGGGTTTCGTCGGCACGTCGGAAGATTGCGTCGGCGCCTATCTCTTCCTCGCCTCGCCGACGTTGTCGGGTTACATCACCGGCCAGATCATCGAGGTCAATGGCGGCCAGCTGATGCCGTAAACGCTTCGATCGGCGAGCAAGATCCTTCGCTTTCCCTTTTAAAAAGGGAACTTTCGAACGGCCGTGACGTTTCCCGCTTGGTCTTTTCAGCAAGCGGGGCACCATGAGCTTTTCATTTTCGGAACTCGACTTCCTCAAGCCGGAGCTGGGAGCGGAGTATACGGGTTCTGGCACCCATTTCGCGGTATTCTCCGCCCATGCGGAACAGATGGAGCTCTGCCTCTTCTCGTCTGACGGAAAGAATGAGATCGCCCGGCTGCCACTGCCGAAACGCGAAGGCGACATCTGGTCGGGCTATATTGCCGGCGTCGGACCGGGCACCGTTTACGGTTATCGCGCTCATGGTCCCTATGACCCGCAAGCAGGCCATCGCTTCAATCCGAACAAGCTCCTGCTCGACCCCTATGCCAAACAAGTGACGGGCGAGCTCAAATGGGATGACGCGCTGTTCGGTTATCAGATCGGCGAGGACGACCTTACCTTCGATGAGCGCGACAGCGCACCCTTTACGGTGAAGGGCGTGGTGCAGGATCCGGACTTCGACTGGGCGGGTGAAGAGGCGATCCGCCGTCCGTGGCCGGACACCATCATCTATGAGGCGCATGTGCGCGGCCTGACGATGACCCATCCGAAAGTGCCTGATCGTTTGCGCGGTACATTTCTCGGCATGTGCAGCGATCCGATTATAGACCATCTCGTCAAGCTCGGCATTTCCGCGATCGAGCTCCTGCCGATCCAATATTTCCTCGACGATCGCTATCTCCTGGAAAAGGATTTACGCAATTACTGGGGCTACCAGACGCTCGGTTTCTTCGCGCCCCAATCCCGCTACCTCTCCGGTGACAAGATCACCGAAATCAAGACCATGGTGAAGAAGTTCCATGCCGCCGGCATCGAAGTCATCATGGACGTGGTCTATAACCACACCGCCGAAGGCAGCGAAAAAGGCCCGACGCTGTCCTTCCGCGGGCTCGACAATGCGAGCTATTACATCCTCTCTCCCGACGATCCGCGCCACACCTTCGATACGACGGGCACCGGCAATACGCTGAATGTCGCCAACCCGATGGTGATGCGCATGGTCCTCGACAGCCTGCGCTACTGGGTGGGCGTTATGCATATCGACGGCTTCCGCTTCGATCTTGCCAGTACGCTCGGCCGGCAGGATCTGGAGTTCGACCGGCAGGGCGGCTTCTTCGGCGCCATCCGGCAGGATCCGATGTTATCGGGCGTCAAGCTGATCGCCGAACCCTGGGATATCGGCGAGGGCGGTTATCAGGTGGGCGGCTTCCCGCATCCCTTCCGTGAGTGGAACGACAAGTTCCGCGATGACGTGCGCCGTTTCTGGAAGGGCGATGGCGGCATGGTGTCGGAGGTGGCGGCGCGCGTCACCGGCTCGGCGCTGCAGTTCAACCATTCCGACCGGGGCGCGACCTCCTCGATCAATCTTCTGTCGGCCCATGACGGCTTTACGCTGATGGACACGGTCTCCTTCAACGACAAGCACAACGAGGCGAACGGCGAGGATAACCGGGACGGCCATTCCGACAATCATTCCGACAACATGGGCGCCGAGGGTGCGACGGATAATGCCGATATCAATGCCGCGCGGGCACGGCGGCGGCGCAACATGATGGCGACGCTGATGCTCTCCCAGGGCGTGCCGATGATCCTGGCCGGCGACGAACTCGGCAACAGCCAGGGCGGCAATAACAACGCCTATTGTCAGGACAATGAAATCGGCTGGACCGATTGGGCAGGGCTCGACGACCCCTTCCTCGATTTCTGCCGGCAGGCCGTCGCCTTCCGGAAGGCTCACCCGGTGCTGCGGCAGGAGCGGTTCCTCACCGGAGAGGTCAGCGAGGATGGGCGCATCGAGATCGCCTGGTACAAGCCGGACGGCAATTTCATGGATGACGGTGCCTGGAACGACGACGGTTTGCAGGTGCTCGGCGTCTATCTCTCGAGGAGCGTGCATGCGCCGGACACCGAGACGATGGACGACCTCTTCCTCATCTTCAATGCCGGCGGCGACTGCGAGGTTCACCTGCCTGTGGTCAACGGACTGAAACAATGGTCGAGGGTTCTCGATACTGGAACGGAGACGGAGGCCTTCGAGGTGCACGATGAGGACAATCCGGTCATGGTCTATGCCCAGAGCGTGGCGGTCTTTGCGCCGAAAGGACAGACCCAACCGCCGGAGGGGGCAACCAAGGCTCAGCGCCGCCGGTGGTTCCAGTTCGGCCGCCGCAGCAAATAGCGGGTCACAGACAGCATGAATGCCGAAGCCATCACCGAACTTGGTCTCGTTTATGTCAGCGATACCGAACCAGGCATCCGCAGACGAAGGAAGGGCAAGGGCTTCAGCTACGTCATGCCGGACGGCACGACGCTTGCCGATGAATTGCAGCGGGCGCGCATCAGAGCGCTTGGCCTGCCGCCGGCCTATGAAAATGTTTGGATCTGTCTCTACGACAACGGCCACCTCCAGGCGACGGGCTTCGATGCGCGCGGGCGCAAGCAATACCGCTATCACAAGGACTGGCAATCCTTCCGCAGCGCCGGCAAATTCCACCAGCTGATCGAATTCGGCCGGGCACTTCCAAAGATACGCCGCACAGTGCTGCGCCATCTCGACACCGGTGCGGAGGATGTCAACGGCGTGCTCGCGGCTTTGACGACGTTGCTCGACGAGGCACACTTACGCGTCGGCAACCAGGCCTATGTCAGGGAGAACGGCACCTATGGCGCAACGACACTGCTGAAGCGCCACCTGAAGATCGTCGACGGTCAGATAGAGCTGAAATTTCGCGCCAAGGGTGGCAGGCGCGTCCAGCGCAGCCTCAAGCATCCCAGGCTGCAGAAGATCCTGGAGGAGATAGCCGACTTGCCCGGCCGCCAGCTCTTCGTCTGGAAGGACGAAAGCGGGGCACTGAAACCAATCGATTCCGGCCGGTTGAACGCCTATCTGGCCGAAATATCGGGCATTCCGATTTCGGCGAAAACCTTCCGCACCTGGGCCGGATCGCTGGCGGCCTTCGGTGTGGCGCGTGAGACGATCCTCAGTGGCGGCCGGCCGACGGTAAAGCAGATGTCGGAGGCTGCGGCCGAGGCGCTGCACAACACACCGGCGATCTCGCGCTCGAGCTATATCCATCCCGCCATCATCGCGCTCGCCGGCAACGACCATCCGCTGATCGAGACTGTTAACGAGCCGCTACGGGGCTTGCGGGCCGAGGAAAACAGGCTACTTGATTTCCTCACAAGCGAGATCGAAGAATGAGCCCCAGACATCCACCGGTATCGGACGTATCGCTGACCCATCCCGACCGGCTCTATTGGCCGGATGAGGGCGTGACCAAACAGGCGCTGGCGGATTATTACGCCGGAGTCTGGTCGTTCATTGCGCCTTATGTCGTCAATCGGCCCTTGGCGCTGCTGCGCCTGCCCGACGGCATAAAAAGCCACCAGCGGTTTTTCCAGAAACATGCCTGGAAGGGTATGAATCCGCATATCGAGGAGATCGCCGACCCGCAGGATGCGGACGGCGAAAAGCTGCTGCGCATCGCCGATTTCAACGGGCTCGTGGCGCTGGTGCAGTCGGCCGTGCTCGAAATTCATCCCTGGGGCGTAACGACTGACGATTGGGAAAAACCCGACATGATCACCATGGACCTCGATCCCGGCGAGGACGTAGCCTGGAGCGCTGTCATAACAGCAGCGCTTGAATTGAAGGCGCGGCTGGAAGCCCGCGGCCTGGCTGCCTTCGTCAAGACGTCGGGCGGCAAAGGACTGCATGTGGTGACGCCGCTCGCGCCGAAGGCCGGCTGGGCGGAAGTGAAGGATTTCGCCCACTCGCTGGCCGAAAGCATGTCGGCCGACGCGCCGGACACATATTTGGCAACCGCGACGAAGGCAAAACGCGGTGGGCATATCTACATCGATTATCTGCGCAACGGCCGCGGCAACACGGCGGTCGCGGCCTATTCGACGCGGGCGCGACCGGGTGCGCCGGTTTCGATGCCGTTGGATTGGCCGGAATTGCACGAGGTGAGCGGTCCCGCCGCTTTCACGCTCGGCAACGTGCCGCGGCGAGTGGAGAGCCGTCGGAGGGATCCGTGGGGCGATTTCTTCGATGCGGCCGTGCCTCTGGAATAAACGGCTTTTAACTCATCTCTCGCGGTCGAGCTCAGGATAATGCCTGAAAATCCCTTCCTCGTTGAAGGCGAGGCGGCGGGGGGAGGCGAGATAGCGGGCGATGTTCGGACGCTTAGCCACCGCATCATGCAGCGCCAGCAGGGCGGGATATTCCGCTTTTCGGTTCGCCATGGCCTTCGGAAAGGCATAGGTCAGTCCCGCGATCACCTGGAAGAGCGAGAGGTCGACATAGGTCAGCGCATCGCCGACGAAATGGTCGGGGCCTTGCGGGTTCTGCCGCAGCACACGCTCGAAATAACCGAGGAATTTCGGAATGCGGTCGCGGATGAAGGCAGTGGAGCGGGCTTTCGCTTCCTGCTTCTGATCCTCGTAATAGAGCGACATGTCGATCGGGTGGTGCGTATCGTGCACTTCGGCGACGAAATCGGTGACAGTGAGCTGCAGGCCGTTGACGACATGGCGAAGGCCTTCATCCTTAGGCGCAAGGCCGAGCTTTGGACCGAGGTAAAACAGGATGTTGGCGACATGCGGGACAATGAGATCGCCGTCCTTCAGGAAGGGCGGCGCAAAGGGAATATGCGGTTCGCTTTGGCTTTTCATGGAGTCGAGCATGGCGCCGGTTCCCCGCCCGGGCTGGCGGGTGATGTCGACATAGTCGGCGCCGGCATCTTCCAGCGCCAACCGCACGAATTCGCCGCGGCCTTGAATACCGTGCCAATAATAAAGTTCGTATGCCATGAGCGCTCAATCCTTCGGTTGACGACCGAAGTCTTTTCGCAGTTCGTCCTTGGCCTTTTCAAGGGTGCCGCGCCGCTTTTTCGTCAGCTGGTCGCCGGCGCGGTTGATGTAGAAGGTCAGCATCGACATGGCGGCGCGGAAGGGGCTCGACTTGCGGCGATCGCTCTCCTCGGCGGAGTGCTTGACGGAGCGGGCAATCTTCTTCGGATCGTCCGATTTGAACACGCCTTCCTTCAGGTCCATCGCATCGCTGTGTTCGGTGACGTCCTGCGACCATTTCTTTTTCGATTTGGCCATGGGTTAAACTCCCTATGCGGCTGACGGAAAGCCTCCGCTTGCCGCATCAGTTGTTAATGGTGGCTGTGGTGTTCGTTGCGCTTGCGCGTCGCAGCGGCCTTCTTCGCGGAAGCGGACCGTTCCTCCTTCGAGCGTGCGGCGGATGCAGCACCGCCGGCGCGGCCGCCCTTTTCGGAAGATTCATGCGTATCCTTCTTGCCGCGGCCGGAACCGGATTTGTTGCCGCCGCCGCTTTCCTTGTTGACGGTTGCCCAAGCGCGCCGTTCGGCTTCCTTCTCGGAGACGCCGCGATCCTCGTAACCCTCCTCGATGTGCTCGGCCTTGCGCTTCTGCTTGTCGGTATAGTCGGATTTGTCACCTCTCGGCATCTTGGCCTCCTCTGGTTTGCAAAGGGCCGAACCGGTGCGGAGCTCAAAAGTTCCGCCCGTAGGATCACTGGTCCAGATTTCGGAACAAAAGCCGGTTTTATCCGGTTTCCAATGGGAAAAGCCTGCATAGGAAGGAGCCCTGAACATGGAAAAACACATCGTCAAAGCCGACGGAAACGGCGCGATCGACGTGAATGGCCAGGTATCGCCGGTCACCTATACCGTCGGCCTCAAGCAAGGGAAGGGACGTTCCTACGAGGTCGACATCCGCCTGAGGGCGCCGCGTGACTGGCTGCTGCAAAGGGGCTTCGAGCGGGATGCAGTGCTGATCAGTCAGAGCGGCGCGCGCATTCCCGTCTATCACGATGGCGGCAGCCATCACGACGATGGCAATTATCACGTTAATGGCCGTCTCGGTCCTGCCGACACGATCTCGATCGAACTGACGGCGCGCGACGACAGCTGCACCAGCGAGGTGGATCTGATGCGCAAATATCCCGAGTTCGACGGCGCCGACGCATAAAAGCAGAGGTGGCAGCAAAGAAAACAGAGATACTCTAAGCGCCAGGCCGCTGCTGGACGGCGTTCTTAACCGCCTGATCGAGCGCCGTGCTGCTGAAAGGTTTCGACAGCAGCACCGAACCGGGGAGACGGTTTGCATCCGGCAGGCTGCTGTTGCCGGTGGCAAAGACCAGGCCGACCGACGGAAAGGCCTCGCGCGCCTTGGCGGCAAAGACCTGGCCCGACATGCCGGGCAGGCCGACATCGGCGACGATGATGTCGACAATGGTGTGTCCGAGGATTTCCACGCCCCGTTCACCGCTGTCAGCTTCGATGACGTCATAGCCGAGATCCTGCAGAATCTCGGCAGTATCCATGCGGATGAAGGCGTCGTCTTCCACGAGCAGCAGCTTCAGCTTTTCGCGGGCGATCTCGGGGTGTTTGGCAGCGGCCACTGCGGCATCGCTCGCCCCTTGGCGGCGTGGCGTTCGACTGGCAAGCACGTGGCGGATCTTGCGGGCGAGTTCCTCGCGCGTATAGGGCTTGGAGAGCAGTTCGAGGCCGGGATCGAGCCGGCCGCCATGGACGATCGAATTTTCAGTATAGCCTGATGTGTAGAGCACGGCGATATCGGGCAGGCGCTCGCGCGCCATGCGGGCAAGCTCCGGGCTCCTCAACGGCCCGGGCATGACGACATCGGTAAAGAGCAGGTCGATATGAGCGCCGCTTTCGATCACGGTAAGCGCGCTTTGTGCATCCTTGGCCTTCAGCACATAGTAGCCGAGATCCGACAGCATCTCGATGACGGTGGCGCGCACGCCCTCGTCGTCCTCGGCGACAAGGATGGTTTCCGTTCCCCCGGCTGCCGGCACGTTGTCGACGGCCGTGACCCGATCCTCGCTTCGGAACGAGCGGGTCAGGTAGAGCTTGACGGTCGTGCCTTCGCCGATCTCGCTGTAGATCTTCACGTGGCCGCCGGATTGCTTGACGAAGCCATAGACCATCGACAGGCCGAGACCGGTGCCCTTGGCTTCCGGTTTCGTCGAAAAGAAGGGCTCGAAGGCCTGCTCCTTCACCTCCTGCGTCATGCCGGAGCCGGTATCGGTCACCGCGAGCACGACATATTGGCCGGCGGTGACTTCAGGATGGATGCGGCTGTAGGAGTCGTCGAGGAAGGCGTTGCCGACCTCGATCGTCAGCTTGCCGGCGCCATCCATCGCGTCACGTGAATTGATCGCAAGGTTGAGCAGTGCGTTTTCGATCTGGATCGGATCAGCGAAGGTGTTCCAGAGGCCGCCGGAGACCACGGTCTCGACTTCGATCTCCTCGCCGAGCGCGCGGCGCAGCATGTCGTCCATGCCGGTGACGAGACGGCCGATGTTGACGACCTTCGGTTCCAGCGGCTGGCGGCGGCCGAAGGCGAGCAGCTGGCTTGCCAGCCGCGAGCCGCGTTCGACGGCGGCAAGCGCGTTGGAAATGCGTTCCTTGCCCCGGCCGCTGTCTGCCACGTCCTTGCCGAGAAGCTGCAGATTGCCTGAGATCACCTGCAGCAGATTGTTGAAGTCATGGGCAACGCCGCCGGTAAGCTTGCCGATCGATTCCATCTTCTGCGACTGCTGCAGTGCCGCTTCGGCCTGCTGGCGTTCGGCAATCTCGGCCGCGACACGGACCTCGAGCATTTCATTGAGTTTCCGCAGCTGATCTTCCATGTCGCGGCGCTGGTCGATTTCGACTTTGGCGGCACGGAAGAGCCGGATATTGTCGATCGCGACGGCCGACTGGCCGGCGAGGCTGACGAGGCTCGCCTCGGCCGCTTGCGAAAAACGGCCGGGCTGCCCGTGACCGAAGAACAAGCCGCCGATGACGCTGCCGTCGCGTGATTTCACCGGCACGGCAAGATAGCTCCTGACCGGAAGATGCCCCTTCGGCATGCCTGCATGCGGCGCATTCTGCCCATAGCGCGGGTCGAGCAGGATGTCCTCGGAGCGCACGATGCCTTCGCCGTTGAAGGTCGGCGCGAAGACCTTGGTATTGCGCGGCATCGGGAATTTCTCGAAGTTCTTCCGATCGACACCGGAGAGCGCATAGAGCATGTAGCTGCCGCCCTCGCCATCATCGACATTGTAGAAGAAGGCGCCGAATTCCGCGCCGGTCAGCGTCACGCCGGCATCGACGACAATCTGGGTGAGGCGTTCGACATTGGGCTCGGTGATGATGGCGGCGCCCGCTCGGTTGACGACCGCAAGCGCCTCCGATTTTGCACGCAGTTCTTCGAGCGCCATCTGTTCCCCGCGCTTGGCCGACACCTGGTCGGTGACGTCAAGGGCCGCGCAGAGGATGCCGGCGACCTTGCCGTCATCGTCGCGCAGCGGGGTGTAGGAGAAGGTGAACCAGGTGTCCTCGGTACGGCCGTCGCGGCGCATCGGGATGAGCAGCTCTTTGAAGAGCTGCGAACTGCCTTCCAGCGTGCTGGCGACGATCGGCGCGAACTGTTCCCAAATATCCGCCCAGACCTCGCGGAAGGGTCTTCCGAGGGCATCCGGATGCCGCTCGGAGAAAACAGGGACGTAGGCGTCATTATAGAGAAAGGCGAGATCCCGACCCCAGGCGACGAATTTGGGCTGGCGGGAATTCAACACCATTTCGGCGATATGCTTGAGAGACGCAGGCCAGCTTTCGACCGGACCGAGACCGACGGCGTGGAAAGCCGGATGCCGTAACAATTCGCCGATTTCGCCGCCGCCTCTCGGCCAGCCGTTCCCGACGCTTCTCATTCAAAATCGCTTTCTTGTCATCAGCCGCGCCGGGGTGATCTGCCACCTCGGGGTTCAACCCTTCCAAACCGTCAACATAGAGGCTTCCGATGGGAGGGAAAGGGCGCGGTCGAAATATCCTTAACTGCCGGGCGTTCAACACATTTAGCAGCCTGCGGACGTCGCCTGCGAGGTGTTATTTTCGATAGAGTTTTTGCGATGCGGCAAAGGCGCGGCCGATGTAGACGGAGACCAGCTGAACCGGCGCGCGCGGATCGCGAAAAACCAATCCGACGAGATTGTCGACCACAAGGATGAACCCGAGCGCGAGACCGAGGTAGAGCAGTGCGGCAATGAGCAGGAGCGACATCTCCATCCCTCACACGATCGCGGTTGAAACGCGGCCGCTGGCGGCGAAGAGCGGGATTGAGGGGATTTCGATACGGCCGTCGTTCATGGCAACTTCCCCAGTTTCGCCATAAACAGCCATCGGATGCTCTTGTTTCCGATTATCCGGGCAGGGCTCAACTTTTTTGGAAGCCTCAAAGCTTGCAGCGTCATCCGGCCTCTGTTCACCCCCGCATGGAAGCCCCACCCCTGCAATTCAATATCGCACAACCAATTCAAGCATATGACAAAAAAGGATCAAGGGCGTCGAGACGACGCCCTTTTTAATCGAGATGCTCAGTATTCTAGCGTTCAGGACGCGGTCTTGCGGCTCGCGGTGCGCTTCGGCGCCGGCGTGACCACGCCATTCGTCTTGGCGCCTGTCGCAGTGCGCTTCGCCTTGGGCTTGACCTCTTTGCCCTTGGAAGATGCAGCCGAGCCCTCGAGCGCGTCGCGCTCGTGTCGTGCCTGTTCCCAATGGATGGAATCTCGCCCTGTCGGATAACCCTCTTCTTCCCAGAGGGTGTATGCACGTTTTTTGATCCACTCTTCACGAGTTTCTGCCATCGCTGATCTCCAGTCACATGATGCCGTCGTTCGAACGCGATACTGCTTGGATGGTTCCAGAGGAGGGGAGCTCTTTCAAGCGAAATCGCGCCGCAACCGGAAATATTTCGCATCGCAGCATATTAGGGTTGAGAATCGGCCTTCACTGGGACCGAAACTCCGCCGCCTTGTGCAGATCTGAGACGAAATCCCGGCGCTGCCGGCGCTGCTCCGCCTCGTCGCGGATGCGCAAGAGATAGGAGGGGTGGATCGTGACCAGGACGGGCGGACGGTTTTCCGGATGCAGGATATGGCCGCGCTCTGGCGTCAGCTTCACCTTCGGACCGAGCAACGCATAAAGCGCGCTTGCGCCGAGCGTCACGACGAGCTTCGGCTGCAGGATGTTGATCTCTGCACCGAGCCACCAGGCGCAACGCCTGATCTCGCCGGCATTCGGTTTTGCATGCAGCCGCCGTTTGCCGCGCGGCGTGAACTTGAAGTGCTTGACGGCATTGGTGACATAGCAGCGCCGGCGGTCGAGGCCGGCCTCTTCGAGGCAGCGATCGAGCAGGCGGCCGGCGGGGCCGACAAAGGGCCTGCCGGTCAGATCCTCCTGGTCGCCCGGCTGCTCGCCGACAAGGACGATCTCGGATGTCACAGGGCCTTCGCCGAAGACGACTTGCGTGGCATTCCTGTAAAGATCACAACGAGTGCAGCCTTCGGCCTGATGCCGGAGTTCGGCAATGCTGTCTGCATCTGCGACTTCGAGCGCCAATGCGGGACCGATGTTTGCGGCGATGTTCATGATGGCGATCCTCACCTCCTCGGGATCAATCGATCCGCGCAGGGATTGTTCCCTGCTGAAACGGACGGCGCCAGGCCGGCAAAATGATCACCGTGAAAAATTTCGCGTCATGGGAGAGCGACGGCGCGATTGAACGCCGCCGTTTCGCGGCTATATTCGCCAGCGATGTTCTATCTCCTGTCGACCTACTGGCCGCATATCCTCTTTGTCGTCTCGATCGCCATGGGGGCCGCGGCGGCGATCCATGCCGCCATGACCAAGGAGGAGGTGCGTGCCGCGATCGGCTGGGTCGGCGTCATCATCCTGTCTCCGATCATCGGCGCGGTGCTCTATGCGATTGCCGGCATCAACCGTATCCGCCGCAAGTCGCTAAGCGTCCGCCGTGACGCGCTACTGCTTGCGGCGGAATTCGACGAGTTGGAGACCTTCGACGCCGAGGCCGAGACGGTGATCAGCCAGTTCGGTCGCCGCTTTGCGGCGCTGCAGACACTCGGCGACCGGGTAACGCGCAATCCGCTGACTTCAGGCAATACGATCGACATGCTGGAGACCGGCGACGAGGCCTATGCTGCGATGAAATCAAGCATCGACGAGGCGACGCGCAGCATCCTGCTCGAAACCTATATCTTCGACCGCGATGCGGTCGGCCTTCGCATCGCCGATGCGCTGATTGCTGCGGTCAGGCGTGGTGTGGAGGTCCGGGTGCTGATCGACGCGGTTGGCGCGCGTTATTCGGTGCCGAGCATTCTTGGCCATCTCCGTGAGAGCGGCGTCACCGTCGCCGTCTTCAACGGCAACGTCATCATGGGGCTGCGGCTGCCCTATGCCAATCTGCGCACCCACCGCAAGATCCTGATCGTCGATGGGAAAATCGCGCTGACGGGCGGAATGAACATCAGGGCGGGCTTCAGCGAGGAGGCGACGGGCGAGAGCTTTGCCCACGACACGCATTTCAGCGTCACCGGCCCTGTCGTGGCCGATCTTTTCGACCTCGCCGCCGAGGACTGGCGCTTCTCAACGCAGGAGTTGTTGAACGACGAGCCCTGGCGCATCGAACTGCCAGAGCGCAGCCCCGGCGACCCCATCCTGATGCGCGTCGTCGCCTCCGGCCCGGACCGCAGCGTCGAGACCAACCACAAAATGCTGATGGGCGCCTTTTCCGTGGCGCGCCAATCGATCCGCATCATGTCGCCCTATTTCCTGCCGGACCGTGAACTCATCAGCGCCCTGGTGACGGCGGCGCGGCGCGGCGTCGAAGTCGATATCGTCGTGCCCGCGGTCAACAACCTCGTGCTGGTCGACCGGGCGATGACGGCGCAATTCGACCAAATCCTCAAGAACTACTGCCGCATCTGGCGCTCCACCGGCAGCTTCAGCCATTCGAAGCTGCTGACGATCGACGGCACCTGGGCCTATGTCGGCTCTTCCAATCTCGATCCGCGTTCGCTGAGGCTGAATTTCGAGGTCGACCTCGAAGTGCTGAATGAGGGCTTTGCCGCCGAGATCGACGAGCATATCGAGGAAACCCTGAAATCAGCGACGCCGGTGACGCTCGACGGGCTGCGCGCGCGGCCCTTCGCGGTGCGCCTGCTCGAGAAGGTGCTGTGGCTGGGCTCGCCCTATCTCTGACGAATTTTTTGCATTCTGACATGGCAAGTTCCGTCCGGCTGCCTATACTGCCGAATGAGTAGCCCTTTTGATCAACGGAACAAGTGCGCCGCCCTATGCACGCCAGGAAAGACAGTCTTCCCGCCAGTATTCTCGCCTCGATCAGGAGCAGGAAAAAGCGGCTCGACGCGGCGCATATGGAGGCAAGGCCGCGTAGCGCCGGCACGCTGATCGCCTCCTACAACGTGCACAAGTGCGTCGGCACCGACCGGCGTTTCGATCCGGAGCGCACCAGCCGGGTGATTCACGAAATCGGCGCCGACCTGATTGCGCTGCAGGAGGCCGATACGCGTTTCGGCGAGCGCACCGGCATTCTCGACCTCGGCCGGCTGGAGCGGGAGACGGGCCTCATTCCGGTGCCAATTGCCGGTATGGCGAAGGCGCATGGCTGGCATGGCAATGTCGTGCTCTTCAAGAGAGGGCTGGTGCATGACGTGCATCAGGTCAAACTGCCGGGTCTCGAGCCGCGCGGCGCGCTTGTCGCCGAGATCGAGCTCGAAGAGGGCGGGGTGCTGCGCATCATCGCCGCGCATTTCGGCCTGCTGCGCCATAACAGAGCCCAGCAGGCCCGCACCCTGGTCGAGCTCATCAACGACAGGCACGAGATGCCGACCATCCTGCTCGGCGACCTCAACGAATGGCGGCTCGGCGACCGCTCCTCGCTCAACACCTTCCAATCCGCCTTCGGCGAGCTGCCGCGCGCCGTGCCAAGCTTTCCCGCCGGCCTGCCCATTCTGGCGCTGGATCGCATCATCGCCAACCGCAAAGGCATCATATCCGAAGTCGAAGCGCATGATACGCCGCTCGCCCGCGTCGCGTCCGACCATCTGCCGATCAAGGCGCTTGTGGATCTGAAACCAGCAGCAGTGTGAAGAACGGAGCCGACGCGCGGGCTTAAGCGGCCGAATGTTCCCTTGAGCTTGATAGGGCCTCAGGATCGGAACTGTGGGGTAAAGATCACGCCCATGCCAAGCGCCTTCCGCGCGATCCACCTTCAGCTTCAACGAACACCGAAACGGTCGTTGCGACTCGTCTTTACTGGCCTTTTCGGCATCGAGCCCGCCGCTCGGCTTCTCCTGCGTGTCTACGGCGCCTGGATGCCGGGAACTTCGCTGAGGACGACGAGTTAGCGGCGAGGCCATCGGCTTCCGCCGGTGCAAAGGAGAAGCGTTATGGAAGATCGGGATCGAGAAAACAGAATCCGCGAACGCGCCCATCAGATCTGGGAGCGCGAAGGAGGAGGCGAGGGTAATCAGGAACGTCATTGGGAGCAGGCTACCCGCGAGATTGATGCAGAGAACGCGGCAGCTGGTGAAGGCGACGATGGAAAAACCGGCTCGACGGGGTCGGCGACCGGCCTGCAAGGGGGCGGAACCTCGCCAGGAGGTGGGCCGGCATCCGGCGTCGACAGCATGGCGGAACCAAGGAAGAGTGGAAGAGGCGGGCCCGGTCCGAACTAATCCATCTCAAAGACGCAGACAAACCCGAGAGACCAAGTGGTCGCATGCTGTAAGAGCGTGATCAGGGTTAGCGATGATCGGTTCCGCGGAAATTCGACAAGATCGAACGTCGCGAGCGTGGGAAGCCCCATTGGATCGAGGGACCGAAGCGATGACGACGGAATTGCGGATTCTCGACGCCGTAGTGGTAGGCGCGGGCCCCGGAGGCATGACGGCTGCTATCTATCTGGCGCGGCTGAACCGCAAGATCGCTGTGGTCGACTCTGGCCACAGTCGCGCACTGCTCATCCCTCGCTCACGCAACCATCCAGCCTTCCCTGAAGGCATCGAGGGAACCGAGTTATTGCGGCGCATGAGCATGCAGTTGCAGAACTTCGCCGTCGACACTGTGATTGGCACCGTTAGGCGGCTGAGGCGATGTGAAGCTCGTTGCTTTTTGGTTGAATTCACCGGCGGTCGGATCTGGGCGGAAAACATCGTGCTGGCAACGGGTCTTAGGGACATATTCCCACCCATAGATGGAGCCTATGATCTCGTCCGCTCTGGCCACCTCCGCTTCTGCCCGATCTGTGACGGTTACGAAATTGCGGGACGACCGGCAGTGGTGATCGGCGCAACGGAGCGGGCCGCTTCCGAAGCGCGCTTCTTAAAATCATTCACAACCGACATCGCCATTGCGACCCTCGGGAATACCTTGGACGTCACAGCCGAAACGATGGATCGGCTTATCGACGACCGAGTCACCGTACGGTGCGAGCGCTTGGTGCGATGCTTGCGTTCCGAGCACGGAACGGTCGACCTCGTCCTTGAAGCATCGACTGTGCTCGAAAAGGTCGTGCTCTATTCCGCGTTGGGGGTTCGGCCCCACTCGCAGCTCGCTGAGCGACTGGCTGTTGCACTCGATAGGGATCGGCGGATCAAAGTTGGTTCACATCAGGAAACAAACATCCAGGGGATCTACGCGGTTGGCGATGTTGTCACAGGTCTGAACCAACTCGGTGTGTCGATGGCGCAAGGCGAAATCGCGGCCGTCGCCATTCACAATCGGCTGCGCGAACGCAAGAACGACTGATGAGGCGTTAGTTGCCCGAGGCGAAGGGGCAATCTTCGCGCATGAGGAACGGTGATACCACCCGAAGGAGCGCCGAGAAACCAACGCATGCGAGCTCCGAATTGGAATCGATGTGCCTCGCCCCGTCGCGGAGTCGACCCGACGGTGGCCGGCCTTCGGCGACCCGATACCGTGGAACCTTTGCTGAGCTTGAATGTTAGCGGCATCTGCACGGCAAAGGCCGTATTGCCGCTGGTCTATCCCGAGGCAACCGGCCCAGATGCTGGTGGAAAAGCATAGGAACGGCTGAGGACCCAGCGTTACATGAACCAACGGTGCCCATCATCAATGGGAGTGCTGTTATCTCTGTCCCTCAGGGTTGGCAGCCGGGCGGCAGCGCGTTGCGGAAGCTTTTGAAGGCTTACAAGGCAGGAGGAGGATCGACAATGGACCAAGGCTCATCCCCGTGGTTGCTTTCGTCCTACGTGGGTGCCGGCCTCATCATCACCGCGGGCTCGATCTCAATGTGGTGGTTGAGCGGGGGCGACGGTGCGGCATCATCTCCAAGCGAAATAGGAGAACCGCGATGATCAAGAAGGATGGCAAGACCGCTGCCGAAGTGCGCGGTCGAATCCAATCAGGAGACAGCGGAGACATCAGATCGGGATTTGACCCTGCAGCCGCGCCACTGGAAACAGATGCTGAGGCCGCAGGTCAGCCGATGAGCCACGAAGAGATCGAGACGGCGCTGCATACCCAGAGCAGGGGAGTGGCCGATCGCCAACGCAACTACGATGTCGCCATGCGTGAACCCGGGAGTGCAGGGACCATGCCCCAGACGACGCGCTCTAACCCTTTACGCATCGTCATCGCCACACTGGCTCTTGTTGCGCTGGCAGTGGCGATCGCCAGCTGGATTTACAGCTGACAAGCTAGACGTTTGATCCCGGATTTTGATGGTGCAATCTTCTCACAGGCTAGGAGGGATTCGCTATGGGACAAATTCTGCATGGGAGCGCCACGACGACAGAGGCGATAGGCAAAGCAAGCCGCGCCAAGCGGAGCTTCTAGTAACTAAAGACCGTTCAACCTTGTCGGCACTACTGCGCGACCAGAACGGCTCCCATCAGGATTGCGCAGACGAGTCCAAGGATGTTCAAGCCGAGCGAGACGAACCCGCTGATCTGCTGACGGTGGGGATGGCAATGCTCTGCATTTCCTATGACGGCAATAGCCCCGCCGACCATCCAGCAAGTCAGTGTCAATGTCCCAAAAACAAGTGCCAAGTTCATCGCTTCGTTCAACCGGTCTTTGCGTATGGGGCACCCAACCGATACATCAGCGGTTTGTTCCGGCCGTCGAAACTCCGTCCGGTGGGTACATCGCTCAGTGCAACCAGCCTACGCCCCGGCAACGAGGAGGTGCCGGATAGATCACTGATCATTCGTTCCGTGCGCAAGGGTATCCGCTGCCTGTCTAAACTTAGAGGTGAAGGTCGAGCAAAGAGTCAGACACAAGCGACTGGGCTATGGAACTAAGCGGCTTGGCCGTTGTTCGGCGATTTCCACATACCTCAAGTATAAAGGGAAATCCTTTGAGCGAATTGCGCCAGGAGTTTGAGCTTCGAAGAGATTTTCTACCGACGGGTCAGGAGGACGAGTGGATTTCACCTCGTCGAACGATATCAACGCTCGGTGGCTCGTCGACACCACAAAGTTCGGATTCGTCGCGGCCGCTGGTCATCGATCTCGATGGCACCTTGGTTCGATCCGACCTGCTGATTGAGGCCGCCTTTTCTGAACTCAGGCGCCGCCCCTTTTCCATCGTTGACCTTGTCCTCGCAACGTGCAGGGGAAAGGCATGCCTCAAGCACCGTCTTTCCACACCCGCGGATTTCGATCCGGCTATCCTGCCCTTTGATCCCGAGGTTCTGAACTTGATCCATACGGCGCGGGAAGAGGGACGTCAGGTCTATCTCGCATCCGCGACTCACGAGCGCCTTGTCTCGCGCATTTCCGACCATCTAGGTGTCTTCAACGGCTGGTTTGCAACGGACGAGACGACAAACTGCGCCGCCGAGGTGAAGGCGGAAAAGCTCGTTTCGGCCTTTGGCCATGGCGGTTTCGACTATGCCGGCAACAACGCCGCAGATCTGCCTGTATGGCGCCACGCCGGAAAATCATACGCTATTCGGACGCCGGCCAGGGTAGCGAGGCAACTGTCGCGCCAATGCCACAATGTTGAACATCTTGCGCACGACAAACCGACCTGGCGGACTTGGGCGCGGTTGCTGCGGGTGCATCAATACGTCAAGAACGGGCTCGTCTTTATCCCGTTGCTGACAAATCAACTCTTCGACGTCCATAGTCTTGCCAATTCCGCTCTGGCTTTGGTCGCCTTCTCGCTTTGCGCGTCGAGCGTCTATGTGCTGAATGACCTGGTCGACCTTCAAGACGATCGCGGTCATCGCAGCAAATGCCGCAGGCCGCTGGGGTGCGGCGATATCCCGCTCTCACACGCGCTCATGGCAATCCCCGTTCTCCTTCTGCTGTCGTTTATGGTCGCCCTGACGATTACACCCGCCTTCATTTTGGTGCTCGCCGGATACTTTGCGTTGACCACCGCCTATTCGTTCTTTCTGAAGCGGAAGATGATCCTCGATGTCGTGACCCTTGCAGCTCTTTACACCACACGCGTGGTAGGAGGGTCGGCGGCGATCTCGGTTTGGCCTTCTCCTTGGCTGCTTGCCTTCATGATGAGTTGGTTCCTCTCGCTTGCGCTCGTCAAGCGATACACTGAGCTCATTTCGCGCCGAGCCGCGAACCTACCCGACTCGAAGAGCCGCGATTACAAGAATGGAGACGTCGGCATGATCGGCGCATTGGCGGCCGGGGCCGGAATGAACGCGCTCACATTGTATGCGCTCTACGCTGCAAGCGACAGCGTGCAGGATCTCTACACCCGGCCGGGAATTTTATGGCTGGCGGGACCAATCCTGGCTTGCTGGATTGCCCGCATCCTGTTGCTCGCCCATAGGGGACTGATGCATGACGATCCGGTCGTATTTGCGATCAAGGACAAGGTGAGCCTTGCGACTCTGGGCGTTGCCAGCGCCTTTGTTGTCGCCGCACTGTGAGGTGAGCGAGATGCGTTCCCATTATGGGGGTGAAGGGATCCCGACCCGCATCGCAGTTCGCTATGTCGTGTTCGCGATCCTCTCGACTTTAGCAAATTTTGCGGTTCAGGCGGCTGTCGTGAAGATCTACCCGTCGCAAAGCCTCGTGCCGTCAATGCTCGCGGGCACTGCCGCCGGGTTCGGGCTTAAGTACTTCCTCGACAAAAGGTGGATCTTCTTTGACCGATACGAGTCGCACGGCGACGAATTGCTCAAGATCGTCCTTTACGGCCTGTTCAGCGTCGTGACGACGATCATATTCTGGGGATTCGAAATTGTCTTCTGGACAGTCTGGAGAACGGATCTAGCGAAGTATGCGGGCGGGGCGATCGGTCTGGCGATCGGCTACATCTCAAAATTCGCGCTCGACCGAAAATTCGTGTTCAAGTTGGAAGGGGCGTGACAGACTGATGGAGGGATGGGGACGTTATCCACGCCATGATGGTGAAGTGCTTGATTGCAGGCTGCCGGAAGCGCTGCCTGGAACGGTGTCATCGCGCGCGGGTCTGATTGCTCGCGGCAACGGCCGCTCGTATGGCGATGCCGCGATCGGTGAGCATCTCACTTTGACCTGCGGTGCATTGAACCGGATGAAAAGCTTCGACGAGGTGAACGCGTCGCTGACCGTCGAAGGTGGCGTCATGCTGTCGGACATTCTCAGGTCGTTCATCCCCCGGGGCTATTTCCCCCCGGTAGTCCCAGGAACGAAGTTCGTCACAGTTGGAGGAATGATCGCATCCGATGTGCACGGGAAGAACCATCATCGCGACGGTGGGTTCGGCGAACACGTTCGCGAAATCAAGCTGGTTATCGCCAGCGGTGAGATCATTACCTGCAGCAGAACCCAGAATTCAGAGCTTTTTTTCGCGACGCTCGGGGGTATGGGCCTGACGGGCATCATCGCTGAAGCGACCTTTACGCTGAGGCCCATCAGTACCGGCTGGATTGTTCAAAAGACGGTCGCGACAGAAAATCTCGGCGATACGCTGAAAGCCTTGAAGCAAACAGACGACGCGACCTATTCCGTCGCCTGGATTGATTGCCTTTCGCGGGGCGCTTCGCTCGGCCGCTCGCTGATCTTTGTCGGCGAGCACGCCAGCCCGAGCGACATCGCTCAAATGCCAAAAGCAGCGCCATTGCCTCCCTTCAAGGCAGCCCGTTTTTCACTGCCGGTCGACCTGCCTGGTTGGGCGCTCAACAGAAGGAGTGTTTCCGCATTCAACGATCTTTATTATCGGGCGGGTGCCCGCAAAGCAGCCCGAGTCTCTTTGGTCCACTGGGACAGCTACTTCTTCCCGCTTGACGGTCTTCTCGAATGGAACCGCCTGTACGGCAAGCGCGGCTTCCTGCAGCATCAATGCGTGGTGCCTGACGAAAACGCACTTGCGGTTCTGAGCAGTATGCTCGATCGTTTCGCTCTTTCTGGGAAAGCCTCATTCCTGGCCGTGCTGAAAAGGCTGAGGGGTGGCGCAGGCCTTCTGTCATTTCCGGCGCCAGGGTATACCCTTGCACTCGACCTGCCAGTCGCACCCGACGTGTTCCAGCTGTTAGACGAAATTGACAAGCTGGTTGTCGCGGCGGGAGGGCGGCTCTATCTCGCCAAGGATGCAAGGCAATCCCGTCATACATTCGAAGCCGGTTACCCCCAACTGCAGGCGTTCAAAGAGCTGCGACGAACTACGGGAGCCGACCGTCACTTTAGTTCCCAGCTGGGAAAAAGGCTTGGCATATGAAAGCCATCGGCAAGACACTGCTCCTGATTGGCGCGACGTCGGATATTGGTCGTGCGACTGCCTTGGTCTATGCCGAGGCGGGCTGGGACATTCATTTGGTCGGACGCAGGCGTGAGCTTGTCCAACGCGAAGCCGATGACATCGTCACGCGCACCGGCGCCGTCGTCGCCGCCCATGAACTGGATATTCTTGATACCGGCCGCTTCGAAGAGTTCCTGAGCACCGTGTCGCCATTGCCTGACACGGCCATTTGCGTCGTCGGCGAACTCGGCGAGCAGGCCCGCGCCGAAAGGGAACTCGAACACGCCGCCATGGTGATGCGGACAAACTTCGAAGGACCGGCTTTGATGCTCGGCCTCCTGGCTAGCCGCTTTGCCGCGCGCGGGTCCGGCACCATCGTCGGCTTAAGTTCGGTCGCCGGCGACCGCGGGAGAGGATCAAACTATGTGTATGGCGCCGCGAAAGCTGGCCTGACGGCGTTCTTGTCGGGTCTCAGGAACAGACTATCCACAGCCGGGGTACGCGTCCTCACCATTAAACCCGGTTTTGTGCGAACGCGGATGACTGATGGAATGAAGCTTCCACCCATGCTTACGGCCGAGCCTGCAGAGGTCGCTCAAAGGATCTTCGCCGTTGCCGATGGCAGCAAGGGAGGGGACGTCGTCTATGTCAGGCGGATTTGGTATCCGCTCATGGCGATAATCCGAGGCATCCCGGAACCGATCTTCAAGAGGTTGCGGCTGTGATCGAAACCTGGGGAATAGAAGATAGAGATTGCCCTGGTCGCTTCGTCGTCCGCATGTTCCATCTTGTTGATCCGCTTTTTCCGCGCGCCGATGCGGATCAAGGCCTGCCCTCGGGAAGGACGGGGTCGAGATGAGGCGCCGCCTTTTTTCCGCACAAGTTGCGCTCCTGGTGGTCGCGGCAATTTGTGCCGCCATGCTTGCCCTTCCTGGACGGACCATCAACACCGCTTTCATCAACGATGTTTTGATATTCATTGATGGAGCGCATCGTATCGCTGTCGGGCAGGTGCCAAACCGTGATTTTCATACGGCGCTCGGACCGTTGGTCTTCTATATCCCTGCCTTGGGATACCTCTTGTCCGGAAATTTCGGCGCCGCGATACCGATGGGAATGGCGCTCCTGACCGTCGCGTTCATGCCTGCGATGATCCGTATCCTTCTTTCGCGCCTCAGCTCACCCTCAGCCATCGCCTTGGGCATATTCCTGATTCTTATTCTCGCTGTCCCGATCAATCTCGGAAGTCCGGTCCGGCTTCTTTCTTTTGCGATGTTCTACAATCGCATCGGCTGGGTCGCTCTCGGGCTCATCCTGGTGATGTACCTGACGCCGAGATCCGAAGCCGCGCGCAACGACGTTGCAGACAGTCTCGCGACGGCCTTTCTTCTACTTGTCCAATTCTACACGAAGGCGACCTACGGACTCTGCGGCGTGGCCTTTCTGATCTTCCTATTGTTGGACCGGCAGCAACGTTCCTGGATCCTGGTCAGTCTGCTCCTGACCGCACTGGCAATGATCGTCATCGAGTTCTTCTGGCGCGGCACGCTTCAGCATATAGAGGACCTGCGGGCCGCCGCACGGGTTAGCGGTGATCATGACGTCCGCAGCATACTGAAAAATGTCCGTGAGAATTTGTCGGATCTGGTGGTTTTCACGGTGTTTGCGTTGGTTGCCTTCTGGCACATCCGCAGCCTTCGAGACCTCCTCTACAGTGGCTTCTGCGTGGGTGCAGGATTGGCAATCATCAACCAGAACGCCCACAGCTGGGGTATCATCACTCTCTATTGCGGAGCGGCCGTCCTGGCGGAAAAGGCACGGCGCTTTCAATCTGTCGACCACAGCGCGCAAATGGAGCGGCCCGCCCGTCGTCTTGCAACTGCACTGCCGCTGCTTCTAATCTTCTTTCTGTTGCCGCCCATCGTCCACCACGGAGAGGCGATCGCTCTCCACGCGGCACTTGCGGCGGAGAATGTGGGCAAGCCCCTTGGCCCTCCGCTTTTTGAGGACGTCCGGGAAATCGACCCGCCCGGTGGCGAGCCTGATTTCATTCAGCGCTACCTCAATAGTATCGAAAGTGGAGGGGCTCTACTTCAGGCCCTGCCGATTCCGCTCGAGCGGGTATTCGTGCTCGATTTCGTCAACCCCTTTTCAGCGGGGCTCGGGATACGTCCTCCCACAGGTGACACTGCGTGGTTCCACTGGAACCGCAACATCAATGAGAAGGCTTACATCCCACCAGAAGCACTGTTCGCCGACGTGAAGATCGTGATGGTGCCGAAGACTGGCATCAATAGCCTGCCGTTACAGGAGCTGTATGGACCGTTCATTTCGAAGAATTTCGACATGGTGCAGAAAACGCCGGAATGGACGATTTACCAGCGACCACAGACCGCGTTGGAAAGCGAGGCGCGATGACGCAGGCAGTGAGGTCGATGCCGGAGCAGGAAGGCGCATCGCCACGGGCGGGCCGCCAATACCTCTGGTGGACCGCCATCGCCTCATTTGCTCTGGGACTTTCAGCTCTTCTCGCTCTGCCCAACCAGACGATCACCAGCAAATACGTCAACGATCTATATGTTTTCCTCGACGGTGCGCATCGCATCTGGTCGGGACAAGTTCCGAACGTTGATTTCCATACGTCGCTTGGCGCGCTCACCTTCTATATTCCCGCTGCCGGCTATGGCCTTTCGGGAAGTATGGGCGGCGCGATGCCAGTGGGAATGGCCATAGTCATCCTGCTGTTCGCAGCCGTTACCGCGGAGATCCTCGGCAGCCGCATGCACAAGGCGCTCGGCTTGCCCTTGGCAGCTTTTCTGCTTTTGCTCGTCGCGGCTCCTGCCAATCCGGGAGAACGGATCGGCGATCTCACATTTGCGATGTTCTACAATCGACTGGGCTGGGCTTCGCTCGGTCTTCTTTTGGTCATGTACCTGCCCCGCCTATCCAGCGCTGGGAGCAAGGCCGTGGATGCCGCATGCGCAAGCTTCCTCGTATTGCTCATGATCTACACAAAAATCACCTATGGCGTCGTAGAGCTTGCATTTCTGGTCTTCCTGGCTACCGACCGACGCCAAATCGGGTGGACGGCGCTGGCGCTCGGGATAATCGCGAGCAGCGTCCTTGCCATCGAACTTCTCTGGCGCGGTGGCCTCAACTATCTCGCGGATCTGCGCCTTGCGGGCGAGAATACAGGCGGCCTCCCGACGCTCGGCGCTCTGGGGCACGTCTTGCTGAACAATCTCGCTGACCTTACTGTCTACGCACTTGTCGCCGGTATGTTTCTTGTCCTCGCACCAAGCTGCCGTCATCTTTTTTTTATAGTTTTTTGCGGCGTAACCGGTGTGCTGCTCATTGAACAAAACTTTCAACGCGCGGGCATCCTGACGCTGGGGCCGAGCGCAGCTGTCATCACTCAATCTCTTTTGAAGGCCGAGCTTTCCCGACTGCAGCGGAAGGCTCGCCTCGTCTTGCCGCTACTTCTGGCATTTCTGCTTGTGCCGGCGGCGATAAGCAATGCCTCGGCTGTCGCCATTCATGCCCGTTACGCCATCGCCGGGCAGGGCGAGCCTATGCCGCTGCCGGAATTTTCGAGAATTCGGCTTGTCCAGACATGGAGTGTTGGTCAGTACGACTACTTTGTGCAGTATAATCGCACTCTGGCTGAGGCGTCGGACGTGCTGTCCCAGTTTGGCGCTCGCCAAGCGACTGTCGCCGTACTGGACTTCGTCAACCCCTTCTCGGCCGGCCTGGCGCTCCCGCCGCCTGTTGGTGACAGCGTCTGGTATCACTGGGGACGGACGCTCGGTCCCGAGTACCATCCACCCGCGGAGGAGATGTTTGCACACGTCGACCTGATCCTCGATCCCAAATGGCCCATCGAAATCTGGACGGCAAATGGCATGCGCGACATTTTTGCTCACTATATCGCCCGCCATTACGACAAAGTGCGGGAGACAACGAATTGGCGCATCTACCGCAGGAAAGCATGACCAGCAGATTGCCTTTGCCGCTCAACAGCGATCAGACCGGTGAGGAGCAGGACGAGGGCTCCAGCGTAGACCGAACCGGCCATTAATCGGCGGCCGTTGAAATCGCGACGACGCTCGGCAGACGGTGGTCCGCGATAAGAAGCAGCACGGGCCAGACCGCAAAATTCAGTTTCGTCGAGATCAACAAGCCGACCATGATGCCGGCGACGCCTTTCAGAGCTTCGAACCGCTCAGCCCAGTTGCATCGTCCTTCCTTCGCTGGATCGGGTCCCAGGTCGGGTGATCCCGAACTGTCCGTCTCAGCGAATGGTGGCAAGAGCGATCTATCGACTGTGCCGCTCGACCTCGGTCAGCACTGTGATGAAAGCCCGCAAACCCTGCGGCACGTGACGGTGGCCGGGATAATAGAGACAGAGGCCTGGAATGGCGGGACACCAATCGTCCAGCACGGTGACAAGCGCGCCGCTTTCGAGAAAAGGCCTGGCGGTGCGATCCGAGACATAGGCGATGCCGAGCCCTTTTGCCGCCGCCTGCGCCATCAGCTCGACATGGTCGAGCGTCAGCGCGCCCGGAACGTCGACGGCAAGCTCGTGGCCGTGTTTTTCGAACTCCCAGCGGAAGAGCTTGCCGCTTGGCAGCCGGAAGCGGATGCAGGCGTGGGTCTTTAGTTCGTCCGGTGTCTGTGGCGCCGGATGCGCTGCGAGATAGGCCGGCGAAGCGACGGCAACAAAGCGGGTATCGCCGCCGAATTCCACCGCAATCATGTCGAGCGGCACCGCCTCGCGAAGCCTTATGCCGGCATCGAAACCGTCGGCAACGACATCGACGAGCCGATTGTCGGTGACGAGATCGAGCGACATGTCGGGATAGCGTGTGAGAAAGGTCGGGATGGCGGCATCGAGCAGCACCCGGGCGGCGATCTCGCTGGTATTGATCCGCAAAGTGCCGCTGGGGTGGCCACGGAATTCGTTTACCTCCTCAAGCGCCAGATCGAAATCCTTGAACAGTGGCGTCAGACGGGCGACGAGACGCTCGCCCGCTTCCGTCGCCGCGACGCTGCGGGTCGTCCGGTTGAGAAGCCGAACGCCCATATTTGCTTCGAGCGAACGCATCATATGGCTGAGTGTCGAAGGCGACAGACCCAACTCGTCAGCGGCCTTGCGGAAGCTGCGATGGGTGACGATCGCGGACAAGGCTCTCAGATCGGCAAGGGTCGGCTTGTAATTCATGGCTAAAATTCACCAACTCATGCAGCATTCGACGGATAGAAGCAGGAATAGGCTTATCTATCTTTACCTTCAAGAGCAGCCGCAATCCCGCGGCATGAAAGGTAAGACAATGGCAAAGACATGGATGATAACGGGCGCCTCCTCCGGTTTCGGGCGCATCATGACCGAAAAACTGCTGGCGCGCGGCGATCGCGTCGCGGCGACAGTGCGCAGGCCGGAAGCGCTCGACGATCTGAAGTCGCATTACGGCGAGAGCCTCTGGATCGCGACGCTTGACGTCAGCGATGATGGGGCGGTGCGCGAGGTCGTCGACGCGGCTTTTGGAGCGATGGGCCGGATCGACGTCGTGGTCAGCAATGCCGGCTACGGCCTGTTCGGTGCTGCAGAAGAGGTCAGCGACGAACAGATCCGCCATCAGATCGATACCAACCTGATCGGCTCGATCCAGGTGATCCGGGCAGCGCTGCCGCATATGCGGGCGCAGGGCGGCGGCCGCATCCTACAGGTGTCTTCGGAAGGCGGGCAGATCGCCTATCCCAATTTCAGCCTCTACCATGCGACCAAATGGGGTATCGAGGGCTTCATCGAAGCCGTTTCGCAGGAAGTCGCCCCCTTTGGCATCGAATTCATCATCGCCGAGCCAGGTCCGGCGCGGACCGATTTCGGGCGCGGCCTGGTCGCGCCGCAGCCGATGGAAGCCTATGACGCGACGCCGGCCGGCGAAATCCGCCGCGCCATCGCCGAAGGCAGGTTCGAGGCCAAGGGTGACCCCGTCAAGATGGCGCAGGCGATGATCGAGGCTGCCGAACAACACTCGACTCCGAAGCGACTGGCGCTCGGCGCCGGCAGTTATGTCTCGATCCGCAAGGCGCTGGTCCAGCGGTTGGCTGAGCTCGACGCCTTCAAGGAGGTGACGATTTCAGCCGATGTCGATGGCTGACCGCGGCGATCAAATGCCGCTGCCGGCGCCGGCTGGGTCGATGGCAGCCGGCGCCGTATGTCCAATCCTGCAATTGGTGCTAAAGGGCGCCCGCTGCCTGCAGCAGCTTGCGATCGAGGTCGACTGCCACGCGGGACTGCTTGTCGAGAACCATAGTCGCCGGCCTGTCGGTTGTGTAGGCCGGCCAGTCGGGCAAACCCTCAGCGCTCGGCTTGCCGTTGCGCGCGAAGTTGACCCAGGCCTGGCTCACCTTCCTGGAAAGCGCTAGGGCGTTGCTGCCGCCGCCGGTCGATGTCTTGACCAGCGCGGCGTTCGCAAACACGTAGGGCAGTTCCGCGCAATGCCAGGCCATCGCGATCCCGTCAAGGACCGGTGACTCGTAGGCGAACATATAGGAGTAGACCGGAGCCCCGTTCTGCTTCGCCTTCAGGTCGAGATCACGGATGGCTCCCGGCCGGAAGCGCAGATCCAGGAAATAGGCGTCGGCGATCTTCTTCTCGGGATAGGCGGCCATGAATGCCTTGCCGACCGCGTCGGCCTTGTCGGCGAAGCGCTCCTTCAGTTTGGCTTCGGATTTCTCTTCGCCCCAGTTGTTCTTGTTGTCGGCAAAAAGCTCGCCGGCCTTGTGAGTGATCACCGTCTCGAACTCGTTGAGGGTGTTTCCGACCATCAGGGGAATGTCCTTGGCCTGATCGACCCACTGTGTTCCGACAGGGTTCGCAGGAATGTAGTCGCCGTCCTGAACGGGTGCATAGCGGGCGTCCTTCGCCCCTTGGGCAGTGGCGTCCTTGATGGCCTTGTCGGCTGCGGCAAGGAGATCGTAATAGTCCGCGTCGACAAGCTTGTCGATTTCGTCAGCCTTGAGACCGAGATTGGCGAGCGTCAGCTCGGCCACCTTCCGCGAGGACGCCTGATCGATGACTGAGTCGGTCCGGGAGCCGCTCTGGACGATGGCCTTCTGGAAGAGGCCCTTCGCTGAAGGCGTCCCCATCAAGGCGCGCACCTTGTAGCCACCGCCGGACTGGCCGAAAATCGTCACGTTGCCGGGATCGCCGCCGAAGGCTTCAGCATTGTCGTGGACCCATTTCAGCGCAGCGACGAGATCGGTGACGCTGGCATTGCCCGACCGTTTGTATTTCTCTCCATAGGCGGAAAGATCGAGGAAGCCGAGCACGTTGAGCCGGTGGTTGAGGGTAACGACGACGACATCGCCGTCCTTGCTCAGATTATGGCCGTCATACGAGGTCAGCTCGATGCCGGAGCCATTCGTGAAGCCGCCCCCATGGATCCAAACCATGACCGGCCGTTTCTTTCCGTCTTTGATCGCAGGCGTCCAGATGTTCAGAAACTGGCAGGCTTCGCTCATCGGCAGATAGCGGTGCGGATTGAAGAGTTCGTCGCCGGCCACTTCCTTCATTCGGGGGATGAAGCAGTTCTCGCCATAGGTGACTGCGGGACGGATGCCTTTCCAAGGCGCGACCTCTTCCGCCGGCATGAAGCGGTCGGCATGAGCATAGCGGACGCCAAGATAGCTGTAGATGCCGTCGTCGAGTGCGCCGACGAGACTTCCCTTCTTGGTTTCGACGACCGTCTTGCTCTGCGAAGCAACAAATTCTTCCGCGAGAGCGGGTGCGCCGATAATGGAAGCCGTTATCGCCGACAGTGCAGATATCAAAGCGCAATAATATAGAAACGTCCTTTTCATCAACTTATCCTCTTGTCGTTGATTTCGAGTTTTCAAAAGCCCGACGGCCGCCATCCCCGACCGTCGGTGACTAACTAGGTCGGCGCCGACGCTTTTTCAGGCCACAGTCATATGGTTTGCTGGAAAGAGGATCACGCACGTCTGACGGAACCGCGCCCGAGCGGTGGCGATTGGCCAACACTACCCGCACAGGTGATTACACGGCGAGATACATCGAAATCTCGCCGCTTGCCCGGACTGCGCTAGCGTCCGCCACTTCTCAGAAAGATGACGAAGGGACCACGCCGATCGTTGGGACGGGTGGTTTGTGCTCCGGCATCTTGTTTCCTTGCTCGTCGCCGGCGCTCAGTGCCTCGCGCACTTCATCCTCTTCCCAACCCGCCTCGACGGCGGAAGCCACAAGCGTTTCGATTTTCTCGGTTTCCGAGTGGTGCGAAGTCTCATCGAGGTGGCGTCTGGCGGTCTCGAGACACTGACGGAGATTCGAGGCGCGGCTGGCGTCGTTACGGTCATAGCTTGGCGATGCGACATAGGTCATTTGAAAGCTCCCTGCTGATCGAGAGGAACACCTGAAGAGAGAGCCGGTTCCACTGCGTGCCTACGAACTGACGGCATCTACCGGCGCTGGTGCGCCTGCATCCGGATATCAAACTTCGACCACGGCGCCCTGCGGTAGACCAGCCACATCGCGTGTCGAGGTCTCTCGTTACCGATGGAGGACATCGGATCATGTGCTTTGAGACCATTTCGGAGGTGCAAAGGGAATTGTGGAACGGCGGGCCAACCTGCGAACAAACACCCCTTGACGCTTTCCTCCCTTTGAGAAATGCTAAGATGTCAGACCAATTCTAAGGACCTGACTGCCTGTAAGAAAATGGGGAACCATGAAGGCAAATCGTAGCGACAGGCCGGTGATCCGGCCGCTTCCGGTCATGGACCGCGCGCGTCAGGTGACCGATGCGCTGGCGGATTATGTCGAGGAAGCCAGGTTGAAGGCGGGCGACCGGCTGCCGGCCGAGCGCGAGCTGATGGCAGCCCTTGCCGTCGGCCGCTCGACCATTCGCGAGGCGATCCGCCACTTCCAGGCGCTCGGCGTCATCGAGACGCGCAAGGGCAGCGGCACCTATCTGCTGAAGCCGGTTTCCAGGGCGACGATCCACATGCCGCTGTCGTTCGACACGGTTCATCTGCGCGACGTGCTGTTGCAGACGCTGGAGGTCCGCCGCGGCATCGAATGCGAGGCGGGCATGGTCGCGGCGCGGCGGCGCACCGAAAAGGACCTCGTCGTCATCGAGGAAAAGCTGAACGCGATGGAGCGGGTGCACTTGGAGAAGGGCACCTCCGGGCCGGAGGATCTGGCCTTCCATCTCGCCGTCTATGACGCCGCCCACAATCCGCTGTTTCGCCAGCTTCTCGAGCAAATGCGCGAGACCTTCGAGCGTTTCTGGGAGCATCCCTTCGACCGGCAGGATTTCGCGCGCCGGTCCTTTCCCTTTCACCGCACCCTTTTTAACGCGATCGCTGCCGGGGATCCCGAAGCGGCGCGTGCCGAAACATTGAAAATTCTCGATATCGTCGAGGAAGACATCAAGGAAATGTCCAAATGAGCAACGGCGCAGAACCGTTCGATCTTGCTTCCCTCATCACCGCGCATGACGAAGGCAACTTCGCCGACGCCGTCGTGCCGCCGATTTTCCAGACCTCCCTTTTCACCTTTTCCGATTATGACGACATGATCGCCTCCTATCGCGGCGAGAAGGTGCGGCCGATCTATACGCGCGGCCTGAACCCGACGGTGCGTGCCTTCGAAGAAATGCTCGCCAAGCTCGAAGGTGCCGAGGATGCGCTGGGTTTTGCAAGCGGCATGGCGGCGATCTCGTCGGCAGTCTTAAGCTTCGTCGAGCCGGGCGACCGCATCGTCGCCGTCAAGCATGTCTATCCCGATGCCTTTCGCCTATTCGGCACCATCCTGAAACGGATGAAGATCGAGGTGACCTATGTCGACGGGCGTGACGAGGAAGCGGTCGCCAAGGCGCTGCCCGGCGCCAAGCTCTTCTACATGGAAAGCCCGACGAGCTGGGTGATGGAGGCGCATGACGTCGGCGCGCTCGCCGCACTCGCCAGACAACACGGCGTCGTCTCGATGATCGACAATAGCTGGGCAAGCCCGTTCTTCCAGCGGCCGCTGACGCTCGGCGTCGATCTCGTCATCCATTCGGCCTCGAAATATCTCGGCGGCCACAGCGATGTGGTGGCGGGCGTCATCGCCGGCTCGCAGGCGATGATCGCGCGCGTCAAGGCCGAGGCCTATCCCTATCTTGGCGGCAAGCTTTCGCCGTTCGACGCCTGGCTCCTGATCCGCGGGTTGCGCACGCTGCCGCTGCGCATGAGGGCCCACGAGGCATCCGGCCTCGAAATCGCCAGGCGCCTGCAGAAGCTCGAGGTCGTGGAGACGGTCTGCCATCCGGGGCTCGCCAACCGTCTGCCCACCGGGCTCAACGGCACCTCGGGCCTGTTTTCCTTCATATTCCGCGAGGGCGTCGATATCCGCACCTTCGCCGATCACCTCAAGCTCTTCAAACTGGGTGTAAGCTGGGGTGGACATGAAAGCCTGATCGTACCGGGCGAGGTGGTGCTTCAGCAGAAGGCACGGCCAAATTCCGCACATGCCTTCGGCATTCATGCGCGATCCGTACGTCTCCATGTCGGCCTCGAAGGAACCGAGGCTTTGTGGAGAGATATCGAGGAGGCGCTCGCCGCCGCCTCACAATCCTGAAACCCGAGAGAGACCTAACAAGGGGGAACTGAGCCATGAAAAAACTAATAATCTCGACGCTCTTTGCTTCGATGATGGCGGGTACGGCCTTCGCCGATACCACGCTCAAGCTTGTCGAAGTCATCACCAGCCCGGAGCGCACCGAAACGCTGAAATCGATCGTCGGCAAATTCGAAGCGGCCAATCCCGGCACCAAGGTCGACATCATATCGCTGCCCTGGAACGAAGCGTTCCAGAAGTTCGCGACCATGGTGTCTGCCGGCGACGTGCCCGATGTGATGGAGATGCCCGATACCTGGCTGTCGCTCTATGCCAATAACGGCATGCTCGAGAGCCTGGAGCCCTACCTCGAAAAGTGGGAGCACACCAAGGAACTGACGCCGCGCGCGCTCGAACTCGGCCGCGACGTCAAGAACACCGCCTATATGCTGCCCTACGGCTTCTACCTCAGGGCGATGTTCTACAACAAGAAGCTGCTTGCCGAAGCCGGCGTCGCCGCGCCGCCGAAGACGATGGAAGAATTTACTGCCGCTTCGGAAAAGGTTTCCAAACTGCCCGGCAAATACGGCTACTGCATGCGCGGCGGACCGGGCGGCCTCAACGGCTGGATGATCTTCGCCGCCTCGATGGCCGGCTCGAACAAGTATTTCAACGACGACGGAACCTCGACGATGAACAGCCCGGGCTGGGCCAAGGGCATCGAATGGATGGTCGATCTCTACAAGAAGGGTTACGCGCCGAAGGACAGCGTCAACTGGGGCTTCAACGAAGTCGTCGCCGGCTTCTATTCCGGCACCTGCGCCTTCCTCGACCAGGACCCGGACGCGCTGATCGCCATCGCCGAGCGCATGAAGAAGGAAGATTTCGGTGTCGCACCGTTGCCGAAGGGTCCGGACGGCAAGTCCTTCCCGACGATCGGTTACGGCGGCTGGTCGATGTTCGCGACCAGCGGCAACAAGGATCTTTCCTGGAAGCTGATCGCCACCCTCGAAGGGCCGGAAGGTAATCTTGAGTGGAACAAGCGCATCGGCGCCCTGCCGGCCTATACGGCGGCCGAGAAGGATCCCTTCTACGCCGGTGACCAGTTCAAGGGCTGGTTCGAGGAACTGGCAGATCCGAACACGGTACCGACAGTCATGCCGACCTACCTCGAGGAATTCGCCTTCTTCAAGGATTCGCTGGCGATCAAGACCTCGCAGCAAGCATTGCTCGGCGATATCTCGGCGAAGGATCTGGCCGACCAGTGGGCCGAATATCTCACCAAGGCGCAGCAGAAGTTCCTCGCCAAGAAATAAGCGACGGATCGACGGCGGCGGCTCCTCGAGACGGGGCCGCCGTCGCTTCTTTGATGATACAGACGGCGCATGAACGCCGCGAACGGGAACTTCTGGCTGATGACCATTTCCGCCGATACGCTCGACATGCGCCGCGACCGCAGGCCGTGGCTGCGTCGCGTTGCCGATGCTTCGGAGCCCTATCTCTACAGCGCGCCGTCGCTGATCCTGATCATTGCGGTGATGCTGGTGCCGCTGACCGTCGGCATCTCCTACGCCTTCCGCGATATCCAGCTGCTCAATCCGTTTTCCGGCGGCTTCATCGGGCTCGATCATTTCCGCGAGCTTGCAGGCGATGCCGCCTTCTACGGCGCGCTTCGGAACACGCTGTGGTGGACCGGCGCCTCCGTCGTCCTGCAGTTCGTCTTCGGGCTGATCCTGGCGCTGCTGCTCGACAAGCCGTTCAAAGGCAGGGCAATCGCGCAGGCGCTGGTCTTCCTGCCCTGGGCCGTGCCGTCCTTTCTCGCCGGCCTCAACTGGGCCTGGCTGTTCAATCCCGTGATCGGGCCGATCCCGCACTGGCTTTTCGGCCTCGGGCTGATGCATGAGCCGGGCAATATCCTCTCCGATCCCAATTATGCCATGTGGGGGCCGATCGTCGCCAATGTCTGGTGGGGCATTCCCTTCTTCGCCATCACGCTGCTTGCGGCGCTGCAGGCGATCCCGCGTGATCTCTATGAGGCGGCATCGATCGACGGCGCCGGCTGGTTCCAGCGCTTCCGCTCGATCACCCTGCCGTTTCTGGCGCCAACGATTGCCATTACCGTGCTGCTACGCACCGTGTGGATTTCCAACTTCGCCGATCTGATTGTCGTCATGACCAGTGGCGGGCCGGCGGACCGGACGCAGATTGTCGCCAGCTACATCTTCACGACGGCCTTCCGGCGGCTCGATTTCGGTTATGCCTCGGCGATCGCGCTGGTGCTGCTCGTGCTGCTGCTTGCCTATTCGATGCTGATCATCCTGCTCCGGCAGACGCTGCTGAATAAGGATTGAGGCCATGAGACGATCCGTCATTCCGACCATCGCACACCGTCTGGCGATCCTCTGCTACATCGCCTTTTCGCTCTTTCCACTGTTTTGGCTGCTCAAGGTTTCGGTGACGCCGAACGACCTGCTCTATAGCGAGGGCGTTCGCATGTGGCCGTCGCGCACGACATGGGATCACTATGCCTTCGTGCTGCGCCACAGCGCCTTTCCGACCTTTTTCAAGAACAGCCTGATCGTCTCGGCCTCGACGGCGGTGGCCGTGACGATCTGCGCCTCGCTGTCCGGCTACGCGCTGTCACGCTTCAATTTCCGGGCAAAATACTGGATCGTCGCCTTGATGCTGCTGACCCAGATGTTCCCGCTGGTCATGCTGGTGGCGCCGATCTTCAAGATCCTGTCGCCCTTACATCTGACCAACAGCCTGACCGGGCTCGTCATCGTCTACACCGCCTTCAATGTGCCTTTCGCCACCTTCCTGATGCAGTCCTTCTTCGACGGCATTCCGAGGGATCTCGAAGAGGCGGCGAAGATCGACGGGGCGACGCAGTTCACGGCGTTTCGCCAGATCATCCTGCCGCTGACGCTGCCGGGGATCGCCGCCACACTCGGTTTCGTCTTCACTGCCGCATGGAGCGAGTTGCTCTTCGCGCTGATGCTGATCAACGGCAATGACGCGGCGACCTTCCCGGTCGGACTTCTCACCTTCGTTTCGAAATTCTCGGTGGATTTCGGCCAGATGATGGCGGCGGGCGTCATGGCGCTCATTCCGGCCGGCCTCTTCTTCCTCCTCATCCAGCGCTATCTCGTCCAGGGCCTGACGGCCGGCGCGGTCAAGGGTTAAACAAATGGCATCGATCGATATCCGGAATATCCACAAAGCCTATGGCCATGTGCAGGTGCTGCATGGCGTCGACCTGGAAATCCAGGACGGCGAATTCGTCGTGCTCGTCGGTCCGTCCGGCTGCGGCAAGTCCACGCTGCTGCGGATGATCGCCGGGCTGGAGGAGGTCACATCAGGCGAGATCAGCATCGCCGGCGTCAGGGTGAACGAGCTGCATCCCAAGGATCGCGACATCGCCATGGTGTTCCAGTCCTACGCGCTCTATCCGCATATGAATGTCGCCGGCAATATGAGCTACAGCCTCAGGCTGCGGAAGGTGGCGAAGGAGAAAATCGCCAGCGCGGTGGCCGCGGCTGCCGCCAAGCTCGGCCTCGATCCGCTGCTCGAACGCAGGCCGAAGGCGCTTTCCGGCGGCCAGCGACAGCGCGTCGCCATGGGCCGCGCCATCGTGCGCCAGCCAAAAGCCTTCCTGTTCGACGAACCGCTGTCGAACCTCGATGCGCGCCTGCGCGAACAGATGCGCGCCGAAATCAAGAAACTGCATGGCGACCTGAAGGCGACCTCAATCTACGTGACCCACGACCAGATCGAGGCAATGACGCTGGCGGACCGGATCGTCGCCATGCATGGTGGGGTGGTCCAGCAGGTTGGCAGTCCCCTGGAACTCTACGACCGCCCCGCCAATCTTTTTGTTGCTGGCTTCATCGGCTCGCCGGGGATGAATTTCCTCGAGGCCACCTATGATGCCGGCGGCGTGAAGCTGAAGGAAGGCACGATCGTGCCGCTTGCAAAGCCTCTGCCGCTTTCAGATGGCGCAAAGGTGACGCTCGGCATCCGGCCGGAGCATGTGCTGATGAGCGACGGTGGGGCGGGGCTTGCCGCGGATGTGGAACTCGTCGAGCCCACGGGTTTCGGCATCATCTTGCATCTTGCCCTGCATGGTCTGCCGTTCAAGATCTTCACGCTGAACCGCGACGCGCTGAAGGCGGGGCCGAAGGTCAATGTGGCCTTCCCCGCCCAATATCTGCACGTGTTCGATGTCGAGGGAAAACGCGTCGATTGAGCCGCTGGGCTGGTGGCTCGTTGCTATCGGTTTTGGCATAGTGTCTCCGGCAGGGGCGGGGAGGCAGAACATGCTTGTTGCGCAGATAGCCGATATCCATGCGAGGCCGGACCTTTCGTCGCTGCGGACGCTGGAGCGAGCGATAGCGTGGCTGAAGACGGTCCGCCCGGATGCACTTGTTGTCACCGGAGATCTGGTAGATGACGGATGGCGGCACGGCTATCGCCTTGTCGCCGAAAACTTGCGGTCGCTGGACTGCCCTGTCCACCTGTTGCCGGGCAACGGTGACGATCTGCAATTGATGCGTTCCGAACTGGCCGCCGTCGGCACGTGGATCAATGCGACGGGACCGATGCATTTCCGGACAGCCGTCGGTGGGCTGACCCTCTTCGGTGTCGATGTGACCGTCGCCGGCCAGAGCTACGGCGACGTCCTGCCGCATCTGCCGTGGCTGATGAGCGCGCTTGCGGACGTGACGACGCCCTCGCTTCTCTTCATGCATCAGCCGCCATTGAGGATCGGCATCGAGGTGCTGGACCGGGTCGGATGCAGGAACGAGAGTGCGCTTCTCAGCACACTGGAGGCGATGGACAGGCTACCGCTGGCGATTCTTTGCGGCCATGTTCACCGACCCGCATTTGGCCGGCTGGGATCGATCTCTGTCCAGACCTGCGGCTCCCTTTGCCCGCCCAATCCGCTTCTGCTGCAAGGCCGTGCCGATCTTTCGGTGATCGACGCTCCGTCCTTCCTCGTGCATGAGGTCAGCGACGGCAGGCTGGTTTCCCATGTGGTCTCGGTTCCGGTGCCCGACAGCGGCGCATGAAATGGATTGAACGACATTCCTCACGTGCTGCGAGCCGGAAAAATCTTTTGCTGCATCACCCAGGAGGACTATATCGTCCGTGTGATCTTGCTGGATTGGATGCCATGACCGACACTGTTCTCGACCGCTTTCTCCGTTATGTCGTTATCGACACGCAATCCGACCCTGCCTCGTCGACGCAGCCGACCACGGGCAAGCAGAAGGATCTCGGCCGCGTTCTGGTCGATGAGTTGCTGAAGATCGGTCTTGCGGACGCGCATCTCGATGAACACGGCTATGTCTACGCCACTATTCCGGCCAATAGCGACAAGACGGTGCCGGTCATCTGTTTCTGCTCGCACATGGATACGGCACCCGATTTCAGCGGCACTAATGTCAAGCCGCAGATCATCAGGAATTTTGCCGGCGGCGATATCAAGCTTGCCGGCGACACAGGCCGGGTGATCCGCGTCAGCGATCATCCGGAACTGCAGAACCAGATTGGCAATGATATCGTCACGACCGATGGAACGACATTGCTCGGCGCCGACGACAAGGCGGGACTGGCGGAGATCATGACCGCCGCCCAGTTCCTCGTCGACAATCCTGATATCAAGCACGGGACGATCAAGATCCTGTTCACGCCCGACGAGGAAGTCGGGCGCGGCGTCAACAAGGTCGACCTGAAGAAACTCGGTGCCGACTTCGCCTATACGATGGATGGCGAGACATCAGGCCATATCGAGGATGAGACCTTCTCGGCCGACGGCGTCGAGATCAGCATATCAGGTGTGGCAATCCATCCCGGTTTCGCCAAGGACCGCATGGAAAACGCCATCAAGATCGCCGGCGCCATCATCGACCGGCTGCCGAGGGATCTTGCCCCCGAGACCACGGAAGGCCAGCAGGGTTTCATCCATCCGACCGGCGTGACCGGCTCGATGGAGAAGGCGTCGCTGAGCCTCATCATCCGTGACTTCACCGACAAGGGGCTGACGGAAAAGGAGGAGATGCTCGAAGCCATCGTCAAGGACGTGATGGCTGCCTATCCCGGCTCGACCTATCGTTATGAGGTGAAGGAGCAGTATCGCAACATGAAGGTGGTGCTCGATCGTCATCCGGAGATCGTCGACAACGCCATCGAGGCGGTGCGCCGGGCCGGCATGACGCCGGTGCGCGGCAGCATCCGCGGCGGCACGGATGGCTCGCGTCTTTCCTTCATGGGACTGCCGTGCCCGAATATTTTCGCCGGCGGCCATGCATTCCACTCGCCGCTTGAATGGGTGAGCCGCCAGGATATGGAAAAGGCCGTCAAAACGATCGTGGAGCTCGCAAAGGTCTGGGAAGAGCGCGCTTAAAGCAATTCCAGCAAAAGTGCGCAGCGGTTTTGTGTCCGGAATTGCGCGGAAACAAAGGCGGCTTCCACCTAACTTTTAAACCGGAAGGGCGGTTGATTAACCGCCGTTCGCCGGAAGGCTTTCACGCAGCATCACGCTGTCATAGGCGGGCCGGGGCGTCGGGATCGCGATGGGGATTCCCGGCTCGGGCTCGACCGATGTTACCGGCGATGTTTCCGGCACGGTCACCGGTGCAGTGATCTGCATCTGCGCCGTGCTCGCCGTAGACATGGGGTCCGGAGCCGGCAGAGGAACGGGAACCGCCGAGGGTATCAGAGCCTCGAATTGCGGCGGCAGCATGCTTTCGCCGGGCACGTAGTTCATCGCCACCTCGTAGGAGGGCAGCGGCGGCGGCGTTTGAAGCATGCCGTTGGAGTCGCGCTTCTCATAGAAGGCGTTGCCGCCGGCAACCGTCACATAGTGCATGTTGTCGTAGGGGAATTTCAGCCCATTCGTGTGGAAGAACATCGCATTCTTCACCTCAGGATGGCGTGCGCCCTTGACAAGGATCGCATCGGCCGCGCTCGCAAGCTCAGTTTCCGCCTGCGGCTTGACTTCGCGCGTCATCACGCCGGGCGCGAACTGCCTCTTCTGGGCCACGACGCCGCAGATGGAAGGGGGATAGGCGCCGGAGGTGAGCCTGTTCATGACAACTGTCCCGACAGCCATGTAGCCGTCCTCGTCCGAATGCTGCGATTCGAAATACATCGCGCGCTGCAGGCAGTCCCGATCCTTGGCCGTATAATTGAACGTGACTTTTGCCGGTTGACCCTGCTTCGTCTTGGTGTTCGCCGCCGTTGCCGCCGGTTTCGATGTCGTCGTGCAGCTTGCCGCTGCCAGTCCTACGAAAAAAATCCCGATCAGGGATTTTCCAAAGGAAATCTCCGCCCTCAACGCCAGGTGCCTCCTATGGGATTAGTCCAGCCCTAAATGATTAAGCGTAAACGTTTTACTCGTCATATGAGTGAAATACAAACAACCTTAGATCACAAAAAAACCCGAGGGACTCTCGCCAAATACGATTCCGGCGGTGACCTCCTGCATATTCCTTAAATCAGAATCGATTTAGGGATAAAATCAAGCAGGAATTCAAAGTGTTATAGCTCCTTTGCGGCTCTCGAAAAGACGCACGGGCGCAGTCGGTCGCCGCCCATCTCCATCAACTGCGGAACAGTTTCCAGCGGGTCGGCTTGAAGGCCACCCGGTTGCGGTCAAGCCTGTCGGCCTCGCTCGGCGGCAATTCGATCTCGATATGCGGGCGATCGTTGCCGATATCCAATTCGATATGGCGGGTGCCTGCCACGCGGCGGCTGGAGACCGGCTGGCCGGCGATGCAGTTTTCAGCTGATTCGCAGAGCCTGACGTCATGCGGGCGGAAGTAGAGCTGTGCCGCGCCATCCGGTTCGCCATCGGCATTGAGGCCGAGCGAGCGACCGTCGAAACGAATGTCGCCGTCCGATATCTCGACCTCAAGGCAGTTCGACTGGCCGATGAAGCCGAAGACGAAGGGAGAATTCGGATTGTCGTAGACCTGGTCCGGCGTGCCGACCTGTTCGATCGCGCCCTGGCTCATGACGACGACGCGGTCGGCAAGCTCCAGCGCCTCATCCTGGTCGTGGGTGACGAAGACAGTGGTGTGTCCGGTGCGGTCGTGAATATCGCGCAGCCACTTGCGCAGATCCTTGCGCACCTGGGCGTCAAGCGCGCCGAAGGGTTCGTCGAGCAGCAGCACGTTCGGCTCGACGGCCATGGCGCGGGCGAGCGCCACACGCTGGCGCTGTCCGCCCGAAAGCTGGGCCGGGTAGCGCTTTTCCAGACCGGAAAGCTGGACGAGGTCGAGCAGTTCCAGCGCCCGCCTGCGAATATCGGCCTTCGGCGGCCGCCGCGCACTGTTTCTAACCTTCAGGCCGAAGGAGACGTTTTCGAGCACGGTCATGTAGCGGAAAAGAGCATAGTGCTGGAAGACGAAGCCGATATTGCGCTGCTGCACTGATTTCTTCGAGGCATCCTCGTCGCCGAAGAAGATCAGCCCCTCCGTCGGGCTTTCGAGGCCGGCGATCAGCCGCAGCAATGTCGTCTTGCCGGAGCCCGAAGGACCGAGCAGTGCGATCAGCTCGCCGGAGCGGATGTCGAGCGAGACATCGTGCAGCGCCGGAAAACGATCGAATTCCTTGCGAATGTTTTGAACGCGTACTTCCATTCCAAATCCTTCAGTGCCGCCGGCTGGCGGCGATTTCGGCGCTATAGCGCATTTCCAGCAGCGTCTTCAAAACAAGAGTTACGAGCGCGAGCAAGGCCAAAAGCGTGGCGACCGCAAAAGCGCCGGTGAAATTATACTCGTTATAGAGAATTTCCACCTGCAGCGGCATGGTGTTCGTCTGGCCGCGGATGTGGCCTGATACCACCGAGACGGCGCCGAATTCGCCCATGGCACGGGCGTTGCAGAGCAGTACCCCGTAAAGCAGGCCCCATTTGATATTCGGCAACGTCACGTGCCAGAAGGTCTGCCAGCCGCTGGCGCCGAGCGAAAGGGCTGCCTCCTCGTCGGCCGTTCCCTGTTCCTGCATCAGCGGGATCAGCTCGCGGGCGACGAAGGGGAAGGTGACGAACATGGTGGCGAGGATCAACCCCGGCACCGCAAACAGGATCTTGATGTCGTGCGCGCTGAACCACTGGCCAAGCCAGGTATTGGCGCCGAACAGCAGGACGAAGACCAGGCCCGATATGACGGGTGAAACCGAGAAGGGCAGGTCGATCAACGTCGTCAGGAAGGCCTTGCCCTTGAACTCGAACTTGGCGATTGCCCAGGCGGCGGCAACCCCGAAGACGAGGTTGAGCGGTACGCTGACGCCGGCAACGATCAGCGTCAGGCGAATCGCCGAGAAGGTTTCGGCGTCTGCGAGCGCCTCGAGAAAGGGGCCGGCTCCCTTGCGGAAGGCTTCCACGAAGACGGCCGCGAGCGGCAGAAGCAGGATCAGCAGCAGGAAGACGAGCGAGAGGATGATGAGGCTGTAGCGCGCGATCCTGTTTTCGGTGGTCACCGACCGCAGCTTTGCCGGTTGAGCGGTCGCATCAAGCGCCATAGCCGTACCTCCGCCTGCTCCAGCTCTGGATGAGATTGATGACGAGCAGCATGGCGAACGAGATGATCAGCATGATCGCCGCAATGCCGGTCGCCGCCGAGTAATTATACTCTTCGAGTTTGATGACGATCAGCAGCGGTGCGATCTCCGATTTGAACGGCAGGTTGCCGGCGATGAAGATGACCGAGCCGTATTCGCCGACGCCGCGGGCGAAGGCGAGCGCAAAGCCGGTGAGCACGGCGGGCGCCAGCCCCGGCAGCAACACGCGGAAAATCGTCTGGAAGCGATTGGCGCCGAGCGTTGCCGCCGCTTCCTCCACTTCCTTGTCGATCTCCTCCATGACCGGCTGCACGGTGCGCACCACGAAGGGCAGGCCGACGAAGATCAGCGCCACGACGATGCCGGCAGGCGTGAAGGCGATCTTGATGCCGAGCGGCGTCAGGAACTGGCCGATCCAGCCGTTCGGCGCATAGAGCGTCGTCAGGGCGATGCCGGCAACGGCGGTCGGCAGCGCGAAGGGCAGGTCGACCATGGCATCGATGATCCGCTTGCCGGGAAAGCGGTAACGCACCAACACCCAAGCGAGGATGATGCCGAAAATGGCATTGACGATTGCGGCGATGAAGGCGCTGCCGAAGCTGATGCGCAGCGCGTTTAGCGTGCGCGGATCGAGTGCGATCGACCAGAATTTCTCCCAGCCAAGCGCGCTCGACCGGACGGCAAGGCCCGAGAGCGGGATGAGGATCAGAAGGGTGAGCCAGGTCAAGGTAAAGCCGAGCGCCATTCCGAAACCCGGAATGACGCTCGGCCGTTTGAACCGCCACCGCGTGGGGCTATGTGCTTTCATGAAGTCTATTATTGGGCCGGCTTGTAGATTTGGTCAAATACCCCGCCGTCGCCGAAGAATTTCGGCTGCGCCTCTTTCCAGCCGCCGAAGTCGTCGATGGTCGCGAGGGTCAGCTTCGGGAAGCGGGCGATGTCGGCGGGATCCGCGGCTTCCGGCTTGGTCGGCCGATAGTAGTGCTTGGCGGCGATCTTCTGGCCTTCGTCCGAATAGAGGTAGTTGAGATAGGCTTCGGCGACCTTGCGCGTCCCCTTCTTGTCGACATTGCCGTCGACGATGGCAACCGGCGGGTCGGCGCGGATGGAGAAGGCCGGCGTCACGATCTCGAACTGGTCGGGACCGAGCTCTTCAAGCGAAAGATAGGCTTCGTTTTCCCAGGCGAGCAGCACGTCGCCGAGGCCGCGCTGGACAAAGGTGGTCGTGGCGCCGCGAGCGCCGGTATCGAGAACTGGGACGTGCTGCAGCAGTTTCGCAACGTAGTCCTGCGCCTTGGCTTCGTCGCCGCCATTCGCCTGCTTGGCCCATGCCCAGGCGGCCAGGAAGTTCCAGCGGGCGCCGCCCGATGTCTTCGGGTTCGGGGTGATGACCTGCACGTCGTCCTTGACCAGATCGCCCCAATCCTTGATGCCCTTCGGGTTGCCCTTGCGGACGAGGAAGACGATGGTCGACGTATAGGGCGTCGAATTGTTGGGGAACTTGGTCTTCCAGTCGGCCGGGATCTTGCCGGTCGCCTTGGCGATGGCGTCGATATCGCCTTCGAGGGCAAGTGTCACGACATCGGCGTCGAGGCCGTCGATGACGGAGCGGGCCTGGGCGCCGGAACCGCCATGCGATGCCTGGATCGTCACGGTTTCACCGCTGTCCTTTTGCCACTTGGCGGCAAAGGCGGCGTTGAAATCCTTATACAATTCGCGGGTCGGATCGTAGGAAACGTTAAGAAGCGTCTGATCTGCGAATGCCGGAGCGATGCTTCCGATCGCGAAGCTGCCTGCCATGACCGCCGCTGCGAGGAGCCGGGTGAGCCGTGGTGTCTGCATAGGGAACCCTCCTGTTTTCTGTCTTAACTCTATCAAGTCAGTCGTATAATGAAACGAAGGTTCTTCCGGTTCCGGCCGGGGTGTTAGAATGTCATTCCATTTCAGAGTTAATTTGGAAATGGACGTGCCGAAGTTGGCCGCGGCCAATCGGCCGTCGCCGCCGTCCTGTCGCGGGAGCGTGTTTTTTTGGCCACAGTTCCTCCACGAAAGCGACATGATGGTGCTGATTTTTGCCAGGATTTTGCCGCGATGACACTTGCGGATTCCTATATGGCTCGCGTGCGGCCGTATTCGCCGACCGCTACGCGGGGGCACCCCTTGAAGTGCGCCTCGCATTCCAACCTGTTAGGGCCATTCAAAATGAATATCAGAACTATCCTTTTTGCCTCCGTTGCCGCCCTTGCCGCGGCCTCCGGAGCCCGCGCAGCCGACGCCATCGTGGCGGCGGAACCCGAGCCCGTGGAATATGTTCGCGTTTGCGACGCCTACGGTACCGGTTATTTTTATATTCCGGGGACGGAAACATGCCTTTCGATCGGCGGTTACATCCGTACCGAAGTGCGCTTCGGTGACGATATCTCCGGCGATTCCGACGTAAACTTCTGGACTCGCGGTCAGGTCACCTTCCAGACCAAGAACGACACCGAGTACGGTACGCTCACCGGCGTCATCACGCTGCGTTACAATGTCGACAATGCCTCCGATCAGGAAGCTCTGCTGGACGAAGGCTATCTCGACATTGCCGGCTTCCGCGCCGGTAAACTGTACAGCTGGTGGGATGACGACATGAGCGGCGAGACCGATACGCTCGCCAGCAACGAGACGACCCACAACTCGATCCGTTATCAGTACGAATCCGGCGCATTCGCGGCCGGCATTTCGGTCGACGAACTGGAAGAAGACTACGCCACCAAGCCGGGCGAAGGCCCGAACAACTTTGGTGTTGCAGGCCAGGTCTCCTACAAGGCCGGCGCCATCAGCGCTTACCTGCTTGCCGGTTATGACACCGACACCAGCGAAGTCGCTGTTCGCGGCATCGTCTATGCCGACATCGGTCCGGGCACGCTCGGCATTGCCGGCATATGGGCAAGCGGCGCCAACTACTACTACGAAGAGTCCGAATGGACGATCGCAGCAGAATATGCCTTGAAGATCAACGACAAGTGGTCGGTCACCCCGGGCTTCCAGTACTTCGAGAACATCGCTCTCGAGGCTGACGGCAACGGCTTCACCGGCGGCAGCGCCTACACGACCGGTGTCACCATCGACTACCAGATCGTCGAAGACCTGCGTTCTAAGCTCAGCGTGCAATATCACGATGAGGACGAAGGCGACGACGAAGTGTTCGGCTTCCTGCGCTTCCAGCGCGATTTCTAAGATAGTCTGATTGCAGACGAGCGGGCGCGGCCTTCGGGCCGCGCCCTTTTTATGATGCCGAGAAGTGTGAGCGGTTTTCGGGCGTCATACCCGTGAATCGGCGATGAAATCGGAATAGAATTCGTCAACCGTTCTTGCCTTGCGCATGGCGGCAAGCACGCCGTCCGATTGCAGCCGCCTGGCAATGGCGGAGAGCACGTTCAGATATTCGCCGCGATTGGTTTCCCCGAAGAGCAGCACGACGGCGATGTCGGTCGGGATATCGTCGATCGCCTCGAAATCCAACTGCTGGGCGAAACGGATGAGAAGGCCGCGCGGGCTGGTCATGCCGTCGATCGCCGCATGTGGGATGGCGATGCCGTTGCCGATGCCCGTCGAGCCTAGCTTCTCACGCGCTTCCAGCGCCTTCAGGATGGTCCGGCCGTCGACGGAGAAAGCCTTGGCGGCCTTGTCGGCTATGGTCTGCAGCGCGCGCCATTTGGTCGGCGCCGACGCGCCGATGAAGGTGTGTTCCGGCCTGATGATGTTGGGAAGGTTCATGTCATTCTCGATACTGTTCGCCTCGATACTGTTCGGGCAGCGGGAGGGAAGGGATGTCAATCCGGTTCCCTGAGCCGGTAGCCGACGCCGGTCTCCGTGGTGATATAGTGCGGCTGGTCCGGAACCTGCTCGATCTTTTGCCGCAGTTGCCGGACATAGACGCGCAGATACTGCACATCAGCCGCCGGCCCCCATATCTGCTTTAGAAGAAACTGGTGTGTCAGCACCTTGCCGGCATGCTGGGCGAGCACGCGCAGGATGTCGTATTCCTTCGGCGAAAGCTTTATTTCCATGCCGTCGACCTTGACGATGCGCTTGACGAGATCGATCGACAGGCCGCCGGTCTGGAAGATCGCCTTTTCGCCCTGCTGCTGCAGGCGGTGGCGCAGCGCCACGCGGATGCGGGCGCCGAGCTCGTTGATGCCGAAAGGCTTGGTGACGTAATCGTCGGCGCCGCTTTCCAGCGCCTTGACGATGCCGGCCTCGTCGGTGCGGCTGGACAGAATGACGACCGGCATGGAGAGCCCTTCGTCGCGCCACTCCTGTAGCAGGTCGTAGCCTGATTTGTCGGCCAGGCCGAGGTCGAGCACGATGAGGTCGGGCATGTCGGCGGCGACCGACTGACGGGCAGCGCTGGCGTTCGCCGCCTCCTGCACCTCGTAGCCCTGCGCGGTCAGGCCGACGCGGAGCAGCTTGCGGATCGGAGGCTCATCGTCGACGACGAGGATTTTGACGGCTGAACCGGTCATCTGAGTTCATCCAGTTTCGGAATGTCGGTGGGTTTCGGCAGGCGGATGGTGAAGACGGCGCCCGGGTGGCCCGTCCGGTTGCCGGCGGTGATCGTGCCGCCCATCGCCTCGATGAAGCCGCGGCAGATGGAAAGGCCAAGCCCGGTGCCGGCGCGCACCTGATCGCCCTTGCGTACGCGATAGAAGGTGTCGAAGACGCGGGTGAGATCGGCCGGCGGGATGCCCGGGCCTTCGTCCGAGACCTGCACGACGACATTGTCGGCATCGGCCCAGCCGCCGATATGGATCACCGATCCCTCGGGCGCGTATTTCGCGGCGTTGTCGAGCAGGTTGAAGATCACCTGTTCGAACAGGACAGGATCGACACGCACCATCGGCAGGTCGGCGGGAATGCTCATCTCGGCCTTGTGGTGATCGAGGATCTTTGCGGCCCGGCGCAGCGCGCTGCCGATGATATCGCCGGCATAATGCAGCGCGTGGTTCGGTTCCATCGCGCCGGATTCGATCTTGGTCATGTCGAGCAGGTTGGCGATGAAGCGGCTGAGGCGTTCGGATTCGTCGACGACGGTCGACAGCAGGTCGCTGCGATCCTCCTCCGGCATCGAGGCGAAATAATCGCGCAGCGTGCCGGCGGCGCCGAGGATGGCGGCAAGCGGCGTCTTCAGGTCGTGCGAAATCGATGTCAGCAGGGCCGAGCGCAACCGGTCCGCTTCGGCCGCAAGTCTTGCCCGGTCGACATCGGCGACGAGCTGGATGCGTTCGATGGCAAGGGCCGCCTGGTCGGCCAGCGCATCGAGCAGCCGCTGTTGCTCCGGCGTCAGCAGCGGTCCGTCGCGGCGGTCGCTGTCGAGGCCGATGACGCCGACGGCGGTGCGCCCGGTTCGGAGCGGCACATAGAGGCGTTTGGCGCCGGGCAGGGTATCGGCGCCGCGGCCGGCGGCATGATTGTGCTCCCAGGCCCAGCGGGCGGCGGCGATATCGGCGTCGTCCAACGTGTCATCAGGCGGATAACCGGCCTTGACGGCAATGCTACCCTCTTCCGGCAGCAGCAGCACGACGCGGACCTTCAGCATCGAGGCGAGTTGGAAGGCCGTCGCCCAGAGCACGTCGTCGAGCGTGCCGGTGCCGGCGAGCTTTTTCGAGAAGAGATAGAGGTCTTCGGTCGTGCGCGCCCGCTGGCGGGCGGCGGCCGCCTGGCGCTGCACGGTCGCGGTCAGATTGCTGGCGATGATGGCGACACCCAGGAAGAAGAAGAGCGCAAGCACGCTTTCCGGATCGCTGATCGTCAGCGTGTAGCGCGGCGGCAGGAAGAAGAAGTTGAAGGACAGCGCGCTGAGGATGCAGCTGTAAAGGGCCGGCCGCAGGCCGTGGAGGACGGCGGAGGTCAGCACCGCCATCAGGAAGACGAGGGCGAGGTTGCGCACGTCGAGCACCTGATCGAGCACGACGCTGACGCCGAGCGCGATGGCGACATGGCCGGTCGCCAACAGGTAGGCTCTGAAATCCAGTGGCGGCGCGGTGGCGGCCGCCCGGACGCCGCGCGCGGTGGTGCCGTCCTTCTCATTGCCTGAAATGACATGGACGCTGATCTCGCCGGTCTTGCGGATCAGCTCGTCGGTGATCGAGCGGCTCCACCAGTCGCGCCATGTCGGCTTTTTCGGGGCGCCGATGACGATATGGGTGACATTGTTGGCGGTGGCATGGCGGACGAGTTCCTCGGCGACCTCGCGGCCGGGAAGGGTGATCGCCTCGCCGCCGAGCTGCTCGGCAAGGCGCAGCGTGGCGGCGACCGTATCGCGCTCGGCTTCCGTGAGATTGATCGAGCGGTTGGTCTCGATGTAGACGGCGGCCCAGGGCGCGCGCAGCCGCGAGGCCATACGCGCGGCGTAGCGCACCAGTGATGCGGAGCGTGGATGGTGGTCGACCGAGACGAGAACGCGTTCGCCGGCCGCCCAGGGACCGGATATGGCGTGGGCCTGCATATGCGTGAGCAACTGGTCGTCGACGCGCTGTGCGGTCTTGCGGAGCGCAAGCTCTCTGAGCGCCGTCAGGTTGCCTGGGGTGAAGTAGTTGGTCAGCGCCCGCTCGGCGGTACGCGGCATGTAGACCTTGCCGTCATGCAGGCGCTTGATCAGATCATCCGGCGTCAGGTCGATGATCTCGACGTCGTCGGCAAGGTCGATGATCGAGTCCGGCACCGTCTCGCGCACGCGGATGCGGGTGATCTGCGAGACGACGTCGTTCAGGCTCTCGACATGCTGGATGTTCAGCGTCGTATAGACATCGATGCCGCGATCGAGCAATTCCTTGACGTCGAGATAGCGCTTCGGATGGCGGCTGCCCTCGGCATTGGTGTGGGCGAGTTCGTCGACCAGCACGAGATCGGGCTGGCGGGCGAGGATGCCGTCGAGGTCCATTTCTTCAAGCGCCCGACCCTTGTAGCTGATTTCGACGCGGGGGATGATCTCGAAGCCGGCGACGAGCGCTTCGGTCTCCTTGCGGCCATGGGTCTCGACAACGCCGATGACGACATCGAGACCATCGGCGATCTTGGCGCGGCCGGAGACGAGCATCTCGTAGGTCTTACCGACGCCGGGGGCGGCACCCAGAAAGATCTTCAGACGGCCGCGCGATTCGGCCCGGGCTTTTTCGAGAAGCGCATCGGGCGAGGGCCTGCCGGCCTGGTCGCGGTTGTCGTCTGGCATGCGTATGGTCTTTCCTGTCGGCGAGGCTTGCTCCACCTTCCCTCATCCCTGTCCTCGGGCTTGACCCGAGGGACGTCACAGGGATCCAGCAGCGCCGCGTCTGCGGCGCGGAAGACTCTTTTCACGCGAAGGACTTCGCGTGGCTGGAGTCCTGTGACGAGCACAAGAATGAGGGAGGGGCTGTAGCCCGCAACCTTCATTCAGTCATAGAAGCATCAAGGCTCTGATTCAACGCCAGAACATCGACTGTGGGTTCGCCGAGAATGCCGAGCTCGCGGCCTTGAACGGCGCCGTCGACCAGCGCCTCGACCTTGGCCTCATCAAGGCTTCGCGCCTTGGCAACACGCGCCACCTGGAAATAGGCAGCCTCCGGTGAGATATCGGGATCGAGGCCGCTACCCGAAGCGGTGACGAGGTCGGCGGGGACATCGGCCGTCGGGTTCGCCGCCTTGGCGGCCTCATAGTCGCCCTTGACGCGGTCGATCAGCTTCCGGTTGGTCGGGCCGAGATTCGAGCCGCTGGAGGCGGTGGCGTTGTAGCCGCCGCCGGCGGCCGAGGGACGGCCGTGGAAATATTTGTCGCTGGTGAAGGCCTGGCCGATCAGCGTCGAGCCGATCACCTGGCCGTTCTTCTCGATCAGGCTGCCGTTCGCCTGGGCCGGGAACAAGGCCTGGGCAGCACCCGTCATGGCGAGCGGATAGAGAAGGCCTGTTATGGCGGTGGTGGCAACGATCATGACGACCGCGGGACGAAGTTCTTTCAACATTGTCTTGCTCCTTCGAGTGTTTTCCGGGTTCCGCTAGGCGAGACCGAGGGCTGCGACAGCCATGTCGATCGCCTTGATGCCGATGAAGGGGACGATGATGCCGCCGGCACCATAGATCAGCAGGTTGCGCGATAGTAGCGCGCCGGCGCCGATCGGACGGTAGCGCACACCCTTCAGCGACAGCGGGATCAGCGCGATGATAATAAGCGCGTTGAAGATGATAGCCGAGAGGATGGCGCTTTGCGGCGTCGACAGTCCCATGATGTTCAGCACGCCGAGCTGCGGGTAGAAGGTCAGGAACATCGCCGGGATGATGGCGAAGTACTTGGCGATGTCGTTGGCGATCGAAAAGGTCGTCAGCGCGCCACGCGTCATCAACAGCTGTTTGCCGATCTCGACGATCTCGATGAGCTTGGTCGGGTCGCTATCGAGATCGACCATGTTGCCGGCCTCGCGGGCGGCGACCGTGCCGGTGTTCATGGCGACGCCGACATCGGCCTGGGCAAGCGCCGGCGCATCATTGGTGCCGTCGCCGCACATGGCGACGAGCTTGCCCTTCGACTGTTCCTCACGCATCAGCGCCAGCTTCATTTCCGGCGTTGCCTGGGCGAGGAAGTCGTCGACGCCGGCCTCGGCGGCGATGGCGGCTGCCGTCAGCGGGTTATCGCCTGTGATCATCACCGTGCGGATGCCCATGCGGCGAAGCTCGGCGAAGCGCTCGCGGATGCCGCCCTTGACGATGTCCTTCAGTTGGATGACGCCGAGCAACCTGCCGTCGCGGACAACGGCCAGCGGTGTGCCGCCCGCCTTGGCGACCTCGTCGGCGATCGACTGCAGTTCGCGGACGACCTCGCTGCCGTTCTTCGAGGAGGCGTCGCCGTTGACATAGGTCAGCACGGCATCGACCGCACCCTTGCGGATCGAGGCTCCTTCGAGATCGACGCCACTCATGCGGGTCTGGGCGGTGAAGGGCACGAAGGTTGCCTTCAGGCTTGCCATGTCGCGGCCGCGGATCGCGTATTTCTCTTTGGCGAGCACGACGATGGAACGACCTTCCGGCGTTTCGTCGGCAAGCGAGGCGAGCTGGGCGGCATCGGCGAGATCCTGTTCGGACACGCCGCGGACCGGACGGAAGGTCGTCGCCTGGCGATTGCCGAGCGTGATCGTGCCCGTCTTGTCGAGCAGCAGCGTGTCGACGTCGCCGGCGGCTTCGACCGCGCGGCCGGACATGGCGAGCACGTTGAAGCGGACGAGGCGGTCCATGCCGGCGATGCCGATCGCCGACAGCAGAGCGCCGATCGTCGTCGGAATCAGGGTGACGAAGAGGGCGACGAGCACGATGATCGGGATCGAGCCGCCGGCATAGATGGCAAAGCTCGGGATCGTCGCCGTCGCAAGTACGAAGATCAGCGTCATACCGGCGAGCAGGATGTTAAGCGCGATCTCGTTCGGCGTCTTCTGGCGCTCCGCACCTTCGACGAGCGCGATCATCCGGTCGATGAAGGTCGAGCCGGCAGCCGCGGTGATGCGGACGCGGATCCAATCGGACAGCACCTGCGTGCCGCCGGTGACGGCCGAGCGGTCGCCGCCGGATTCGCGGATGACAGGGGCGGATTCGCCTGTTATCGCCGCTTCGTTGACGGAGGCCACACCTTCGATGACTTCGCCGTCCGACGGGATGATGTCGCCTGCCTCGACGAGTACGAGATCGCCGACCTTGAGGCTGGTGCCCGGCACCATGCGGTAGCCGTTGCCATTATTGGCGGTGAGCAGTTTGGCCTGAGTTTCGGTGCGCGCCTTGCGCAGCGAATCCGCCTGCGCCTTGCCGCGGCCTTCGGCGACGGCTTCGGCGAAATTGGCAAACAGCACGGTGAACCAAAGCCAAAGATTGATCTGGAACGAGAAGCCGAGATTGCCGTTGCCCGCCACCAGATCGCGCAGGAAGAGGACGGTGGTCAGCACCGAGACCGTGGCCACGACGAACATGACCGGATTTCTGGCGAGCGCGCGGGGGTTGAGCTTCTTGAAAGCGGCGCCCACGGCCGGAATGAGGATGCGAGAATCCATGACATTCGCGGATTTTGCCTGGCTCATAAGAGACTCCAGCTTTGAAACGAGGATGGCGAACCGGAAGCCGGTCAGCCCTGTAGGATTTTGAAGATGGCGGCGATGACGAGGAGGCCTGCCATCATCACCAGGATGATGTCGGAGGCGCGGGTCGTCGGGCCATTCCCTCGTCCCGGCGCACCGGGACGAGGGTGGGAAGCGTTGCGAAGCCTGTGACGGAGGATCATGGCATCACCTCAGAAGGTTTGACCGGCGATCATGACCAGGTGCTCGACGACAGGGCCGAGCGCCAGGGCCGGGAAGAAGGTCAGGCCGCCGACGATCAGGATCGTGCCGACAAGCAGGCCGACGAAGAGCGGACCGTCGGTCGGGAAGGTGCCTGCCGAGGCCGGAATCGTCTTCTTGGCGATCAGCGAGCCGGCGATGGCAAGCGCCGGAATGATGACCAGGAAGCGCCCGGCGAGCATGCCGATGCCGAGTGTCACGTTGTACCAGGGCGTATTGCCGGTCAGGCCGCCGAAAGCCGAGCCGTTGTTGGCCGCAGCCGAGGTATAGGCATAGAGGATTTCGGAGAAGCCGTGCGGGCCGGCGGTGCCGATCGAGGCGACGGCGGAAGGCATCACCGTGGCGATCGCCGTGAAGACCAGCATGGTGAGCGGCAGGCAGAGGATGGCGAGAACGGCCATCTTCATTTCCTTCGCCTCGATCTTCTTGCCGAGATATTCCGGCGTGCGGCCGACCATCAGGCCGGCGACGAAGACGGCGACGATGATGAAGAGCAGGATGCCGTAGAAGCCCGCGCCGACACCGCCGACGATGATTTCGCCGAGCTGCATGTTGATCAGCGGGATGAGGCCGCCAAGCGCGGTAAAGCTGCCATGCATGGCATTGACCGCGCCGCAGGAGGCGGCCGTAGTGATGACGGCAAAGAGCGAGGACAGGGCGACGCCGAAGCGGACCTCCTTGCCTTCCATATTGCCGCCACCAACACCGAAGGCATGCATCAGCGGGTTGCCGGCAGCTTCGGCCCAATAGGTGATACCGACACCGGCGAGGAACAGCACGCCCATCGTGGCGAGGATCGCCCAGCCCTGGCGCTGGTTGCCGACCATGCGGCCGAAGACGTTGGTCAGCGCCGCGCCGATCGCGAAGATCGAGACCATCTGGATGAGATTGGAGATCGCGTCGGGATTTTCGAACGGATGGGCCGAATTGGCGTTGAAGAAGCCGCCGCCATTGGTGCCGAGCATCTTGATCGCAAGCTGCGAGGCGACAGGCCCGACGGCAATCGTCTGCTGCGCGCCTTCGAGCGTGGTCGCATTGACATAGGGCCCAAGCGTCTGCGGCACGCCGAGATAGACGTAGACGATGGTCAGCACGATGCAGATCGGCAGCAGGATGTAGAAGGTGCCGCGGATCATATCGACCCAGAAATTGCCGATCGCCTTGCCCGACGCCCGTGCGAAGGCACGGATGAAGGCGACAGCGATCGCCATGCCGGTCGCGGCCGACAGGAAGTTCTGCACTGTGAAGCCGGCCATCTGGGTCAGATACGACATGGTGCTTTCGCCACCGTAATTCTGCCAGTTGGTGTTTGTCGGAAAGCTGACGGCGGTATTGAACGAAAGCTCCGGCGGGACGGCGGCCATGCCGGCCGGATTATAGGGCAGGATGTCCTGGAAGCGCAGGAGCGCGTAGAGGACGAGCACGCCGAGCAGGTTGAACATCAGCATCGCGAAGGCATAGGAGGTCCAGTGCTGTTCCTCGCGCTCGCTGGTGCCGGCAATACGGTAAAGTCCCCGTTCGATCGGCACAAGGACCGGGGAGAGGAATGTGCGCTCGCCATTGTAGACACGCGTCATGTAGCCGCCGAGCGGTTTGACGAGCACGAGGACGATCCCGCAGTAAAGCAGGATCTGAAGCCATCCGTTGAGGGTCATGGAGGTAAACTTTCAATACCCGGCTGCTTCTCGGTCGCGCAGGCGCGACCTCAGAAGCGCCAGTTCTCTTCAAAAGCGTTCTGGGCGAAAGAGAGCGTAGGTGAGGTAAACGGTGAGAAACACGGTCACTGCACCGCTCAAGACATAATCGAGGGTCATCGTCGTTTCTCCTGTCAAAGCCTGTCGCAGGCTCGGGTGTAGGCAAAGCACAGCGCGAAGAATATGATCGCGGTGCTAAGTAGAATGATATCCATCATGATCGTGACTCCTGTTGTTCTTCTTGGAGTCAGACAAGACAAAGGGCGCTGGGAGACCGCCTTTCATGCTTTCTGGCGTGGAGATGATCTTTTCGATCTCTCGGACATCAATATGGAGCCGAAGCGCATAAAGGTTCGAGACGGACGACAGGCCATCCATATAAAAATCTTATAAATGCCCCTTACGGGCCGCTCGCCGTCGGACCAGGCTGGGGCAGTTTCCTGATGGTGGCTGCCGGTGCTGAGCTTCGGCAAATCTGCGTGAGCATTTTTTCATTTGTTGAGCAAAAGCCTTCTCAACCCGGTTGAATTGGGAAGGCTTCGGGCTTTATAGTCAGCTTCAACGCTGCCCGATGGAGTCATGGGCAAGCCACTAGGGAAGGAAACCGACGATGACCAAAGTCCGTGCGCTTGTCCTCGAGCGCCAGCATGAGCTTGCGCTCCGCGATATCGATCTGCCGCTCGAAACCGGCCCCGGCGAGGTGAAGATCAGGATCCACACGGTCGGCGTCTGCGGTTCGGACGTGCATTATTACACTCACGGCAAGATCGGCCCCTTCGTCGTCGACGCGCCGATGGTGCTCGGCCATGAGGCGGCGGGCACGGTGGTCGAGGTTGGCGCCGGCGTCACGCATCTGAAAGTCGGCGACCGCGTCTGCATGGAGCCCGGCATTCCCGATCCGAATTCGAAGGCAAGCCGGCTCGGCATGTACAATATCGACCCCGCCGTCACCTTTTGGGCGACCCCGCCGATCCATGGCGTGCTGACGCCTGAGGTCGTGCATCCCGCCAATTACACCTTCAAGCTGCCCGACAATGTCAGCTTTGCCGAAGGCGCCATGGTCGAGCCCTTCGCCGTCGGCATGCAGGCGGCCACCAAGGCGAAGATTACGCCGGGTGATACTGCCGTCGTCCTCGGCGCCGGGCCGATCGGCACGATGGTGGCGATCGCGGCGCTTGCCGGCGGCTGCGCCCGCGCCATCGTCGCCGATCTTGCCCAGCCGAAGCTCGATATCGCCGCACAGTACCAGGGCGTCATTCCCGTGAATATCCGCGAGAAAAACCTGGCCGAAGAGGTTGCCCGGCTGACCGACGGCTGGGGCGCCGATGTCGTCTTCGAATGCTCCGGCTCGCCGAAGGCCTGGGAGACGATCATGGCGCTGCCGCGCCCGGGTGGCGTCATCGTTGTCGTCGGCCTGCCGGTCAACCCGATCGGCTTCGACGTCTCGACGGCATCCACCAAGGAAATCCGCATCGAGACGGTGTTCCGCTACGCGCATCAGTATGAGCGCTCGATCGCACTGCTCGGCTCGGGTCGTGTGGATCTGAAGCCGCTGATATCAGAGACCTTCAAATTCGAGGATTCGATCAAGGCGTTTGATCGCGCGGTCGAGGCCCGGCCGAGCGACGTGAAGCTGCAGATCGTGATGGAGTAGGGCGCTACAGCGCTTCTATGAGTGCTTGGTGCTCAGTTTCATCTTGCGAAAGGCAAGAGCCGCGGCTGCGACGACAGCCGCGGCTCCGACTGCAATCAGCAGATGACGATGAAGGGGAAGGTGGCCCAATGTCTGTTGGATGCCGTGCCCGAAGAGATAACCGAGCGCCGTGAACAGCTGCCCCCATACCAGCGCGGCCACGGCATTCAGGATGACGAATTTACCGGTCGCTATTCGCGTCGTCCCGATGACGATCGGGCTGATCGTCCGCAACCCCACAAGAAAACGAAATACAAGGATGAAGCCTGTGGGATATTTTTCCAGAAGTCGGGTGGCGTGCGCCAGCGCCGGCGTCTCCGTCAGCCGGCGGACGAGACCCCATCGAGCGGCATAACGGCCGGCGAAGAACCAGAACTGATCGCCGGCGAAGGATCCCGCCGTTGCCGCCAGCGACGCCGACCAATAGGTCAGCAGCCCGCGGTGGGAAATCACGCCGCCAAGGAAGGCGGCTGTTTCGCCTTCGAAGGCTGCACCCAGAAATATCGCCAACAGGCCGTAGTGCTCGATCAGCAGTTCGATAGACACGCAGCTGTCCTCGGCCCGGGGTTTCTACAGCTAAACCTGCTTCAAATCCCCAAGCAGCGTCGGGATCAGCTCCGACACTGTCGGATGGATCGGCACCGACCATTGCAATGCGGGATAGGTCGTGCCTGCATTCATCGCATCGATGATGCCGTGGATCACCTCGTCACCCTCGATGCCGAGGATCGCCGCACCGAGGATTTTTTTAGTCTCGGCATCGGCGATCACCTTCATGAAGCCTTTGGTCTCGCCGCGCTCGTTGGCGCGGCCGACGCGGCTCATCGGCCGGGTCGAAATCATGATCTTGCGTCCCGAGGCACGCGCCTGCTTCTCCGTCATGCCGACGCGGCCGAGCGGCGGGTCGATATAAAGCGCATAGGCCAGGATGCGGCTCGAGACCTTGCGGTCGTCGCCGTCGAGCAGATTGGCGGCGGCGATCTCGAAATCATTATAGGAGGTGTGGGTGAAGGCGCCGTGGCCGTTGCAGTCGCCGAGCGCCCAGATGCCGTCGACATTGGTGGCAAGCCGGTCGTCGACGGTGATATAGCCGTGCTTGTCGGTAATGACGCCGGCGGCATCGAGGCCGAGATCGTCGGTGTTCGGCTTGCGGCCGGTGGCAATCAGCACATGGCTCGCATCGATCCTCGCTGAATCGGTGTCGACCGTTATTCCGTCGCTGCTCTTGGTAAAGGCGATGTCGCTGGCGCCGGTATGAATGTCGATGCCCTCCGACCGCAGGACATCGGCGATCGCGTCGGATATATCGTCGTCCTCGCGCGATGCGAGCTTCGGGCCGTGCTCTATGATGCTGACTTCGGCGCCGAAGCGGCGATACATCTGCGCGAATTCCAGCCCGATATAACTGCCGCCGATCACGGCCAGATGCCGTGGCAGCGTGTCGAGATGGATGATCGAGGTGCTGGTGAGGTAATCGATATCGTTGACGCCTGATAGCTCGGGGATGACGGCGCGCGCGCCGACATTGAGGAAGATGCGCGGTGCGGTCAGCGTCTCGCCGTTGACGCTGACGGTCTTCGGGTCCTCGAAACGGGCGTGGCCATAGATCACGGTCATGCCGTCCATGCCGGCGAACCAGCCGATCAGGCCGTTGCGGGCGTTCATGGTCACGGTTTCGGCGCGCGCCCTGACCACCTTCATGTCGATGGCAATCTCGCCTGGGAGATTCACGCCGTAAACGGCGCCGTTTCTCGCGACATGGGCGGCGCGGGCGCTGGCGACCAGTGTTTTCGTCGGCATGCAGCCGGCATTGACGCAGGTGCCGCCGAGGAATTTGCGCTCGATCAGGGCGACCTTCATGCCTTTTTCGACCATCCTGGCGGCAAGAAACGGGCCGGCCTGGCCGGCGCCGATAACGATGGCGTCGAAGCTTTTCATGCGACGGCCCCCACGATCAGCACTGCGCCGATGACGGCGACCGCATCCTCGATGAGAGCAGCTGGCAGATCCTTGCCGAAGGAGGCGGCAAGCCTGCTGCGGACGGCGGCGCCACCATATGTGCCGATGACGGCGCCGATCACGCCGGCGATCAGCCCGCCGAAAAGCAGGCTGCTGGCGGCACCGATCGTCGCCCCTGCCAAGGCGCCCGAGACGATGCGGGCGCCGAATTGCATCGGCACCTTGCGCGACGGGGTCGATGGCAGCTGGTCGGCGATCAGTTCGACGATGGCGAGAAGCGTGAAGATCCACGGCGTCCACTGGTAACCCATGAAGGCCAGCGGCGTCTGCGTGACATCGAACCATCCAAGCGTCGCGCCCCAGGCGACGGCGGCGGGCGCGGTCATCGTGCGAAGCCCGGCAATGACACCAATCAGCAATGCAAGAAGCAGAAACATGCATGATCCCCTTTTTGCCGGCTCTTGCCGCCGTCAGGGAAGGTTGCATATTGTCAGGCGCGTGGCAATTCGCCCTTTCGCGCCAATGCGCTAAGCGCGTCGCGTCGAATCGGAATCATGTGACGCGCTTTAAGTCTTTGTTTTATGCATGCCGTTGTCCCAAAACCGCTGCACACTTTTGGGCGGCATGCATTAGGGCGCCGTGCGTCCTTTCGGACGCACAAAGGACGCTCTAACATCCTTGAATCTACGCATCGTGCTTTCCGAAAATCGATTTCGATTTTCGGGCCGATGCGCTAATTCGCAAAAGCGGCAATGCCGGTGATCGCGCGGCCGATGATCAGCGCGTGGATATCGTGCGTGCCCTCATAGGTGTTGACCACTTCGAGGTTGACGAGGTGACGGGCGATGCCGAATTCGTCGGAGATGCCGTTGCCGCCGAGCATGTCGCGGGCCGCCCGCGCGATCTCCAGCGCCTTGCCGCAGCTGTTGCGCTTGAGGATCGAGGTCAGCTCCACCGGCGGATGGCCTTCCTCTTTCATGCGGCCAAGCCGCAGGCAGCCCTGAAGGCCGAGCGAGATTTCCGCCGCCATGTCGGCGAGCTTCTTCTGGATCAGCTGGTTGGCGGCAAGCGGCCGGCCGAACTGCTTGCGCTCGAGCGTGTATTGCCGGGCTCTCGCATAACAATCCTCGGCAGCACCGAGTGCGCCCCAGGCGATGCCGAAGCGAGCCGAGTTGAGGCAGGTGAAGGGTCCCTTGAGGCCGGTCACATCAGGCAGAAGGTTTTCCTCAGGCACGAAGACCCCGTCTATCACCACCTCGCCGGTGATCGAGGCACGCAGGCCCACCTTGCCGTGGATCGCGGGCGCCGAAAGTCCCTTCCAGCCCTTTTCGAGGATGAAGCCGCGGATGAGGCCGTCCTCGGTCTTTGCCCAGACGACGAAGACATCGGCAATCGGCGCGTTGGAGATCCAGGTCTTCGAGCCGGTGAGGCTGTAGCCGCCGTCGACCTTTTTGGCGCGTGTCGCCATCGAGCCGGGGTCGGAGCCGTGATCGGGTTCGGTTAGGCCGAAGCAGCCGATCCATTCGCCGGTGGCGAGTTTCGGCAGGTATTTCAGCTTCTGCGCCTCAGACCCGAAGGTTTCGATCGGCACCATCACGAGTGAGGACTGGACGCTCATCATCGAGCGGTAGCCGCTATCGACCCGTTCGACCTCGCGGGCGATCAGGCCGTAGGCGACGTAGCCGAGGCCGGCGCCGCCATAATCCGGCGAGATCGTCGGGCCGAGCAGGCCGAGTTCGCCCATTTCGCGGAAGATCTCAAGATCGGTCTTTTCATTGCGGAAGGCGTCGAGAACGCGGGGCGCAAGCTTTTCCTGCGCATAGGCATGGGCGGTGTCCTGCACCATGCGCTCTTCGCTGGTCAGCTGCTCCACCAGGCGGAACGGATCGGCCCAGTCGAAAACTTCGCGCGTATGCTGCATGGCGGTGTCTCCTCAGCGTGCCTCGCTCAAATTGGCCATAGACCCGCCAGCCGACCGCGTCAACAGAAGGCGGCCGTGTCGAAAAGACGAGCCGCGCCATCTTTTCAAAAGCGTCGGCATGATCCACTTTGCCCGCGATCGATTCTGGAACGAGGAGGCGGAAATGTCGTCAAGCGATCTGTTCGTATCGGCCGAAGGCGCCGAATGGGTCAATCCCGAGCCCGGCGTCGTCAGGCGCATCATGACTTATCTGCCCGAGATGATGATGGTGGAAGTGGCCTTCGAAAGCGGCGCAGTGGGTGCGGCCCATTCGCATCCGCATATTCAGGCCAGCTACGTCGCCGAAGGCAGTTTCGAAGTGACGATCGATGGCCGGACCGAGGTGCTCAAGCAGGGCGGCAGCTTCATCGTGCCCCCCAATCTGGTCCACGGCGTCAAGGCGCTGGAAAAGGGCCGGCTGATCGATGCTTTCACTCCGCACCGGGCCGAATTCCTGAAGTAGTCAGGTTTCCACCTTTGCCCGGCGCGCCGGGCCGGCGGCGGTGACATAGGGCGGCACGAACCGCGCATCCTCACCGCGCACCGCCTCGCGCAGGAAATCGATGACGGCGCGCACGCGCGGCGCCTGTTTCAGGTCGCGGTGGCAGGTAATCCAGTAGTGGCGCTTGAGGTCGATCTCGTCTGGCAGCACGCGCACGAGTTCTGGATAACGGCTGGCGAAGAAATAGGGCAGGATGCAAAGGCCGAGACCGTTTCTCGTGGCAGTCAGCTGCGCGAAGATGCTCGAGCTCTGGAATTGCGGCTTGATGCGCGGATGCACGTCGCCGAGGTAATCGAGGCCCGGCGCGAAAATCATTTCCTCGATATAGCTGACGAAGGGATGCTCAAGCAGGTCTTCGCGGCAGGTGATCGGCGCGGCCTTCGCCAGATAGTCGCGCGAGCCGTAGACCTGCAGGTGGTAGTCGGTCAACTTTTCGGCAAAATAGGCCCCGCCCTTCGGCTCGTCGAGCACGACGGAAAGATCGGCTTCCTTGCGCGACAGCGACATGATCTGCTGGATCGTCACCAGCTCGAGCGCCAGATGCGGATGCTGAGCGGCAAATTGCGGCAGCACGGTCGCGAAAAAGAAATTGGCAAAGCCTTCCGGCGCGCTGAGGCGCACGAGGCCGCGCTGCGCCATCGAGCCGGCGGCAAGATCGGCGCGCAGCCGCTCGGTCTCCTGCTCCATCCTCTCGGCCGTTTCAATGAAACGCGTGCCCATGGCGGTAAGAACGTAGCCGCGCGGATTGCGCTCGAACAGTTTGACCTTGAGGGTGAACTCCAGCCGGTCGATGCGGCGCGAGACGGTGGCATGGCTGGAGCGCAGCTGGCGGGCCGCAGTCGACAGCTGTCCGGTGCGGGCGACGGCTAGAAAAAACTGCAGATCGTCCCAAGTAAACTGCGGTGGATTGTTCATCACGATCCTCTCTGTTCAAAAACGAACAGATACTGTTTGGAATTAGTTGTAAATCACCCGTTGCCTCAGGGCGGAATTTCCGTGATCGTAAGGTGAGGGTCCGTCGTTCTGTGGAGGACGACTGGCCAAATTTGAACAGATCCGCAATCTGGCCAATCTCTGGGAGGAGAGAATATGCGTAAGAATCTCATTGCATCAGTTGCATTTCTGCTTGCGAGCAGCACTGCAGTGCTCGCGCAGAGCGCGACCGACGGCAAGGTCAAGATCGGCATCTTGAACGACCAGTCGGGCGTCTATGCCGATTTCGGCGGCAAATCCTCCGTCGAAGCCGCTCAAATGGCAGTCGAGGATTTCGGCGGCAAGGTGCTCGACGTTCCGGTCGAGATCGTCAATGCCGACCACCAGAACAAGCCGGATATCGCTTCCAATATCGCCCGCCAGTGGTACGACACCGAGCAGGTGGATGCGATCATGGAACTGACGACGTCGTCTGTGGCGCTCGCCGTGCAGGCGATCGGCAAGGAGAAGAAAAAGATCGACATCGTCACCGGTGCGGCGACGACGGATCTGACCGGCAAGGCCTGCTCGCCTTATGGCTTCCATTGGGCCTACGACACCCATGCACTGGCCGTCGGCACCGGCGGCGCGCTCGTCAAGCAGGGCGGCGACAGCTGGTTCTTCCTGACCGCCGACTATGCCTTCGGTTATTCGCTGGAGCAGCAGACCAGCGATTACGTCAAGTCGAGTGGCGGCAAGGTCGTCGGCGCCGTCCGCCATCCGCTGTCGAGCCAGGACTTCTCGTCCTTCCTGCTGCAGGCGCAATCATCCGGCGCCAAGGTGATCGGCCTTGCCAATGCCGGCCTCGACACCTCGAACGCCATCAAGCAGGCGGCCGAATTCGGCATCACCCAGGGCGGCCAGCATCTGGCAGCCCTGCTCTTCACGCTCGCCGAAGTCCATGGTCTCGGCCTCGAGGCGGCACAAGGCCTGACGCTGACCGAAGGTTATTACTGGAACCGCGACGACGAGAGCCGCGCCTTCGCCAAAAAGTTCTTCGCCCGCACCGGCAAGATGCCGAACATGGTCCATGCCGGCACCTATTCGGCGGTGACGCAATATCTGAAGGCAGTGCAGAAGGCCGGCACCGACGAGACGGAAGCCGTCGCCAAGCAGTTGCATGAAATGCCGGTCGATGACGTCTTCGGTCGCGGCGGCACGGTCGGCGCCAATGGCCGCATGATCCACGACATGTATCTGCTGCAGGTCAAGAAGCCTTCCGAAAGCAAGGAGCCGTGGGATTACTTCAACGTGCTCGCCACCATTCCCGGCAAGGAAGCCTATATCGATCCCGCCAAGAGCGGCTGCAATCTGGTGAAGTAAGCACGATGGCGGTTTCCGCAATTGAAACTCAGGAAAAGCCGCGGGTGGTGCTATCCGCCCGCGGCCTGCGCCGCGATTTCGGTGGCTTCACGGCCGTCAAGAACGTCGATCTGGATGTGCTTGACGCAAGCGTGCATGCACTGATCGGCCCGAACGGCGCCGGCAAAACCACGGTCTTCAACCTGCTGACCAAATTCCTGCAGCCGACCTCAGGCACGATCACCCTGATGGGCGTAGACATCACGAAAACGCCGCCCGACAAGGTGGCGCGCATGGGGCTGGTCCGCTCCTTCCAGATATCGGCGGTCTTCCCGCATCTGACCGTTCTCGACAATGTGCGTGTGGCGCTGCAGCGGCCGAACAATCTTTCCACACAGTTCTGGCGGCCTCTCTCGGCACTCGATCGGCTGAACGAGCGCGCCGAGCAACTGCTCGCCAGCGTCGGGCTTTCCAAGGAGCGCGATCACATCGCCGCCGATCTTTCCTATGGCCGCAAGCGCGTGCTGGAGATCGCCACCACACTGGCGCTCGATCCTAAAGTGCTGCTGCTCGACGAGCCGATGGCCGGCATGGGGCAGGAGGATGTCGGCGTCGTCTCCTCGATCATCCGGGAGGTCGCCCGCGACCGCGCCGTATTGATGGTCGAGCACAATCTCTCCGTCGTCGCCAATATCTGCCAGCACGTCACCGTGCTGCAGCGCGGCGAGATCCTCGCCGCGGGCGACTATGCGACCGTCAGCCAGGACGAGCGTGTGCGTGTGGCCTATATGGGCACGGAGGAGCATTGATGGCCACTCTCCTCGAAGTCCAGGGGCTCAATGCCTGGTACGGCGAAAGTCACGTCCTGCACGGCGTCGACATGCGCGTGGCCCAAGGCGAGACGATCACTATTCTCGGCCGCAACGGCGTCGGCAAGACGACGACGCTGCGCACCATCACCGGCATCGTGCGGGCCCGCAAGGGCAAGATCAGCTTTGCCGGCAGCGATATGATGCAAGTGCCGCTGCACAAGACGGCGCATCGGGGCATCGGTTTCGTGCCGGAGGAACGCGGTATCTTCTCGACGCTCACCGTTTCGGAAAACCTGGTGCTGCCGCCCGTCGTGGCGCAGGGCGGCATGACGCTCGACGAGATCTACGAGCTTTTCCCCAATCTCTACGAGCGCCGCGGCAGCCCGGGCACCAAACTGTCAGGCGGCGAGCAGCAGATGCTGGCGATCGCCCGAATCTTACGCACCGGCGTCAGGTTGCTCATTCTCGACGAACCGACGGAGGGGCTTGCCCCCGTTATCGTCCAGCGCATCGGCGAGGTGCTGCAGACGCTAAAAGGACGCGGCATGACGATCCTGCTCGTCGAGCAGAATTTCCGTTTCGCCAGCCGTATTGCCGATCGCTTCTATCTGATGGATCATGGGCAGATGGTGTCGGAATTCCCGGTCGGTGAACTGCCGCAGCGCATGGATACGCTGCACAAGGTTCTCGGAGTGTGACCAGATGACGATGATCTTCGGCATTCCCTTGCAGGCGCTGTTCGGCCAGCTGCTGATCGGCCTGATCAACGGCTCGTTCTACGCGCTGCTCAGCCTCGGCCTCGCCATCATCTTCGGCCTGCTCAGGGTGATCAACTTCGCCCATGGCGCGCAGTACATGCTCGGCGCCTTCGTCGCCTATCTGCTGCTGACCTATGCCGGCATCGGATACTGGCCGTCGTTGATCCTGGCGCCTGTCATTGTCGGCCTTGCCGGCGCTGTCATCGAGCGGCTGTTCCTGCGCCGGCTCTACGATCTCGATCCGCTCTACGGCCTGCTCTTCACCTTCGGCCTCGCTTTGGCAGTCGAGGGCACCTTCCGCTATCTCTACGGCTCTTCCGGCCAGCCCTATGCAACGCCGGCGGCCCTTGCCGGCGGGGCGAACCTCGGCTTCATGTTCCTGCCGATCTATCGCGGCTGGGTGGTGGTCGTCTCGCTCGTCGTCTGCCTCGGCACATGGCTGCTGATCGAGAAGACCAAACTCGGGGCTTACCTGCGTGCTGCCACCGAAAACGCCGTGCTGGTGCAGGTCTTCGGCGTCAACGTGCCGGTGCTCTTGACGCTCACCTACGCCCTCGGCGCCGGCCTCGCCGCCTTTGCCGGCGTGCTGGCGGCGCCGATCTACCAGGTCTCGCCGCTGATGGGCTCGAACATGATCATCGTCGTCTTCGCCGTCGTCGTCGTCGGCGGCATGGGATCGATCATGGGTGCGATCATCACCGGTTATGTGCTCGGCATTGCCGAGGGCCTGACCAAGGTCTTCTATCCCGAGGCATCCAACATCGTGATCTTCGTCATCATGGCGATCGTGCTTCTCATCAGGCCCGCGGGCCTCTTCGGACGGGATGCTTGACATGGCCGACATCACCGAAACCATCCGAACGGAAAAAAGCCGAACCGCCCTTTCGGTGCAGGCGGGTTTCCTGCTTGCGGGACTGCTGCTCCTGCTGCTGGCGCCGTTCTTTTTCTATCCGATCTTCCTGATGAAGCTGCTCTGCTTCGCGCTCTTTGCCTGCGCCTTCAACCTGCTGCTCGGCTATACCGGCCTGCTTTCCTTCGGCCACGCCACCTTCTTCGGCGGTGCTGCCTATTTCACCGCCTATACGGTGAAGGAATGGGGCCTGCCGCCGGAATTCGGCATCCTGATCGGCGTGGCGGGTGCGGCGTTTCTCGGCCTCGTCATGGGCTTCTTCGCCATCCGCCGCCAGGGCATCTATTTCGCGATGATCACGCTGGCGCTGTCGCAGATGTTCTTCTTCTTCTGCCTGCAGGCGGAATTCACCGAAGGCGAGGACGGCATTCAGTCGGTGCCGCGCGGCCACCTCTTCGGCTTCATCGATCTGAACAGCTCGACCAACATGTATTATTTCGTGCTGGCCGTCTTTCTCGTCGGCATCCTGATCATCTGGCGCTTCATCAACTCGCCCTTCGGCATGATCCTGAAATCGATCCGCGAGAACGAACAACGGGCGATCTCGCTCGGCTATTCCGTGGCGCGCTACAAGCTCGGCGCCTTCGTCATGTCGGCAGCGCTTGCCGGGCTCGCGGGCGCAGTGAAATCGATCGTTTTCCAGTTCGCGACGCTGACCGACGTCGCCTGGCAGATGTCGGGCGAGGTGATCCTGATGACGCTGCTCGGCGGCATCGGCACGCTGATCGGCCCGCTCTTCGGCGCCGGGCTGGTGGTGGTGCTGGAAAACTACCTCGCCACGTCGGAATTCCCGGTGACGATCATCACCGGCATCGTCTTCATGGTCTGCGTGCTGATCTTCCGCCGCGGCATCATCGGTGAATTCTACGCCTCGCGGCTAGGGCGGAAACTGGGCTTCGTCTATCGCCGCTGAACGGGCGGACCTCTCTTTTTCAGGAAAGAACCGCTCTTTCCCGGGAAAAGAGACGGGCGGCGGCGCTGCGACTCTTCCTCTCCCCGCAGCACGGGGAGGGGGAAGCGGCAAGCATCTGGAGTCTCGTGCAGGGCATGGATCGTTACGATTACATCATCATCGGGGCAGGCAGCGCCGGCTGCGTGCTCGCCAACCGGCTGTCTGCCGATGGCAGGAGCCGGGTGCTGCTGCTCGAAGCCGGCGGAAGCGACAACTACCACTGGATCCATATTCCGGTCGGTTATCTCTATTGCATTAACAATCCGCGAACCGACTGGTGCTTCACCACGGCGCCGGAAGCAGGGTTGAACGGCCGGGCGCTGAGCTATCCGCGCGGCAAGGTTCTCGGCGGCTGTTCATCGATCAACGGCATGATCTACATGCGCGGCCAGGCGCGCGATTACGACCTCTGGCGGCAGATGGGCTGCAGCGGCTGGAGTTGGGATGATGTTCTGCCCTTCTTCCGCAAGTCCGAGGACTTTTATCGCGGCGAAGACGAGATGCATGGTGCCGGCGGCGAATGGCGGATCGAGAAGGCGCGTGTGCGCTGGGCCGTGCTCGATGCCTTCCAGCAGGCGGCCAGGGAAGCCGGCATTCCGGAGACTGCGGATTTCAACCGCGGCAGCAACGAGGGCTCCGGTTATTTCGACGTCAACCAGCGTTCCGGCATTCGCTGGAACACCTCGAAAGCCTTTCTGCGCCCGGCGATGAGGCGCTCCAACCTGACCGTGCTCACCAAGGCGCAGGTCCGGCGGCTGCTGGTGGAGGAAGGTGCCGTTGCCGGCGTCGAGTTCCAGCATCGTGGCGTGGCGAAACGCGCCTATGCCGCCAAAGAAACCATCCTTTCAGCCGGTTCTATCGGCTCGCCGCATATTCTGGAACTGTCGGGCATCGGCAGGGGCGAGGTTCTGCAGCAGGCAGGCGTCGATGTCGTCACCGAGGTCAGGGGTGTCGGGGAGAACCTGCAGGACCATCTGCAACTGCGTCTTGCCTACAAGGTGACGGGGGTTCCGACGCTGAACGAGAAGGCGACGAAGCTGATCGGCAAGGCGGCGATCGGGCTCGAATATCTCGTCCGCCGCTCCGGACCGATGGCGATGGCACCGAGCCAGCTCGGCATCTTCACCCGATCGGGCCCGGACCGGGAAACGCCCGACCTGCAATATCATGTGCAGCCGGTGTCGCTGGAAAAGTTCGGCGATCCCGTCCATCCTTTCCCGGCGATCACCGCGAGCGTCTGCAACCTCAGGCCGGAAAGCCGCGGTTCGGTCCATCTGTCCAGCCCCGATTTTGCCGCCCAGCCGACGATCAGCCCGAAATACCTCTCGACGCAGCGCGATCGTGACATAGCTGTTCGTTCAATACGGTTGACGCGCAGGATCGTCGCGCAGCCTTCGTTTGCCCGTTACAGGCCGGAGGAATTCAAGCCGGGGCCAACCTATCAGACGGAGGCCGATCTGGAGCGGGCGGCGGGCGAGATCGGCACGACGATCTTCCATCCCGTCGGCACCTGCCGCATGGGCGCCGACAGGGACAGCGTCGTCGATCCCAGGCTGAGGCTCCGGGCGCTCGGCAAGCTCAGGATCGCCGATGCCTCGGTGATGCCGTCGATCACCTCGGGCAACACCAATTCGCCGACGATCATGATCGCCGAAAAGGCGGCGGCCATGATCCTCGAAGACAATCGATAGGAGAAGATCATGGCAAGGATCGCATTCATCGGCCTCGGCAACATGGGTGGGCCGATGGCGGCCAATCTGGTCAAATCAGGTCACGAGGTCCTCGGCTTCGATCTCGCGGCTTCGGTGCTGAAGGCCGCCGAGGAGAGCGGCGTCAAGCCGGCAAGCCATGCGAGCCAGGCGGTCAAGGACGCGGACATCGTCATATCAATGCTGCCGCAGGGCAGACACGTGCTGACGGCCTGGACCGATATCCTGCAGACCGCCGCGCCAGGCACGCTGGTCATCGATTGCTCGACCATCGATGTCGAAAGCAGCCGCAAGGCGCATGAGATGGCCAAGGCCGCCAGCTGCCTGTCGCTCGACGCCCCGGTCTCCGGCGGCACGGGTGGCGCGACGGCGGGCACGCTGACCTTCATGGCCGGCGGCTCGGAAGAAGCCTTCGCCAGGGCAAAACCAATCCTCGAGGCCATGGGAAAGAAGATCGTCCATTGCGGCGAGGCCGGGGCCGGACAGGCGGCGAAGATCTGCAACAACATGATCCTCGGCATTTCGATGGTGGGCGTCTGCGAGGCCTTCGTGCTTGCAGAAAAGCTCGGGCTCTCGCATCAGGCGCTGTTCGACGTCGCCTCGACCTCGTCGGGCCAGTGCTGGTCGATCAACACCTATTGCCCGGTGCCCGGACCGGTGCCGACCTCGCCGGCGAACAATGACTACAAACCGGGTTTTGCCGCAGCGCTGATGCTGAAGGATCTCAGGCTCTCCCAGGAAGCGGCGCTGGCGAGTGGCGCCTCCACGCCGCTTGGCGCGGAAGCAGCACAGCTTTATGCGCTCTTCGACAAACTGGGACATGGCGGAAGGGACTTTTCCGCGATTATCGAGATGTTCCGCGAAAGCAAGTGAGTCTGATAGCTCGATGATATTCGCCAACCTCTGTCTCATTTCCGTGCCCATCGCAGGAGGGAGCAAACTCTTGCCCGATGTCACTTGCTCCCGGAGAGAAGATGGGGGACCGAGGCGCTTCCACTTTCTCCCCGTTGGGGAGAAGAGGGAGCAAGCCGCGATCGCAGTCGATCACAGAAAGCGTCCCCTCACGCCTTCTCGCTGTGGGCTGTAAACCGTTCAGCCATCATTGCTGAACCTCCTTTCGCGAAAGCAGCCAGATGAGATAGGGGCCGCCGATCAGGGCCGCGAAGAGGCCGACCGGCACCTGGTAGGGGTAGATGACGACGCGCGACAGCCAGTCCGCCGCCGTCAGCACGCCGGCGCCGAAGAGAAGGCTCGCTGTCAGCTGGTGGCCTGGGGCGCGCAAGCCGGCAAGGCGGGCAAGATGCGGTGCAATCAGACCGGTGAGGCTGAGTGGTCCGACAAGGAAGGTGGCGATCGCCGTCATCAGCGCGGCGAGGACGGCAAGCGCCAGTCGGCTTGCCCCGACATGAAGGCCGGCAGCGCGGCTGGGGCCGGCGCCAAGCGGCAGGATCGTCAGCCAACGGCTGAGAAAGGGCAAGGGCGCTGTCAGCACGAGGAGCGAGATGACGGCCGTCCAGGCTTCGAAGGCGCCGGCGCGGTTGGTCGAGCCGGAAAGCCATGTCAGCAGGATATAGCCGCGCATATCGCCCTGGGCGAGCACCATGGTCACGATCGCCATGGCGAAGGCGCCGATGCCGACGCCGGCAAGCAGCATGCGTTCCGGCGAGAATTGAGCGCGGGCTGATATGGCGATCATCGCAAGGAAGGCGGCCAGCGCGCCGAGCGCCATGGCAAGCAGCATGATGATGGGCGAGGGGAAGCCGAAGAGGAAGAGCGCCACGGTCAGGCCCGCACCGGCACCGCTGCTGACGCCCAGGACTTCGGGGCTGGCGATCGGATTGCCGGTGACCCGCTGCATGATGAAGCCGGCTGCCGCCAGCATGGCGCCGGCCCCGGCCGCCACGATCGTTCGCGGCAGTCGGAAGGGCAGGAGATCGGTCAGGAGCGAGCCGGTCGCGACATGCCAGCCGTCCTCGGCAGGGCCGAGGGTGAGGACGACGGCAAAGATCAGGATGAGGGCAACAAAGAGCGCGCCAAGGGCCAGAAGCGGCTTGGCGAGCCTGTTCAGCGCTGCAGTCGACTGGGCGGCAACGACCGAAACCGAATGCACGCTGGGCAGCAGGCAGAGCAATAAGGGGCCGCCGAGCAGGGCGGTCGCGGCGCCGGTCGGAGCGAGATCGGTGAAGCCGGGACCGAGGATCTGGGTGAGGCAATCGGTCAGGAAGAGCAGGCCGGCGCCCATCAGCGGTGCTGTCAGCATCAGCTTATCCGTGCTGCGCGCGCCGGCAAGCCTTGCGATCGCGGGGGCTGCGAGCCCGACGAAGCCGATCACGCCGACCTCTGATATCACCGAGGCGGCAAGCCAGACGGCGAGCGCGACGATCGCCAGGCGGGTCGAATGCAGGGCAAGGCCGAGGCTCCTGGCGCCGCTGTCGTCGAGGGCAAGGATGCGGAGCGGCCGCACCAGGAGAAGAGCGGCGGCAAAGCCGAGGACAAGCCGGGGGGCGAGCGAGAGCGCGCCGTTCCAATCCTGCTGGCTGAGCGAACCGGCGCCCCAGATATGGATCGACATGGCATATTCGCCGCGCGAAAGGATCAGCGTGACGCTGAGGGCCGAGGCGATCAGGCTGACGATCAGGCCGGAGAGCGCCACGGTCAGCGGATCGAGCCCGCGCCGCCAGCTCAAAGCCAGCACGATGGCGACAGCCGCGAGTCCGCCGCCGAAGGCGGCCATCTCGCGTGAAAATCCGATGAGCAGGGGCGAGAAGCCCATGGCCGCCGTCATTGCCAGTTCCGCCCCGGAGGCAATGCCGAGCGTGGAAGCATCGGCAATCGGGTTGCGAAGGACACGCTGCAGCAATGTGCCGGAAAGGCCGAGTGCCGCGCCCGCGATCAATGCCAGCATGGCGCGGGGTATGATGCTGTTCCAGAGCAGCACCCCGTTCAGCATGGCTGCATCGGCATTGCCGTGCGGAACCTCAGGACGCGTTACGATGAGGAGTGCGAAGGTCGAGATGCAGAGTACCGGCAGCAAAATCGCGAAGACGGGCATGCCCGCGCTTCCTGCGGGCTTGGCGCGGCTAACCATTCCATGCATGGTCGAGCCCCTCCGCCAGAAGATCGGCAAAGCGGCCGGCCGCCGGCAGAGCGCCATAGGGATTGATCGAGCCGAGCATCAGCACGCGTTTTTCGCGCACGGCCGGCAGCGCATTCCAGAAGTTGCTGACGGAGAGCGTGGCGAGCGCATCGGCCGGGTGTGGTGGGATCATCACGATCCAGGCGTCGGGCATCGATGCCAATATCTCGATGCCGACGGGAGCGGCGGCCGAGTAGCTGGTCTGAGCCTGCCAGGCATTGGTGAGGCCGACGCGTTTCAGCACCTCGCCGAACATGCTATCGGAGCCGAAGACCCGGAAATGCCTGGCATCGCCGAGATTGATCGGGATCACCGGCCGCCCGTCGCCGGCGGCAAGGAGAGCCCGGTAGCGGTCGAGCCCGGCTGCAAGCTCTTCGGTCAGCTGTCTGGCAGCGGCAAGCTGCAGACGCTCGCCGACTGCAAGTGTGGCCTGTTCGGCCAGCGCGAAAGGGCTTTCACCGGGTTTGTAGATCGCATGGCTCTCGACCGGTGCGACCCCGCGCATGCGTTCGTCTGCCCAGGCATAGAAGTTCGAGTTGAAGATCAGGTCCGGCCGTGCAAAGCGCAGCACCTCGAAATTCGGTGTGCCGCGCAGGCCGAGATCGGCGGTCGTCGCCGGCACTTCAGGCGTAACCGCCACCTCGCGGAATTGCCGCAGTTCGGTCGCGGCAACGACATTCGCCCCGATCGCCAGCAGGGTTTCGAGCAGCGCCCAGTCGAGCGTTGCGACGCGCACGCTCTCCGCCGCCCGCGAAGACGCGGGGACGGAGAGCGAGGCCGCCACACCGGCCAGAAACTGCCTGCGGGAGAAAAACGCCATAGCCTACAACAGATAGCTGACCGGCTCGCTTCGAACCGGATGCGGGAAAACGCCCATGCCGACGCCGAAAATCGACTGCAGCGTGTCGGTTTGCATGATCTCGATAGGCGTGCCCTTGGCAGTGATCCGGCCGCGGTTGAGCGCGATGATCGCGTCGCAATAGCGCGCGGCGAGGTTGATATCGTGCAGTACGATGATGACGGTCAGCCCGCGTTCGTGACTGAGCTCCTGCACCAGCGAGAGAACGCTGGCCTGATGGGCGAGGTCGAGCGCCGACGTCGGCTCGTCGAGCAACAGGCAGCGGGCGTCCTGGGCGAGCATCATGGCGATCCAGGCGCGCTGGCGCTCGCCGCCGGACATGTTGGCGACCAGACGATCGGAAAAATCCTCGAGCTCGGTGCGGACGATCGCCTCCTCGACCATGTTGCGATCGGTCGCAGTGAAGCGGCCGAGCGTGCCGTGCCAGGGAAAACGGCCGAGCGCCACCAGTTCCCGCACGGTCATCCCGTCTGTCGCCGGCGTGAATTGCGGCATGTAAGCGACGTGCCGGGCAAAGGCCCGGCTGCCCCAGTCACCTGCCGGCCTGCCGTCGAAGGAGATCGCGCCGGATTTCGGCCCGACCTGGCGGGCGATGATCTTCAAAAGTGTGCTCTTGCCGGAACCGTTCGGCCCCACCAGTCCGTAAATGCGGCCGCGCTCAAGCGTGAGGTCGATGCCGGAGAGGATGGATTTCGGCCCGATGGCATAATCGATTCCCGACAGGGCAAGGAAAGGCGAAGGCATGATCTGCTCCAGGTTCGGCGCTGCAACGGCTTCGGGAGGGCAGGCTCTCCCTTTCCCCGCAGGTTCCTGCAAAACTAAACTGCGATTGTCAACTTACCACTTCCTGCTGAGCTTGAAGGTGACGGTGCGGGCATCGCCGTAACCGCAGACGGTGAGCCCGCCGCAACCCTTGACATATTCCTTGTCGAAGAGATTCGCGACGTTGAGCGAGGCGCCCCAGTTTTCCTTTTCGTAGCGGATCGCAGCGTCGACGAGCGTGGCGGCCGGCACCTTCTCGGTATTGGCCTCATCGGCCCAGGACCAGCCCTGATGGCGGACGCCGGCGCCAAAGCTCATGCCCTCGAAAGCCCCTGTCGTCAGCGTGTAGTCGATCCAGAGAGAGGCGGTCACCTTCGGGACGATATAGGGTGAATTGCCGACCAGCGCCGGATTGGCGTCGTTCTCCATCACCTCCATGTCGGTATAGGCGAGCGATGCGAGAACTTTCCAGTTCTCGTTGATATTGACCTTGCCTTCGAGTTCGGCGCCGCGCGAAACCACCTCGCCGAGCTGGCTCTGGGCGAAGGTCAGGGGATTGGTCACCGTGTTGTTGCGCTTGGTGATGTGAAAGACCGAGGCGGTCAGCGAGCCATCTATAAAGCTCGGCTCATACTTGATGCCGCCTTCGAACTGCTCGCCCTCTTCCGGCTTCAGCGCGCCGGATACACCGGTGCCGACGAGCGGGTTGAAGAAAGTCGCGGCGCTGACATAGGGCGTCAGGCCGTTGTCGAACTCATAGGCAAGGCCGATGCGGCCGCTGAGCGCGCTGTCGTTGGTGCTGTAGGTCGTGCCGATTACAGCGTCCTGGTCGATATCGACATAGTCGTAGCGGCCGTTGAGCGTCAGCAGCCAGCCATCGCCAAAATGGATCCGATCCTGAGCGTAGACACCGATCTGGTTCTTGGTCACGACGCCGTCCGCATAGACGAAATTCGCGCCCTGTGTTGTGCCATAGATGGGATCGGTCGCGCTGATCGAATTGGAGCCGCAGCAGGCCTGCCAATTTTCCAGGCGGTAATAGGTGTAGTCGAGCCCGACGAGAAGATTATGCGTGGCGCCGCCGATTTCGGTCTCGCCTTCAAGCCGGTTGTCGATCGAGAAGCTATCGACCCCCGAGCGGCCTTCGAAGCCGATGCGCGCCAGCTGGTAGTCCGGACCCGTCGGCACGCCGCCGACCCAACCGTTCAGGTAGGGGCCGATCTCATGCTTGTCGAGGTGGCCGTAGCGCGCATTCTGCGAGAACTTGATGCCATTGTCGAATTCATGCTCGAATTCGTAACCGACCATTTTCTGCACATAGCTGCCGTTGTCGATATCGGGCTCGCCATAGAAGGCGTCGCGGTCGATCTTGCCGAACGGCGCATCCTCGACAGTGCCGACATAGGGAAAGAAGCCGTTGCCGGTATGCACCTGGTCGAGCCCGGCGAGGTAACCCCAGACCGTCAGACTCGTGCTGTCATCCGGCGAAATGTTGAGCTGCGGCATGATGAAGCCGCGCAGATCCTCGGAAAAATCCGAATAATTGTCGCCGCCGGCCACCTTGCCGGTGATGCGATAGCTCATCGCTCCGCTGGAGCCGACCTTGTCGGAGACATCGAACCCGGTGAAGGCGTTGCCGTTGCTGTTGATGCCGATCTCGGTATAAAACAGCGGCTCGTCGAGCGGGCGCTTGCGGACGAAATTGACGATCCCGCCGGGGTTTGCGCCGCCGTAAAGCACGGAGGCCGGACCCTTCAGCACCTCGACGCGCTCCAGCATGAAGGGATCGAGCTGGAAGCCGCCGAAGCCGTAGCTGAACAGCGTCAGATTGTCGAAGAAGACGCCGGTCTGGCCGGCGTCGAAGCCGCGTATATAGAACCAGTCGGTATCGCCGTCGTTGCCAAAGGGCTGTGACGTGACGCCCGGCGCATAAAGCAGCGCCTCGTCGATCTTGTTGGTGATGCCCCGATCGTCCATTTCTTCGGTGCCGACGACGGAGACGGATTGCGGGATTTCGTTGAGCGGGGTGTCGCTCTTCGAGCCGGCGGAGGAGTTCTTGGCGACATAGCCCTTGACCGGGCTGGTGGCGGTGTCGCCGCCGCCCTGGATGACGATCGGCGCGAGTTCAGTCGAATTCGCTTCCTGTGCCGCGGCGGAGCCCGCGATAAGGCCGGCAATCGCCACGCCTGCCAATAGAATTACCTTGAAATTGAGACCCCTGGTCTGCCCGCGCATATGTCCTATACCCCACTCGTGCCGCGCGATGCTAACGTGCGGCGAAACCCTGAATAAGATGAGTGATTAACTCAGTTTTACCGGGGTGGATTGTCGTGATCGGGGAAAATTGAACGTTTTTGGGCAATTCTCCGCGTTGCAAACAATTGCCCGCCAAGCGTTGCAATCAGGCAACTTGTGCCTTCTTCCAGCTCGTCGGCGTGATGCCGACATGCTTGCGGAAGACGCGGGTAAAATGCGCCTGATCGGCAAAGCCGGTTTCGGCGGCGATTGCGGTCAACGCATTTTCGCTTTCGACAAGCAGCCGCTTGGCCCGGTCGAGCCGGGCATTGGTTTGCCATTGATGCGGAGCGATGCCGGTCGAGGCCTTGAAGGCATGGCTGAAATGCGATTGCGACAGGCCCGTCAGGCCGGCGAGTTCCTCGAGGCGGATATTGCGCAGGCAGTGCTCCTCGATGAATTCGGTGGCGCGGCGAAGCTGCCAGGAGGCCAACTTGCTGCGTTTGCGCGGCATTGCCTTGGCAATCTTCAGGAAATCGATGATCAGCGCCAATGCCAGGCCGTCGCCATAGAGATCGTGCAGCGGCTCCGGATTGAGGCATTCTGCGGCGACCAGCTGTGCCAGCGACAGCACCCGCTCATCGGAAAACAGAAGCTGCGGACTTTCCAGACGGCGCGGATCGATATCCTCCATCAGCCGGCGGCTGACGGTCTCGGTGTCGAAATGGATGTCGAGGTGGCGCACCGAATGCACGTCGGTCAGATCGGCCCAGACTTCCATGCCGGCCGGCACATAGGAGATCGGCCGTATCTCCGTGTCCTGGACGGTGCCCTGCGCCTTCGGCGTGAGCTTGATACGCGAATTGCCCGGTCCGCGCTTGTCGAGCATGATGAACAACCGCGGATCGCGCGAGACGTAATAGCCGCCAGCATAAGAGGCGCATTCCACGTCCCAGACATCGGCGACGATGCCGTTCCACAGGCGGCGATGCACGCCGCCGATGACGGAAAAGCCCTGGATCTTGTTCTGCATCCGCGGTTGAAACGTCATTTCCACTTCCGCCTCCGGCCACGCGCCGGAAGTAAACCTGCAATTTGCACTCAAGTTTATTACCGCAGGCGGAACCGGATGGCAATTGCCAAATCCGGCACCAAACCGGAGAAAACCAGGGTCAAATCAAGCCTTCGACACCGAGAAGCTGAGCCTGATGTCGCCGAGCAGGATGTCGATCTCGCCGGGTTCGGTCAGTTCGATCGCGCCGCTCAACGTGCCTGTGGTGATGAGCGCACCTGATTTCAGCGATGTCTCGGGGCGCAAGCCGTCATTGGCGTAATCGACGAGCCAAGTGAGGACATCGCCTTTCGGATGCTGCGCCGGGCCATCATAGATCGTGCGGCCGGCATGGGTGACCTTGAGCGGCGTTCCGCCAACGGTGTCGACAACGCTCTTTTCAAGCTTCGGGCCGAGCACGTAGCCGCTATTGCCGAGCCGGTCGGCGACGAACAGCAGAAAGGAAACGCTGCCGCTTTCCCTCACGGCGCTGACCAGCAGCTCGGCGCCGAGATAGACAGCGGAAATCGCCTCAACCACCTCAGTGCGACTGTAGGGAACGCCCGCGCGGACCGGGAGGTCGCTGCCGAGACGGACGGCGATCTCGGTCTCGAATTTCAGGCCCGGATACCACGGAATGGCGGCGCCCGAGACGGCTTCGGCATAGGGATGCAGCGGAGCGGTGACCGCCTGGCCCTGCGGCGAGACCGTCACCTTCCAGGCATTGCTGGAAATACCGTCTGCAGCAGTGAGCAAATTCTGCGCCTCCATCGCCTGATGGAGATCGGCTGGCAGCGCGAACGTGTCCGTTGCCTCCTGCCGACCGGCCTGTCGCAGGCTGTGAAGCCTGGCTGCAACCGTGCGCGGATCGAATGTCTCTGTCATGCTATCTCCTCGACATGATTTTCGAGGTGCCACACTAGCGGCAAGGCAGGGACGAACAAGGCCGCTTTTGGAAAGACTCCTATTCCATCGCCGCGTGCCAGCGGGTGCGATAGGCGGTCAGTCCGGGGATAGCGGTCGGCGGAACATGCGTCTCGACACCCGATATTGGCCGGATGCCGGTGAGAAGCGCCGCCCCCTGGCTGGTGCCGGTCGAACCGGGAAGGGCCATGACCTCGCGGCCGGTCAGGGCGGCAAGCAGCTTGAGATAGGTCCCATTCAGCGCAAAAGGCCCTTCGACGATAATAGAGCCTTTGGCGCCGACCAGTCCGAGGCAGGCATCGGTCATCAAAGCGAGATAGAGACAGGCAGCGGCAGAGCGCTCTTCGCGGCTTGCCTCTTCGGCGCCGATCCAGCGGCTTGTCTTTCCCGGAAAAGGCCCGGAACCGGAGGCGATATTCGGCAGCAGCAGCATGCCCTCGTCGATGACGGGACCGATTGCCGCCTGAGCCGCTTTTTCGTCGACAGGGCCGATCTCGGCCGACAGGATCTCGAATTCCCGCCCACCCATGAAACGCGAGGAGGGGACGGCGCGGCCATAGGCATCGACATTGGCGAGCGCATCGCGTTTCGGATCGAGATGATCGAGATCGCCGCCGACGCCGAAGTTGATGACCCATGTACCGGTGGAGACGACGGCGAAGGGTGCGGCCCGATGCACCAGATGCGGCAGCAACGAGGCGTTGGAATCGTGAATGCCGCAATAGACCGGCACGGGTGAGGCGCGGCCGAGCTCAGCGGCGATATCGGGCAGGACCGGGCCGAGCGCATCGAAGGCCGAGCGTATCGGCGCCATGAGGTCGCGGATGCCAAGCCCGTCGACGAGCGAGGAATAGCTGCCGGCCCTCGGGTTCCAGAGGTCGGTGTGGCAGCCGAGCGAAGTCAGCTCATTGGCGGCAACACCGGTTAGCCGCGCCGTCCAGTATTGCGCGTAGGTGAGGATGGTCGCCACCTTGGCGAATTCCTCGGGAAAGGCGGTCTTCTGGTAGTGCAGCTGGGCGCCGACATTGAGGCCCATCGCGAGGTGCGGCGAAAAGGTTTCGTCGAAGGAGGGGCGCAGCCGCGTATAGGCATCACGGATTTCCTTCGGATATTCGTGTTCATAGTCGATGACAGGCATGGCAAGCGTGCCGTCCCGGGCAAGGAGTGCTGCGGAAGCGCCATGGGTGGTGATCGAAATGGCGTCGAAGCCGGGCTCGCGCGCAAAGCTCTTCAGCGCATCGATCGCAAAGGACCAGAGAGCCTCTACGTCATAATGCGGATAGAGACCGGTTTTGATCGCAATATTCGGCCGTTTCAACACGGCGATCTCGGCGCCCGTCTCGCTGTCGAGGATGACGACCTTGGCATTGGTCTTGCCGATGTCGAGGACGGCGATGCGGCGATAGGAGGTGGCGTTCATGGCATATGGAAGACGGTGACCAGGTCGCTCTGGACCGGTGAATTATCGGGATTGGTCGCCATGATATCGGCCATATAAGCCCACCATTTTTTCACGACGGGATGCTCCGGCAGGCTCGCCATCGTATGGTCGGCGGGCCGCGTCAACACGCCGAACAGAGTGTTGGTCTCGCGGTCGAGATGGATGGAATAGTCGCTGGCGCCTGACTTGTGCAGGAGATCGACCAGTTCCGGCCAGATCTCGTCATGCCGCCTGCGGTATTCGGCTTCCATGCCGGGATTGAGCTGCATTTTGAAGGCGTGTTTTTCTAAAGTCATCGGGAGCTCATGACCTTGATGCGGCGGGCGATGATCGGGATGGCGATGGTGATGATGAGAAGCAGGCCGATGAAGATCGACATGACGATGCCGGGCACGTTCAGCAGGCCGAGGCCGAAGGTGACGAGGCCCATGACGAAGGCGGCGATGACGACGCCGACGATCGTGCCGGAACCGCCGAGGATCGAGATGCCGCCGAGCACGACCATGGTGACGACCTCGAGTTCCCAGCCCTGGGCGATCGACGGCCGGGTCGAGCCGAGGCGTGAGGTCAGGCAGACGGCAGCAACGCCGCTCATGACGCCGGTCAGCAGGAAGAGGATGAATTTGACGCGTTCGACCGGAATGCCGGAAAAGCGGGCGGCGAAGTCGTTGTTACCGATCGCATAGACCTGCCGGCCGAAATTCGTGGCATGCAGGAGGATGGCGAAGAGGATCGCCAGCACGATGAAGAGCACGAATTCGAAGGAGAATACCCAGACGACATAGCCCTGGCCGAAATAGGCGAAATCAGCAGGGTACTTGCCATAGGCCTGGTCGCCGAGCACGATATAGGAAATGCCGCGGAAAAGGCTCATCGTGCCGATGGTGACGACGATCGACGGCAGTTTCAGCACCGAGACCAGCACGCCGTTGAAGATGCCGCAGGCAAGGCCGGTGCCGATGCCGATCGCGACCAGGCCCGGTGTGCCGATGCCGACCTGGGCTGCCGCGCCCATCGCCGTCGAGGCGAGCGCGATGATCGCAGCCACCGAAAGATCGATCTCGCCTGATATGACAAGCAGCGCCATGGCGAAAGCGATCATCGCCTTTTCGGTGAAGTTAAAGGTGGCGTCCGAAAGATTCCAGGCATCGAGGAAATAGGGCGAGGCCAACGAATTGAAGATGAAGATCAGGACGGCGACGGCAAAGAGCAGCACTTCCCAGCTCGCGACGATGCGGCGGAAGGGTGTGCCGAGGCGGTCGGGAATGACCCGCTTTTCATGTGTGGACACGGTGCTCATGCTGCGGCCTCCGTTCTGATTTCGGCGGCGGCGCGGTCGCGCAAGATGATGCGGCCACGGTTGCGCTCACGCCTGGCGTTGAAGGCGACGGCGAGAATGATGACGGTTCCGGAAATCGCCATCTGCGTGAAGGGTGAAATGCCGATCACCGGCAGCGCATTCTTGATGACGCCGAGGAAGAGCGCGCCGAGCACGGTGCCGGCGACCGAGCCGACGCCGCCGGCAATCGAAATGCCGCCGATGACGCAGGCGGCGACGCTGTCGAGCTCGAAGCCGTTGGCGATATCGACATAGGCGACGGCATAACGCGACACCCAGAGATAGCTCGCAAGACCGGCCAAGGCACCCGACAGAACGAAGGCCAGGAATTTTGTCCAGCCTGTATCGATGCCGGCATAGACCGCCGCGGTCGGATTGCCGCCGGTGGCATAGGCCGAGCGGCCGAACTGGGTATATCTGAGTAGGACATACATCAGAAGCACGATGACGATGCCCACCCAGCCGAGAACCGGCAGGCCGAGGATCGGCGTGCGCGGCACCGACAGGAAGACCGGCGTCATCTGGTGAGCATTCACCCATGCCCCGCCCGAAAGCACGAAGGCCATGCCGCGATAGATGGTAAGCGTGCCGAGTGTCACGACGATCGGCGGGATTTCGAGTGCCCAGACGAGAAAGCCGTTGATGGCGCCGAGGCAGGCGCCGATGACGATCGCGGCGAGGATGAGCACGACGAGCGGCAGGTCGGGATAGGCGGCATTCATCATCGCGATCGCCATGCCGGTGAAGGCGAGGTTGGCGGCGACCGACAGGTCGATCGATTTCGTCAGGATGACCGTCATCTGCGCCAGCGCCAGGATGATCAGGATGGAGGTATCGTTGAAAATGCCGGCGAGATTCTCCGGCGTTGCGAAATCGGCAGCGCGCGTCGAAAAGATCGCGATCATCACGACGATGATGAGGAACAGCAGGGTTTCGCGTTTTCTGATCAGTCTTGCCATGCTCTTACCTTATGAATTGCTGGGCCTTATGCATTGCGGGCCTCATGCATTGCCGGTGGCGGCGCGCACCAGCGCTTCCGGCGACAGCTCGGCGCGTTCGAAAATTCCGGCGGAAAGACCCTCCTTCATCACCAGGACGCGGTCCGACATGCCGATGATCTCGGGCAGTTCGGACGAGACCATGATGATCGACAGGCCCTCGGCGGCGAGTTCGCTGATGAAGCCGTGCACGGCCGCCTTCGAGCCGATGTCGATGCCCTTGGTGGGTTCATCGAGAATGATGACCTTCGGCGCCGTCGCCAGCCACTTGCCGATGACGACCTTCTGCTGGTTGCCCCCGGAAAGCGTCCCGACGGGCACGGAAAGAGCAGCGGCGCGCAGGTCCAGCCGCTCGGCATATTTGCGGGCGAGCGCGAATTCTTCTGCCGCCCTGAGGAAGCCCCGGCGCGAGGTGCGGGTAAGCGAAGGCAGCGTCATGTTCTGGAAGATCGGCATCGGCAACGCCAGCCCGTGGCGGCCGCGTTCCTCCGGCACATAGACGATGCCGGCCCGGATCGCGTCCTGCGGCGAATGGATGGTGATCTCGCGGCCTTCGAGCATCATCGTGCCGGAAAGCGGCCTGGTGATGCCGAAGAGCGATTGGGAGAGTTCCGAACGACCGGCGCCGATCAGGCCATATATGCCGAGAATCTCGCCCTGGCGCAGGGTGAAGGAGATGTCACGGAATTCGGTGCGATGGCTGTAGTTGCGGATCTCCAGAACCGGGCCGCCGATGGCGACGTCGACCTTCGGAAAAGCGTTCTCGACGTCGCGGCCGACCATCATGCGGACGATCTCGTCCTGCGGCGTTTCCTTGATCCGGCCCTGGCCGACGGCGCGGCCGTCGCGGAAGACGACGAAATCGTCGGCGATCTCGTAGACCTCGTCGAACTTGTGGCTGATGAAGAGGATCGCCTTGCCCTTTTCCTTCAGGCCCCGGACGATGCGGAAGAGATCGTCGATCTCCTTGCGGGAAAGGGCTGCCGTCGGTTCGTCCATGATGACGATGCGGGCTTCGATCGATAGCGCGCGTGCAATCGCCACCAGATGGCGCTGCGCGATCGAGAGGTCCTTCAGCCGGATCGTCGGATCGATATTGCTTTCGAGCGCGGTCAGCAGCGCCTTGGCGCGGCTGTTCATCGCTTGCCAGTCGATGGTGCGCAAACGCGTGCGCGGCGCATGGCCGAGGAAAATGTTTTCGGCAACCGTCAGCTCGTCGAACAGCACGGTTTCCTGATGGATGGCGGTGACTCCGGCATCGATCGCGGCCTGGGCGCTGGCAAAGGTCACCGGCTGGCCATCGACGAGGATCGCTCCTTCGTTCGGCCTGTAGATGCCGGTCAGGATCTTGACGAGCGTCGATTTGCCGGCGCCGTTTTCGCCGATCAGCGCGGTCACCGTACCGGGGTGCAGCGCGATGCTGACATTGTCGAGCGCCTTCACGCCCGGAAAGATCTGGGAGATGCCGCGCATTTCCAGAATGGCCGGTGTATCGGGCATGGGGCTGACATCGTGCTTTTGCGTTGCGGCGTGCATTATTCGTTTCACCTTGAAAACCCCTCCCCAACCCCTCCCCACAAGGGGGAGGGGCTTGACCCATCGCGATGCCGAGGCTCGCGATGGGCGGAGGCGTTGCTTCAGATTATCTCCCCCCTTGTGGGGGAGATGGCCGGCAGGCCAGAAGGGGTCTTAACGATCAGAAGACCTTGGAGAACTGGTCGATATTCGAAGCATTGTAGACGAAGGGATCGGCCATGGCGGCTTCACCATTGTCGCCAACCTTGATCTTGCCCATGCGGCCGGCTTCGATCTCGCTGCCCGGCTTGCCGTCGGTCTCGCCCTTGACGAGGCGATAGGCGATCTGCGTCGCGGAATAGCCGAGATCGATCGGGTTCCAGATGGCGAATTCCTTCGTCGCACCCGACTTGATCGCGCCGGCCATTTCGGACGGCAGGCCGAGACCGGTGACGTAGACCTTGCCGACCAGACCCTTGTCTTCGACGACCTTGGACGCGGCGAGAACGCCGACCGTCGTTGGAGCGACGATGACCTTGATGTTCGGGTTCGCCTTCAAGAGGCCTTCGGCTTCACGATAGGACTTGTCCGAGAGATCGTCGCCATAGACTGTGGTGACGAGGTTGAGGCCCGGGAAATCCTTGAGCTGCTTCTTCATCTGGTCGATCCAGATGTTCTGGTTGGTCGAGGTGGTCGTGGCCGACAGGATGGCGAAGTCACCCTTGCCGCCGTCGAGATGGTCCTTGACGAGGGTGAGGCACATCTTGCCGATCAGCTCGTTGGAAGACGGGTTGAGCTGCAGGATGCGGCCTTCAGGTGCCACGCCGGAATCCCAGGAGATGACCTTGATGCCGCGCTGTGCAGCCTTCTTCAGCGCCGGAACGAGCGCGTCGGGATCGTTGGCCGAAACGGCGATGGCGCTGACGCCCTGGGCGATCAGCGAGTTGATGACTTCGATCTGGCCTTCGGCCGTCGTCGTCGTCGGACCGGTATAGATGACCTCAACGCCGCCGAGTTCCTTGGCGGCTTCCTGCGCGCCCTTGTTGGCGGCATCGAAGAAGCCGTTGCCGAGCGACTTGACGACGAGACCGATCTTGATGTCGGCAGCACTTGCCGTGCCGGCCATCATGGCGACGGCAAATGCCACGCCGATTGCGAGTTTCTTTGCGAGTTTCATGCTTTCATCCTCCCACTTGATTAACACTCTTCACACCTCCCCGGCGCCTTATGCGACCGACGAGGAATCCTCCTTGATTGCCTGGGCGACCGGGCTCGCGACGATGAGCCTGATGCCGGCATTCTCGATCATCCTGACGGCTTCCTCTGGAATGCCGTCATCGGTGATGATCGTAGACACACGCTCGAGCGGGCACAGAATGAGGCTCGACCGGCGATGGAACTTGCTGGAATCGGCCATGACGACCAATTCGTCGGCCTGATGCATCAGCTTCTGCTCGCTCTGGATGATCAGCGCGTCGGCTTCCATGATGCCGAGCGGGCCGATGCCCTGCGCGCCGATGAAGAAGCGGCGGGCGTAGAAATTGCGGATCGCGTCGTTGTCGAAGGGGGAGAGGATCAGGCTCTGCTCGCGATAGATCGCGCCGCCCGGCACCGTCACCGTGTTCTTCGAATGCTTGACCAGATGTTCGGCGATCGCGAAGGAATTGGTCATCACCTGCAGGCGGTGCGCCGCCATGAAATGCACCATCTGGAAGGTGGTCGTGCCGCCATTGATGATGATCGCGTCGCCCGGATCGCAAAGCTCGACGGCCTGACGGGCGATTGCGCGTTTCTTGTCGATATTAACGGATTCCGAAACGCGGAAAGGGCGCCCTGCGAGATTACCGAGCTGCGGCGGATGCACGGCTTCGGCGCCGCCGCGCACGCGCCGGATCTTGCCCTGGACATGGAGAGCCGCGATGTCGCGCCGGATCGTCGCCTCGGAAGCCTCGGTCAGTTCGGAAATATCCTGAACCGTCACGACGGACTTTTCCTGAACCGCGCTCAGAATGATGCGATGGCGTTCACGTTCGTGCATGGGGCTCCTCCTTCGATGGTTTATTTCGCACATATGCCAAAGTGTCAATCAAAAACGATCATAAATTTTCATACTGCGCTGCACAATAATCGAATTTGATCGTTTTCGATTGACAACCTCGGTTTTGATGAGCGATACCGTCAGCGAAAAGGGGCGCGAACTTTGCGCTCCGATGATGATTTCATATGGGAGGATGACATGGCGGCGAACGTCCGGCTTCTGGAAAACCGGTGGGATGATGCTTACGCGGCAGGCCTCGATGAGCCTGGCAAGCTGCTCTATCGCTCCAACCTGCTCGGCGCCGACAAGCGCATCACCAATTATGGCGGCGGCAACACCTCGGCGAAGGTGATGGAAACCGATCCGCTGACCGGCGGCAAGGTGAAGGTACTCTGGGTCAAGGGCTCGGGCGGCGACGTCGGCACGATCAAGCTCGACGGTTTCGCGACACTCTACCAGGACAAGCTGGAATCGCTGAAGGGCATCTACAAGGGTGTCGAGGACGAGGACCGTATGGTTGGCTTCCTGCCGCACTGCACCTTCAACCTGAATGCCCGCGCCGCCTCGATCGACACGCCGCTGCACGGTTTCGTGCCTTTCACCCACGTCGACCACATGCATCCCGATGCGATCATCGCGATCGCCGCATCGAAGAATTCCAGGGAATTGACGCAGCAGATTTTCGGCGACGACATCGGCTGGCTGCCGTGGCGCCGTCCGGGCTTCCAGCTCGGTCTGGACCTCGGCGCATTCGTTGCCGCAAACCCGAATGCCAAAGGCGTCGTGCTCGAAAGCCACGGCCTCTTCACCTGGGCCAACGACGCCAAGGCCTGCTACGAGCTGACGCTCGACATCATCAACAAGGCGATCGTCTGGTTTGCCGAAAAGACCGAAGGAAAGACGATTTTCGGCGGCGCGCTCACTGAGAGCCTGCCGGTCGCCGAACGCCGCGCCATCGCCGCCCGGCTGATGCCGGAGATTCGCGGCCGCATCGGCAAGCAGGAGCGCAAGCTCGGTCATTTCGACGATCAGGACGCCGTGCTCGAATTCGTCAATTCCAGCCATCTGCGCCCGCTGGGCGCGCTCGGCACCAGCTGCCCCGACCATTTCCTGCGCACCAAGATCCGCCCGCTGATCGTCAATTTCGACCCGGCCAAGCCGGATGTCGGCGCGATTATCGCCGGTCTCGACAAGGCGCTGGAGGACTACCGCGCCGACTACGCCCGCTATTATAACGACTGCAAGCATGACAATTCGCCCGCCATGCGCGACGCCAATCCCGTCATCTTCCTCTTGCCCGGCGTCGGCATGCTGTCCTTTGCCCGCGACAAGGCGACGGCCCGCATCGCCAGCGAATTCTACGTCAATGCCATCAACGTCATGCGCGGCGCCTCGACGGTCTCGGAATATCAGGGACTGCCCGAGCAGGAAGCCTTCGATATCGAATATTGGCTGCTCGAAGAGGCCAAGCTGCAGCGCATGCCGAAGCCGAAGAGCCTTGCCGGCCGCGTCGCCTTTGTCACCGGCGGCGCCGGCGGCATCGGCCGGGCGACGGCCGCGCGGCTCGTCGGCGAGGGTGCCTGCGTGGTGCTTGCCGATATCGACCAGACAGCGCTCGAAGGCACCGAAGCCGATTTCGTCAAGAGGTTCGGCGCCGACGCCGTGCGCAGCGTCCGGCTCGACGTCACCAAGGAAGATGCGGTGATCGCCTCCTTCGCGGAAGCCTGCGTCGAATTCGGCGGCATCGATATCCTCGTCTCGAATGCCGGCATTGCCTCCTCCGCGCCGATCGAATCGACCGAGCTGTCGACGTGGAACCGCAATATCGATATTCTGGCGACCGGCTATTTCCTCGTCTCGCGTGAAGCCTTCCGCCTGTTCCGCCGTCAGGCGCTCGGCGGCAACGTCATCTTCGTCGCTTCGAAAAACGGTCTGGCCGCCTCGCCGAATGCGTCTGCTTATTGCACGGCAAAGGCTGCCGAAATCCATCTTGCCCGCTGCCTGGCGCTGGAAGGCGCGGATGCCGGCATCCGCGTCAACACCGTCAATCCGGATGCGGTCCTCCGCGGTTCGAAGATCTGGAGCGGCGAATGGCGCGAGCAGCGCGCCGCCTCGTCCAAGATCGAGGTGGACGATCTCGAGGAACATTACCGCAAGCGTTCGATGCTGAAACTCAACGTGTTTCCGGAAGATATTGCCGAGGCGATCTATTTCCTCGCATCGGACCTTTCGGCAAAATCGACCGGCAACATCATCAACGTCGATGCCGGCAACGTGCAGAGTTTTACGCGCTAGAGCTATTTCCGGAGGATCACCCATATTGCGTGGACGATCCCCGGCAAATAGCCGCAGAGTGTCAGCAATATATTGAGCCAGAAATGCAGGCCGATCCCGACCTGCAGGAATACGCCAAGGGGCGGCAGGATGATCGCAAGAAGAATGCGGAGAACGTCCATCGTAGCTCCTTCGTTTGAAGACATGTAAGCGTTTGAACGCGAACCGCGCCCTATGGTTCGCGACCAGGGAGGAATAGATGACAGAATCCAGGATTGCGCCAGATCTGGTCGCGACTGATAACGACAAGCGGGCAACCGCGCTGAAAGCCGATTACGAGGCACTGGGCGCGACGCTTGCCCGTCGCGGCGTCGATATCGAGGCGGTCACGCGCCAGGTTGCGGAATTCTTCGTTGCGGTTCCCTCCTGGGGTGTGGGCACCGGCGGCACGCGTTTTGCCCGTTTCCCCGGTACCGGCGAGCCGCGCGGCATCTTCGACAAACTCGACGATTGTGCCGTCATCAACCAGCTGACGCAGGCGACCCCGAACGTCTCGCTGCATATTCCCTGGGATAAGGCAGATGCTAGCGAATTGAAGGCCAAGGGCGACGCGCTCGGCCTCGGCTTCGATGCGATGAATTCGAACACCTTTTCCGATGCGCCCGGCCAGGCCCATTCCTACAAATACGGCTCGCTCAGCCACACCGACGCGGCGACGCGGGCACAGGCGGTCGAGCACAATCTCGAATGCATCGAGATCGGCAAGGCGCTCGGCTCCAAGGCGCTGACGGTCTGGATCGGCGACGGCTCGAACTTCCCCGGCCAGAGCCATTTCACCAAGGCTTTCGAGCGTTACCTCGCCTCGATGGCGGATATCTACAAGGCGCTGCCCGACGATTGGAAGCTATTCTCAGAGCACAAGATGTACGAGCCGGCCTTCTATTCCACAATCGTCCAGGATTGGGGCACCAACTACCTGATCGCGCAGACGCTCGGCCCCAAGGCCTATTGCCTCGTCGATCTCGGCCACCATGCGCCGAACACCAATATCGAGATGATCGTCGCCCGACTGATCCAGTTCGGCAAGCTCGGCGGTTTTCACTTCAACGATTCGAAATATGGCGATGACGATCTCGACGCCGGCGCGATCGATCCCTACCGGCTGTTCCTGGTTTTCAACGAACTGGTGGACGCCGAGCAGCGCGGCGTCAACGACTTCAGCCCGGCCCATATGATCGACCAGTCGCACAACGTGACCGACCCGATCGAAAGCCTGATCAACAGCGCCAACGAAATCCGCCGCGCCTACGCGCAGGCACTGCTCGTCGACCGCAAGGCGCTCTCCGGCTACCAGGATGACAACGACGCCTTGATGGCGTCGGAAACGCTGAAGCGCGCCTATCGCGCCGATGTCGAGCCGATTCTGGCCGAAGCCCGCCGCAGGGCCGGCGGCGCGATCGACCCGATCGCCGTCTACCGCGCCAGCGGTTACCGCAGACAAGTGGCGGCCGAGCGTCCCGCCTCCGCTGCCGGCGGCGGCGGCATCATCTGAACGCCCGATTGTTTGGCATGGCCTGGACCCATGCTGATTAGGGATGATGGTTGCCGGCGGCGCAGGGGTGATGCGCTGCCGGCGGTCGCCGTTTACGGCTTCCAGGCGCCGGCGATCTGCCGGGTGGCGATGTTCAGCCGGTTCCAGACGTTGATATTGGCGATGGCGATGACCAGTGCCGCAAGGCTCCTGCCGTCATAATGCCGGGTCGCTTCATCCCAGATATCATCAGGCACCGGATCTGCCCGATCGCTAAGGCGGGTGAGCGCCTCCGCGAGCGCAAGCGCGGCGCGTTCGGCATCGCTATAATAGGGGGCGTCGCGCCAGCCAGCGACGGCAAAGAGCCGCTCATCGGTCTCGCCGTGTTTACGGGCAATGCGCCAATGGCCATCGATGCAGACGCTGCAGCCGTTGATCTGGCTGCAGCGCAGATTGACAAGTTCGAGCAGCTTTGGCGAAAGGCCGTTCTCTGCCGGCACCTTGCTGAGGGCATTGAGCGCCTGCATGGCCGCGGGAAGGACGAGGGCGGGATTTCCCATTCTCTCCTGCATGATATGTCTCCTTGATGCGTTGACTGTCTGACGATCCGCCGGCGCTGTCACATCGGCCGGGGTTCATTCGTCATGGCCTTGACGGAACGCAGCGGAGGAATGTGACACATGGACGAGAAAAAATGGCTGACTGAAGAATTCGAGGCGAACAGAGCGTATCTGAGAGCCGCAGCCTATCGCATGCTCGGCTCGCGCAGCGAGGCGGAGGATGCCGTTCAGGAGGCCTGGCTGCGGCTTGGCCGCACCGATACGACAGGGGTCGGCAATCTCGGCGGTTGGCTGACGACGGTGGTGGCGCGCATCTGCCTCGACATGCTGCGCGCCCGCAAGACCCGGCGCGAGGAGCCGCTGGAGGAGCCTGTTCATGCCGGGATCGCCGATCCGGCGAACGATCCCGAGCGCGAAGCCGCATTTGCCGATTCGGTCGGTCTGGCGCTGCTCGTCGTGCTGCAGACGCTGGCGCCCGCCGAACGTGTCGCCTTCGTGCTGCACGATATGTTCGACCTGCCCTTCGACGAGATCGCGCCGATCATCGGCCGTTCGTCCGCAGCCACCCGCCAGCTTGCCAGCCGCGCCCGCCGCCGGGTGCAGGGGGTGGACGAAGCGCCTGATGTCGATTTCGGCCGCAAGCGGACGATCGCCGAGGCCTTTCTGACGGCCTCGCGCAATGGCGATCTGGAGGGATTGATCGCGGTGCTTGCCCCTGACGTCGTCTTCCGGCCGGATGCGACGGCCGCCCGCTTCGGCACCATCGGCGAAATGCGCGGCGCAGCTCACGTGGCCGAAGCCTTCAAGGGTCGGGCGCAGGCGGCAGAAATCGCCATCGTCGACGGCGAGCTCGGATTCGTCGTGGAGATCAAGGGCCAGCTCCGCGTCGTCGCGGCGCTGACGATCGCCGACGGCAGGATCGCCGCGATCGACGCCATCGCCGATCCGGATCACCTGGCACGGCTCGACTATTCGATCCTTCGGGATTGAAAACACACGAGAATTTGCCGGATCTTCGAGATAGGCGCGCTTCGCAAGGATCGCGCCGCGGACATTTCCTGAGCGGTGCCGTCCGCGTCATTTTTCTTGACAGCGGCATCCTCGGCTTTTTTCTATTATAAAGATTTATATAGCATAACTATGGAATTTTAGACGGATGACTGAGGAGCGATCCCGGTCCGAGACTTCGAAAGGAATGCATGTCATGTCCGGCGACCAGGCGAAGAAGCCGCTTCTCCTCACCAATGTCAAACCGATGGCTTTCGGTTCTGGCCCATCAGAGGGGGCAACCGACGTTCTCGTCAATGCCGACGGCAGGATCGCCGAGATCGGTCCGTCGCTTTCCGTCTCGCAGGATGTGATGCGCATCGACGGCAAGGGCGCCTTCATTTCGCCGGGCTGGGTCGATCTGCACGTGCATATCTGGCACGGCGGCACCGATATTTCCATCCGCCCGTCCGAATGCGGCGTCGAGCGCGGCGTCACCACGCTGGTCGATGCTGGTTCGGCCGGTGAGGCGAATTTCCATGGCTTTCGGGAATATATCATCGAGCCGTCGCGCGAACGCATCAAGGCCTTCCTCAATCTCGGCTCGATCGGCCTCGTCGCCTGCAACCGCGTCGCGGAATTGCGGGATATCCGCGATATCGATCTCGACCGCATTCTCGAAGTCTATGCCGCAAACAGCGAGCACATCGTCGGCATCAAGGTGCGCGCCAGCCATGTCATCACCGGATCCTGGGGCGTCACCCCGGTCAAGCTCGGCAAGAAGATCGCCAAGATCTTGAAAGTGCCGATGATGGTGCATGTCGGCGAGCCGCCGGCGCTCTATGACGAGGTGCTGGAGATCCTCGGCCCCGGCGACGTCGTCACCCACTGCTTCAACGGCAAGGCCGGTTCGAGCATCATGGAAGACGAGGACCTCTTCAATCTTGCCGAGCGCTGCGCCTCCGAAGGCATCCGCCTCGACATCGGCCATGGCGGCGCCTCCTTCTCCTTCAAGGTCGCCGAGGCGGCGATCGCGCGCGGGCTTCTACCGTTCTCGATCTCGACCGACCTGCACGGCCATTCGATGAACTTCCCGGTCTGGGACCTGGCGACGACGATGTCGAAGCTTCTCAGCGTCGGCATGCCTTTCGACAAGGTGGTGGAAGCCGTCACCCATGCGCCGGCATGCCTTTCGACAAGGTGGTGGAAGCCGTCACCCATGCGCCGGCATCCGTCATCAAGCTGTCGATGGAGAATCGGCTTTCGGTCGGCTCGCAAGCGGAATTCACCATTTTCGATCTGGTCGATTCCGATCTCGAGGCGACGGATTCCAACGGCGACGTTTCGGTCCTCAACAAGCTGTTCGAGCCGCGCTATGCGGTGATGGGCGCCGATGCCTTCGCCGCCAGCCGCTATGTGCCGCGGGCGCGCAAGCTGGTGCGCCACAGTCATGGCTATTCCTACAGGTAGGATCCGCTGAAGGGCGCAATGCTCAGCGGTTGCGCCAGCCCATCAGCTTTTCGATCCGTTCCGCTGAACTGCGCACATGGGCCGTATAGTGGTTCTCGTCGGAAAACGCCTTCTGTTCCGGCAGCACGATGGAAATGGTGGCGACGCACTGGCCGTCGCGATCGCAGATCGGCGAGGCGATGCAGGCAACCGCATAATCCGATTCCCCTGCCTGGATCGACAGGCGCGATTCGAAGGCCTTGCCGGCGGCTTCCGACAGCGTGCCCGGATCGATCTCGGCACGGCCGGTCGGTGAAGAGCGGGCACAGCGCTTGAACAGTTCGATGCGCTCCTCCTCGGCCAGGTGGCCGACGAGCAGGCGGCCGGAGGCCGTCCAGTTCAGCGGTACCCTTGTGCCGACGCGGGACGCCACCTGAAAATGGCTCGGGCCGTCGGCCATGGCGAGCACCAGCATATAGTCGCCGTCGCGGCCGCAGACCTGCACGGTTTCGCCGGCCTGGCGGCAGAGATCGTGCATTTCGTGGGTAGCGATGCTCATGAAATCGAGCGACCTGGCATAGGCAAGGCCGTAATGGTAGAGCCGCGCGCCGAGCCAGATCGAGCCGTCGGCCTGGCGTGTCAGCATGTTTTTCTCGACGAGATCGTCGACGATCACGTAAACGGTCGAAAGCGGCGCCTTCACCGCCTTGGCGATGGCATAGACGCCGGCAGGCGATCCGGTCTCGTAAAGATGATCGATCACCTGAAGCGCCCGGTCGATACCGCTGACACGCGCGCGGCGCGCGCCCTTGCCAGCAGCCTCGTCGGCAACGCCCTCGTCTTCGGAGTAAACCGCGGGGGATGTCTTTCCGTCCAATTCCACGCACCTCATGAAAAACGCCATTATGTTACATTACTATGGCATAGCCGTCGTAGAGGCAAATCGCAACAGAAGATAGCCAAGGAATCTTGGCGAACCTTACGATCGCTGACACCAGGCGGCTTGACCGCGATCTTTTCGACGTGCTGCCAGCCAGCGCTGCGCGTCGTCTGTTTGCTTTCGATCATGCAGGCGGTGACCGGAGCCGATGTAGCGATGTAGGGAATCAGTAGCGATCGGTGTCGCGCATGTCGCGAATAAAATTCGTGGAATCAATGGGTTCGGACGACGGCCTCATTAAGGCGGTCATTGCCTTCAGCCGCTCGACGTCGATCGGACTTTTGCGCGTCTTCACGGGCACGAGCCGCGCCACCGGCTTGCCATGCCGCAATATCTCGACGGTCTCGCCGGCTTCGACGCGATTGAGCAACTCGCTGAGATGGGCTTTTGCCGCCGCCAGGGTGACACTTGCCATGATGCATCCTCGAGGACCGACCAATTTTGGTCATTTTGCTCGAAAAGCCATTCCGCCGCAACACCGCTGGAACAACAAGCCCTACTCCGAGTTTGACCCCCTAAACCCAGGAGGTCACGATGCCAAATTATCCCACACCGCCTTTCCCATCCCAGAAGCAGCCGATGCCGGGTTTCACGGCACAGATGGACCCCGTTCCCGACCATGGCGAAAAGAGCTATCGCGGTTCCGAGCGGCTGAAGGGCAAGCGGGCGATCATCACCGGCGGCGATAGCGGCATTGGCCGGGCTGTGGCAATCGCCTATGCTCGCGAAGGTGCCGATCTGGTGCTCTCCTATCTCGACGAGGATGAGGACGCCGATGAGACGAAACGGCTCGTCGAGCAGGCCGGACGCAAGGCTATCCTCGTCAGCGGGGACATCCAGGATCCTGCCCATTGCAGACAGATCGTCGAGACGGCGGTCAAGGAGCTCGGTGGTATCGACATTCTCGTCAACAACGCCGCGCATCAGGCGAGTTTCAAGAGCATCGACGAGATCAGCGATGAAGAGTGGGAACTGACCTTCAAGGTCAATATCCATGCGATGTTCTACCTGACCAAGGCAGCCGTCGCCCACATGAAGCCCGGCAGCGCCATCATCAACACGGCCTCGATCAATTCCGACAACCCGAACCCGACGCTGCTTGCCTATGCGACAACCAAGGGCGCCATCCAGAATTTCACCGCCGGTCTTGCGCAGCTTTTGGCCGAGAAAGGCATTCGCGCCAATGCGGTGGCGCCAGGGCCGATCTGGACGCCGCTCATCCCTTCGACGCTGCCTGAAGACAGCGTCAGCAACTTCGGCAAGCAGGTGCCGATGAAACGGCCGGGACAGCCCGCCGAGCTTGCGACAGCCTATGTGATGCTGGCCGATCCCTTGTCGAGCTATGTCTCCGGCACGACAATCGCGGTGACCGGCGGCAAGCCGATCCTCTAAAGCGCGCAATTCCGTTGGACGCTTTTGCGCGACATGCTTAAAGCGACAAGGGCCGCCGTCTGGTTGTGACGGCAGCCCTTGACGGGGGCAGGGAGAGATCCCCAAGCTGTTTAGGCGGCGTCTTCAGCCGAAGCAGGGCACTGCCGGCAGATTGGCGCGGCTTGCGAGCGCTCCGATCATATTGCCCACAGATGTCGAGCGCGGTTCGCGTTTGCGGGCGGCCGTCTCCAGGAGCTGCTTGAAGTCTTCAAGCTTCACGCCGTCGGCGCGCAACACCATGGCAATCAGGGGGTCGCGAAGGGCTTCGGATATCGTCAGGTCATCTCTGGTCTTTGTCATGGTTGTCCTCCTTTCGTGGGCGGTCGCCCGTGTTCCACTTTCCGCTGCCATGCCCTCGGCATTGACTTTCGCGTTTCGTGGTGTTACCGGTAAGTAACAATGCATTTGTTACCGATCGGTCACATTGATGTCAAGGACTACGTCCGCAAAAAAATCAGAAACTTCGAATGAAATCCCCGCTGCCGTTCCAGAAGATCGCATCCCGCCGCGGGAGCGTATCGTCTCGACCGCCTCGGAGCTTTTCCGCGAGCGCGGCATCCGCGGCATCGGCGTTGATGCCATTGCCGACGCGGCTCTGACCAACAAGATGACGCTCTACCGGCATTTCGGCTCGAAGGACGAGCTCGTGTGCGAGACGCTTCGCCGCGCCTCCGAAAAGGCGGGTGCCATCTGGCGCGATCTGGAATCGGCCTATCCTGACAATCCGCGCGCCCAGCTGGACGCCTGGGTGGAACTGCGGGCGCAATGTCTGAACGGCGAGCCCGCCGGCTGCGATCTCGCCAATGCCGCCATCGAGCTGAAGGGCGAGGGCCATCCGGCCCACGAAATGATCGAGCGGCACAAGGCCGAACAGCGTGATCGCCTGGCCGCGCTCTGTTCGGCGGCCGGCGCGCGCGAACCCCAGCTTCTTGCCGATACATTGACGCTGCTGCTCGAGGGCGCACGCGTCAGCCGCCAGGCCATGGGCGCTGCCGGCTGCTGCGGTCATTTCGCCAAGGCCTGCCACGCGGCGATCGCTTCTTTCGCCTGACCGCCGCAAGTGTGTGGGAGGGGAACCTTACCGCTTCCATGCCGTTTTCACACTAACCCGAGGGCGATGTGGAGGCAGGGAGATGAACTACGTCTATCTCAAACGCCTGTATGCCAAACGCGCCGAGCTCGAAGCCAAGCTGGAACTCCATGATGCGCGCTATTGTTTCGGCGAGGAAGAGGTCGATGACGGCACCGACAGCGATCTGCGTCAGCGGCTGAGAGAAATTTCCGAGGAAATTGCTACGCTGGAAAGCAACTCGGCTAATCGCTGGCGCTGAGAATCTCCGTCGTCCGTTCGTCGAACTTTCCCTGATAGAAATGCTCGATCGCTCGGTGGAAAGGCGAGCCATGCTCGCTGATCGCGGCAAATAATGTCATCGATGAGCGCAGCTTCAGATCGTCGGGCGAGCCGAGAATCTCGTGCGCGGACCGGCCGTCCACCGACAGAATCGTCTCGACGCAGCGCAGCAGCCGACTTGAGAGAATGGGATCGGCGAGATAGGCCGCGGCCTCCTCGGCCGAGCGGATCGCGTATTTTTCCGCTATCGGCGAGGTGCCGAGACCGGCGATTTGCGGGAAGATGAACCACATCCAGTGGGACGTCTTGCGTCCAGCCTCCAGCTCGGAGAGCGCCCGCTCATAGACGCCGTTCTGGGCGTCGATGAAGCGGTGAAGCTTGTAGTCGATGTCACCGGCCATGGTCCTTTCCCTTTTCCTGCTGTCGATGCAGCCTTGCCCAAGGTTTCCATGCCCGGCGATCTACAGCGCCGCGCGTCTTTCAGACGCGCAAAGGACGCTGTAGCACTTTGAATGACTGCATAATTTTATCCTTAAATCGGTTCCGATTTAAGGAATTATGCACTGGTTTTGCGATCAGCAGACCCTCTCAGCGTAGGGGCTGCTATCGCGGCAATGGCCGTAGGCCGGATGCGGCGGCATGGTATCGCCGGCCGGCGCGGCAATAGCCGATGTCGTCACCGGATCCGTATTGCCGGAAGAATATGCGGCAAAACCCGCAAAGCTCAAGAGAACCAGCGCTCCGACCACGACAATGCGCTCGAAGGCCGAAAGTTTCTGGGCGCTGACATGATCTACATAATCGCGCTCGCCTAAACCGGCGTTTTCGTCCTCTTTTACATGGAGGGTCACCATATCCTGGCGACGGCTTAAAGTTTCACAATCTGTCATTTTAATTACTCCTGCAACACATGCGGAGCCGGGTTCTCAGAGCAAACTCTCACCCTCGTGCCGAACCGGCTTCGCATGCGAGCAGCATGTGTGTCTTCGATCGTGGCAATTGAAGGGGCGATATTCAAACTCAGTGTTCAAAAAATCGTACCAATAAATGCAAAATATCGTGAAGCTCTGGTTCACCGGAATGATCCGGGGTAGTTCAGACAGGCACATCTCTCTTCTGGATAGTCCCATGAGCAAATCCTTCGGCGCGATGTCGGTCGCGCAGCTTTCCGTCCTCATTCAAGGTGGCGCGGCCGATCCGGTCGAGGTGGCCGAGACGGTCTTCGATTCCATCGCGAATTATGCCGACAAGGCGGTCTTCACCACACTGCTCGAAAGCCGGGCGATGGAGGAGGCGCGCGCCTCCTCGATACGTCTGCGGGAAGGGCGCTCGCTTGGATTGCTGGACGGCATTCCGATCGCCTGGAAGGATCTCTTTGACATTGAAGGCCTTCCGACGACGGCGGGTTCCGTCGTTCTGGCAAAGGATGTGCCGGCCAAGCGCGATGCGGCTGTCGTCGCTTTGCTCAGACAGGCGGGCATGGTCGCCGTCGGACGCACCAATATGAGCGAGTTCGCCTTTTCCGGCCTCGGCATCAATCCGCATTACGGCACGCCGGCAAATCCGCGTGGCACCGATCTCCCGCGCATTCCGGGCGGCTCATCCTCCGGCGCCGGTGTCGCCGTTGCGGCCGGGCTGGTGCCGGTCGCCATGGGCACCGATACCGGCGGCTCGGTGCGTATTCCCGCCGCCTTCAACGGTATCGTCGGTTACAAGGCGACGCGCGGCCGCCACGCAATGGCAGGCGTCTATCCGCTGGCAAAGAGCCTGGATTCGCTGGGACCGCTCTGCCGTAGCGTCGGGGACGCGGTCTGGATCGACGCGGCAATGCGCGGCCTGACGGCGCCCGATGTCGCCACGCATTCCCTGCAGGGGCTGGAACTCGTCGTGCCTGAAAATATCGTCTTCGATGGCGCTGAAGCCGGTGTCGTCGCTGCGTTCGAGGCAGCTTTGGGACGTCTTCAAAAGGCCGGCGCCAAGGTTGCCCGCACCGTCATCCCCGCCTTCGACGAAATATTCGAGCTGATGACGAGATATGGTCCGCTGGTCACGGCGGAAGCTTTCGCGCTTCATCAGGAACACTTGGCGGGAGCGGACGCGGACAGGATGGACCACCGTGTCGTCATGCGCACCCGTCTCGGAAGCAAGACGACTCTGCCCGATTACCTCAAAATCCTCGAGGCGCGCAGCCGCCTGATCGCCGATGTCGAGCGCCTCGTCGGCGACCGGCTGATCGCCTTTCCGACCGTCGCCCATGTCGCTCCGCCGATCGGGCCGCTGGAGCAGGATGACGAGCTGTTCTTCGCGACGAATAACAAGACGTTGCGCAACACCGCACTCGGCAATTTCCTCGACTGGTGCGGCGTTTCCATTCCCTGCGGCACGGGCGAGGCTGGCATGCCTGTTGGACTGCTGCTTTCGGCCACCGCCCATCGCGATGAGGCGCTGCTGGGGATTGCCCTTGCGGCCGAGGCGGTCATCCGCGGTGATTTTGCCTGAATTGGCAATTGAACCGCCGGGATTTAGTTGCCATTGATGGCATGAGGAGATCCCGGAGGAAAGCACGTGCAGGTTTTACAAAACGGACGTTTCGCGGTTTCGACATGGTCGCTGCATCGGCTGCTTGGCGCCGTTCATGCCTATAGTCCCGATCCCGACAAAAGTGCCGCGCCGAAAGAGCCCTATGGCCCCGGTGCCGCGGCGCTGATCGACGTCCCGGCGGCGCTTGCGGCACGCGGCGTCAACCGGCTGGAGGTCTGTTCCTTCCATCTGCCGAGCCTCGACGCCGCCTATATAAGCGAATTGCGCGATGCGATGGCGGCCTCGAATGTGCTGTTCCAGACGCTGCTCGTCGAGGACGGCGATCCGAGCCATCCGGAGACTGCGGAACGCGACGTCAAATGGATGGCGGAGTGGATCAATATTGCCGCAGCCCTCGGGGCTGAGAGGATGCGCGTCATTGCCGGCAAGCAGAAACCGACGGAGGAAAACCTTACCCGTGCCGCCCGCCATCTGAACTGGCTGGCCGAAAAGGCCCAAGGCAGCGGCGTGCGTGTCGTCGTAGAGAACTGGTTCGACCTGCTGCCGTCGCCCGTCGAAATGAACTGGCTGCTGGACCGGCTGGACGGCAAAGTCGGCCTCAACGGCGACCTCGGCAACTGGGCGGCGCCGGCGAAATATCAGGGCCTTGCCGACATCATGGGCCGGGCGGAAATCTGCCATGCCAAGGCCGATTATGGCGTTGCCAGCCTCGATGCCGAGGATTACCGCAGGTGCCTGGAGATGTGCGAGAAGGCCGGTTACGACGGTCCCTTCACGCTGATCTACGACTCGCCCTTCTTCCCTGACGAATGGGACGGCATCCTGCTGCAAAAGGCCTTCATCGAGGATTTCCTGCGCGAGGCGCCGACGCGCAAGTCGGCTTAAATCAGAAACACCTCTCGCTCATTTCTAGAGCATGATGCCGAAAAGTGTGAGCGGTTTTCGGACGACATCATGCTCTAAACATATAATATAGAACAGGATTCAGATTTTAGTCCGACCCGGCCTAAAATCATCCTGTTCTAGCGTGGGAACCTCTGGTTTTCCTCCAGCACGTTCAGATCCATGTGGTTGCGCATGTAGCGTTCCGAGGCTTTCTGCAGCGGCTGGTAGTCCCATGGGTAATAGGCCCCGTTGCGGAGTGCCGCATAGACCACCCAGCGGCGCGCCTGGCTTTCGCGCACGGCGGCGTCGAAATCGGCAAGATTCCAGCGTCGGCCGGCCTGTTCGACAAGCCTTGCCAAGATCTCGGCATGCGCCGGGTCGGTCGCCAGATTGTCGATCTCCTGCGGATCGGCCTCGAGATTAAACAGCATCGGCGGATCCTTCTCGCAGAGCGAGAGCTTGTATCGCCCATCCCTCAGGCAGACGAGCGGCGCTTCGGAACCTTCCGCAGCATATTCCATCGGCACGGGGCTGCGGCTGCCGGTGCCTTCGGCCAGCGCTGCCAGATCCTCACCCTCGGTCCAGGGCTTCAGCGAGGCGATATCAATCCCGGCAAGACCGGCGAGCGTCGGCGTGACGTCGAGCGTGGAGACGGGCTGATCGATCTGCTGAGGCGTCCAGCCGGGGGCTGCGATCATCAGCGGAACACGGGCCGAACCTTCGAAGAAGTTCATCTTGAACCAAAGGCCGCGGTCGCCGAGCATGTCGCCGTGGTCGGAAGCGAAGAGGATGATCGTATTTTCCGCCATGTGGCTCCGTTCCAGGACGCCGAGGATTTCGCCGATCTTCTCGTCGACATAGGAAATATTGGCGAAATAGCCCCGTCTTGCCCGCCTGATCTGCTCGCGGTCTATCTCGAAAGCCCCGTGATCGCAGGCCTTCATCAGGCGTTGCGAGTGCGGGTCCTGCCGATCGAAGGCAATCGGGGCAATTGCCGGATCCAGTGCCGGGCAATCCTCATAGAGGTCCCAGAATTTGCGGCGCGCGACATAAGGATCGTGCGGATGGGTAAAGCTGACGGTCAGGCACCAGGGGCGCTCGTCGTGACCGCGCGAGAGATCGAACAGCTTGCGGCCGGCGTGATAGGCGACCTCGTCGTCATATTCCATCTGGTTGGTGATCTCGGCAACTCCGGCGCCGGTGACCGAACCGAGATTGTGATACCACCAGTCTATGCGTTCGCCCGGCTTGCTATAGTCCGGCGTCCAGCCGAAATCGGCCGGGTAGATGTCCGTCGTCAGGCGCTCCTCGAAGCCATGCAATTGGTCGGGGCCGACGAAGTGCATCTTGCCGGAAAGCGCCGTCTGGTATCCGGCAGCGCGCAGATGATGCGCATAGGTCGGAATGTCAGAGGCAAATTCCGCCGCATTGTCATAGACGCGGGTTCGGCTCGGCAATTGCCCGGACATGAAGGAGGCCCGCGCCGGTGCGCAGAGCGGGCTTGCCGTATAGGCGTTGGTGAAACGCGCGGAACGCTCCGCCAGTGATTTCAGATGCGGCGCATGCAGGAAATCGGCAGGACCATCGGGAAAGAAAGTGCCGTTCAACTGATCGACCATCAGGATGAGGATATTCGGACGCGTCATGTGAAATTGTCTCCTGTGGTCTCAAAGGCCGGGGAAGGCATTGCTGGAAGGGGAACCCCTTCACTATTTGCAGATCTTATCAAAGCCAGTATCATCGTGCCTGTAAAGCAGGCTTTTTTCGATGGTTGCCAAAAGGAATTTTTATGCCAGATCGCCCGCCTGAGCTGGGATGGATACGCATCTTCGCGGAGGTCGCAAGGCTCGGCAGCTTTTCGGCCGCGGCGGCAGGTCTCGGCCTTACGCAGCCTGCCGTCAGTTATCAGATCCGGCGGCTGGAAGAGCAGTTCGGCGTTGCCCTGCTGCGCCGGCTGCATCGCGGCGTCGAGTTGACCGCGGAGGGAGAACGGCTTTTCCAGGTCGCGGCCAAAACGGTCGGTGACATCGATGCCCTGGCGCGCAGTTTCCGCACCGAGGCTCAAAGGCCGGTCGTCAGACTGAGAACCGACTATGCCTTTTCAGCGCTTTGGCTGATCCCGCGCATGCACGGCTTTCGCCTGCTTCACCCTGAAACGGATATACAGATCGTCGCGACCCAGAGGCTTGAGCCCGGCTTTCGTGACGACGCAGATGTGGTGGTGGTTTTCGGCACAAAGGCTGAATTCGGCGCTATCGGATCGCTTCTGCTGAGGGAAAAGGTGGTGCCGGTCTGCACGCGAGGCTTTCTCGATCGCAACGGCCCATTCGACGATCCGCAGCAGCTTGCCAAGGCGATCTTGATCCACCTCGATTCACCGATGCCATCGCCCTGGTTCGATTGGCGAAGTTATTTTGCCGAATTCTCCGTTACTCGCGATCTCCATGCCGGCCGCGGCGATATCAGCTTCAACACCTACTCGCTGGTCGTCCAGGCTGCTCTCAGCGAACAGGGCGTGGCGATCGGCTGGATGGGTCTGGTCGATACGCTTCTCTCCACACATATGCTGGTGGAAGCCGGGCCGGCGCTCGAGGCCTGGGACCGCGGTTATTGGCTGATACCGCCGCGATCGGCAAATGTTGATAGCGAGAGGCTCAGCACCTGGCTGGTGGATGAAGTCGGCAGGACATGACATTCGGACCGAGGCTGGCGCGTCATCGCATCCGGAATATGTTGGCGCTCAGGAGAGAAGCCTTGTCATGACCGATGCCGATCGACATTGTGGCATCGATTCATCGGAAAGGGCCGAAGCATGTGGCGAACCGTCGGATACGTCGTTGGAGTGCTCATGATCCTCCTGGGGCTGATCTGGATCGCCCAGGGAAGCGGCTATTTTCCCTATCCCGCATCCAGTTTCATGATCAACCAAAGCATCTGGGCTCTCTGGGGAGGCATCATGGCTATCGCTGGGCTCGCCGTGACAATCATTATTTCACGACTGCGCCGGAGAGGATGAGCCGGCAACCCGTGTATGGCTTTGAGGGAATTCGACATTCAGGAGTTCCTCGAGCAGAAATGTCTGGCCCCTGGCGGCCTGTGGGATTGAGGAGAATGGCATGAGCGCAGCTGAAATCGACGGCTTTGCGGACCGGATCAGGCACCGGGGCGGCATGATTTCCGCCTGGATCGGTATTCCCGACGCCACGCTCGCCAACCACCTGGCGCAGGAGGCCTTCGACACAATCGTGCTGGATATGCAGCACGGCATGTGGGACATGCCCTCGGCAGCGAACGCCGTGGCCCAGGTGCGGCTTGCCGGCAAGCCGGCGCTGGCGCGCATACCGGTCGGTGATTTCGCGTCCGCCTCGCGCCTGCTCGATGCCGGCGCCTCCGGCATCATCGCGCCGATGATCAATTCGGCCGAAGACGCGCAGGCCTTCGTCAAGACCACGAAATACCCGCCTCTCGGCGAACGCAGCTGGGGACCGTCGCTGGCGCTCAACCATACAGGCCTGTCGGCCGATGATTATCTGAAGAACGCCAATGCGCTGACCGTCGCCATCGCCATGGTCGAGACCCGGGCAGCACTCGAGGCGATCGACGGCATCCTCGGCGTTACCGGTATCGATGGGATCTTCATCGGCCCCTCCGATCTTTCGATCGCACTCTCGAACGGCGACCAGGTGGCGCCGAACGCCGCCGAGATCGACAGCGCCATGCAGCATGCAGTTTCGCGCTGCCGCGCCCACGGCAAATTCGCCTGTGCCTTCGCCGCCGACGGCGAGCGGGCCGGCGAACTGCTGAAATTCGGCTTCGATCTGGTCATTGCAGGCGCCGAGACAGCGCAACTGCGCTCCGGCGCCCGCCGCGCCATCAATGCCGCCCGCAGGATCGCTTCTGCTTGAGCGTCATCTCACCGGCTTGACCGCCAGCCAGATGACGTGACGGGCGCCGCCGCGTTTGCCGTTGGCGCGGGTATTGATCGCGTCGACGGCAAAACCGCTGCCCTTGAGGCGCCGCGTGAAATCGGCGTCCGGACCGGACGACCAGACGGCGAGCACGCCGCCGGGGCGCAAGGCGTCGCGAGCGGTGCGAAGGCCGGCAAAATCATAGAGCCGGTCGTTGGATTTGCGGGTGAGGCCATCAGGGCCGTTATCGACATCGAGCAGAATGGCGTCATAGGCAGCCTTGCCGGCGCGGATCGCTTCGCCGACATCGCCCTGATGGATGCCGACCCGCGGATCGTCGAGACAGCCCTTGAAGACCTCGGCCATCGGCCCGCGAGCCCAGGCGACAACGGCCGGCACCAGCTCGGCGACGGTGACGCCGGCATCTTCGGGAAGAACGGCGAGAGCGGCGCGCAGGGTAAAACCCATGCCGAGCCCGCCGATCAAGATCCTTGGCTTCGGGTGCGCCTTGATCCGATCCCAGGAAAGGGTCGCCAGCGCTTCCTCCGAGCCGCTGAGACGGCTGTTCATCAGCTCGTTGGCGCCAAGCATGATCGAGAACTCGCTGCCGCGCTGCTTCAGCCGCAATTCGCCGGTTTCACCGGGAATGGTCGCGGAATCGAGCTGGATCCAGGGCAGCATGACGGCTTCGCCTCACATGAAAGGGACCGTCCCCTAGCATAGGGCGCCAGATGAGGCCAGCAAGCCGGCATCAGATCATCCGCATGAAATGATCCTGCTCGAATTCGACGATGTCGTCCTGCGGCACGGCCGAACGGCGGCGGATGTCCTCCACCTCGTCGCGCCTCAGCCGGGCCTTCGGGTCGTCGAACCGGATCTCGGGATCGGGCACGGCCGACAGCAGCAGCCTTGTATAGGGATGCAGCGGATTGTCGATCACCTTGGCAACGCTGCCCCATTCGACGATCTGGCCCGCATACATCACGGCGATGTCCTCGGCGACGTAACGGGCGGTGGCGATGTCATGGGTGATGTAGAGCAGGCCGAGATTCATCTCCTGCTTCATTTCGTTCAGGAGGTTCAACACACCGAGGCGCACCGAGACGTCGAGCATCGAGGTCGGCTCGTCGGCAACGATCACCTCCGGCTTGACGGCCAGGGCGCGCGCGATGATGACGCGTTGGCGCTGACCGCCGGAGAGTTCATGCGGATATTTCGGCGCGACGAGATCGGGATCGAGCCTGACGCGCTGCAGCAGCTCGCGGATCGCGGCGTCGATCTCGGCCCCCTTGATCTCCGGGCGGTGTAGTTTCAGTGGCCGCCTGAGATGATGGGCTATGGTGTGGGCCGGGTTCAGAGAGGCGAAGGGGTCCTGGAAGATCATCTGCACCGAACGGCGGTAACGGGCGATCTCGGCGGATTTCGCCGCTTCGACAGGCCGGCCCTTGTAGAGAATTCGGCCCGATGTCGGCAGATATTCGCGCATCGCCATGCGGGCGCAGGTGGTCTTGCCGCTGCCGGATTCGCCAACCAGCGCCAGCGCCCGGCCGGCATGCAGCGAAAACGAGATGGCGCGCGCCGCATGCACGGCCCCGGAACCGTGACCGAAGGTCTTCGTCACCTGGTCGAGTGCGAGAATGGCGTCTGTCATAACAGCACTCCTCCATGCAGGGAGGGGAAGGAGGCCCAGAGCTTTTTCGTGTAGTCATGCTCAGGCGTCCTGTAGATCGCCTCGGCCGTGCTCTGCTCCACCAGTTGGCCTGATAGCATGATGCCGATCCGGTCGCAGAACTGCACCATCAGCCCGAGATCATGGGTGATGAACAGCACGGAAAAGCCGAAGCTGCGGCGCAATTCGTTGATGCGCTGCAGGATCTCGCGCTGGACGACGACGTCGAGCGCCGTCGTCGGTTCGTCCATGACGACGAGCTTCGGATCGAGCGCCATGCAGATGGCGATGACGATGCGCTGGCGCATGCCGCCGGAAAACTGGTGCGGATAGTCGCGCATGCGATCCGGCGCGATATCGACGAGCGTCAGCATCTCAGCGGTGCGCTCGCGGGCTGCAGCACGGCTCATGCCCTTGTGGGTGCGCAGCATGTCGTAGAATTGCGCCTCGATGCGCAGCACCGGGTTCAGCGAGTTCATGGCGCTCTGGAAGACCATGGCGACCTCGCGCCAGCGGAACGCACTGAGCGCCTGCCGGTCGAGGCCGAGCACGTCGCGCCCGTCGAGCAGGATGCGGCTCTCCTTGCGGATCAGCGCCGGCGGTTTGTGCAGGCGGCTGATGGCAAACGCGATGGTGCTCTTGCCGCAGCCGGATTCGCCGGCAAGGCCGAAGACCTCGCCGGGCGCGACATCGAAGCTGACATCGTTGACGGCGCGGAAATCCTTCTCCTCGCCGATATAGTCGATGGTGAGGTTCCTCACAGAGAGCAGCGGCTGCGTCACAGGCGGCCCTCCCCGGAGCGGACGAGCAGGGCCCAGCGCTTCAGATGATTGCCGGTGCGCAGCCGTGGATTGGCGATTTCGTCGACGGCGAAATTCAAGAGCGACATGCCGATGCCGAGGAAGGCGAGTGCGAAGCAGGGGGTGAGGATATCCCACCAGGCGCCGACCGAAAGGGCCGAGGCCTTCTGCGCATTATAGAGCATCGTGCCCCAGGAGATCGCTCTCGGATCGCCGAGGCCGAGGAACTCGAGCGTCGCCTCGGTGATGATCGCGAAGATGACGCTGCCGATGAAATTGATGCCGACGATTGAAATCACGTTGGGAAAGATCTCGAATGTCATGATGCGCCATTGCGGCTCGCCCATCATCTCGGCCGATTTGACGAAATCCTTCTGCTTGACGGAGAGCGTTTCGGCGCGGGTGACGCGTGCGCCCCAGGCCCAGGAGGTGGCGCCGAGGATAAGGGCGATGACGAGGGGGCTTGCCTGGCCGATGAAGGCCGCAAGCACGAGCAGCAGCGGCAGGTTCGGAACGACCAGCACCATATTGGTGAAGAAGCTGATGATCTCGTCGGTCTTGCCGCCGCGATAGCCGGAGATGATGCCGAGCGCGGTACCGACGAGGGTGATCAGCAGGCCGGCGCCGAAGCCGACCGCAAGCGAGGTGCGGGCACCGTAGATCAGCCGGGCAAAGACATCCTGGCCGATGCGCGTGGTGCCGAGAATATGATCGAGCGACGGAGCCTGATGCGGCCGCCCGGTGCGGGCGGCGGGATCGTACTGCGTCAGCAGGGGCGCTGCGATCGCGACGAGGACGATGAAGGCGATGATGACGAGACCGGTGAGCGCCTTGCGGTTTCGAAGCAGGGTCTTCATCTCACGCTCCCTTCAGCCGCGGGTCGAGCAGCACATAGCTGACGTCGACGATGAAGTTGGCGATCAGCATGGTCGCGGTCATGATGAGCAACTGGCCCTGGATGACGGGATAATCGCGGGCGAGGATCGCCTGGTAGAGAATGTTGCCGAGGCCGGGGTAATTATAGACGACCTCCGTCACCAGCGAGCCGCCGAGGATGGTGCCGATGGCGATGGCAAGGCTGGAGACAGTTGGCAATAGGGCGTTGCGGGCTGCGTACCAGAGCATCACATGCCGATCCGAGAGGCCCTTGGCACGGGCCATGACGATATAGTCCTCGCCGAGCAGGTTGATCATGTTGTTGCGCATGGTGACGGTGAAGCCGCCGATCAGCACGGTGCAGAGCGTCACCATCGGCAGGATGCCGTGATAGGCGAGGCTGCCGATATATTGCAGGCTGAAGGCCGGATCGAGCGATGGGTCGGCGGCATAACCATTCGGAAACCAGCCGAGCGTGAAGCCGAAGATGAAGAGCACGATCAGCGAGGTGACGACGGCCGGCACCGAAGTCGCGAAGATCGCGCCGACGGAGACGATGACATCGAACTTGCTGCCGCGGCGCCAGGCGGCGACGATGCCGAGAAAGGTGCCGAGCGCGAAGCTGACGATCGTCGCCGTGCCCATCAGGCCGACGGTCCAGACCAGCGCCTGACCGAGCACCGAGGTGACCGGCAGCGGGAAATATTTGATCGAGCGGCCGAGATCGCCGGTGAAGATGCTGCCGAGATAGGTGAGGTATTGTTGCCAGAGCGGGCCGTCGACGAAGCCGAAGGTGAGTTTCAGCGCCTGCAGGCTTTCCGGCGGCAATTCGGTGCCGGCGCTGGAGAACATGATCTGCACCGGATCACCCGGCATCAGACGCGGCAGGAAGAAATTGATCGTCGCTGCCGCGATGAAGGCTGCCATGTAGAAGACGAGGCGGCGAAGCAGAAAGGCCATGGGGACTCCGTCCTGACGGAGCGGCGCTTTACGCCGCTCCCGAGGATTGCGGTGCTTACTTGACCGGCTCGAGGGCCAGCAGGTTCAGCAGGCGTGCCGGGTTGGTCCGGGAGATCGACGGATTGACGAAGGGGTTTTCCTTGGTCGACCAGCCGGTGAAGCGCTTGGTGTTGTATTGATACCAGTTCGGATTGTTGAACACCGGAATGACAGGCATGTTTTCGGCGACGATGCGTTGCGCCTTGTTCATCGCGTCCTTCTGCTTGGCAAGGTCGGCGGTATGGGTGAACTCGGTGACGAGTTTTTCGACCTCTGGATTGAACCAGCGCTGGGCGGTGAAGCGGGTCTTGCCCTTGTCCGAAGCGCTGAAGGCGCGCTTGTAGGGGTAATAGGGCGAGGCCGATGCCGGCAGGCTGTTGATCGCCGCATCGAAGGTGCCGTTGATGAGGTTGCCGGTCCAGACGGCTTCCTCCGGCGTTTCGATCTTGGCGTCGATGCCGACCGCCTGCATGCCTTCGACGGCGAGGTTGACGGTGTCGATCCAGTCCGTCCAGGCGCTGGGGACGATGATCGAGAAGGAGATCTTGGTGCCGTCGGGATTGTCGCGGAAACCGTCGCCGTCCTTGTCCTTGTAGCCCGCCTCGTCGAGCAGGGCCTTGGCGGCATCGGCATCATAGGTTGCGAACTTGCCGAAGTCGGCCTTGACGGACGGGTCCGCCCAGCTCTTGTAAAGCTCACCCATCAGGCCGGGGTCTTCGTTCAGTGTCGGATAGCCGTAGCCGGCGACGTCGATCATCGTCTTGCGGTCGAGCGCCATCGAGACGGCACGGCGGAACTTCAGGTCGTTGAAGGCCTTCTTGTTGTTCTCGTTTGCCGTTTCCAGGTTGAACAGGAAGGCGACCATGCTGCTCGGTGAATACCAATAGTGGAAATGCGCCGGATCCTTGGAGACATAGACATTGTCGATATCGGGAATGAAGGACACGCCCCAGTCGAGCGTGCCATCGGCCGTTGCGGTCAGCATCTGGTTGTTGTCGGCAAGCTGCGGGAAGCGAATGCAATCGACCTTCAGATGGGCGTTGTCCCAATAGTGCGGGTTGCGGCACTGGTCATAGGTCTGGCCGGTGAAGCGCGGCACTTCCGTCAGCGGGCCGCTGCCGACCGGGGTTTCGTTGGCGAAGGTGACCGGGTCGGAGATGTCCTTCCAGACATGTTCCGGGACGATCGGCAACTGTGAGATCTGCTCGGCGGCAAGCGAGCTCGGATTGGCGAGGGTGAAGCGCACCGTCTGACCGTCGATGGCCTTGATATCGGTGACGAAGGTCCAGATGCTGACGAAGTCGAGCGCCGGGAATTTCTTCAGGTAATCATAGGTGAACTTGACGTCGGCTGCCGTCAGCGGCTTACCGTCAGACCATTTCAGGTCCGAGCGCAGCTTGAATTCGATGCTCTTCAGATCATCGGAGAGCTTGAAGCTTTCGGCCAGGCGATAGACCGGCTTGTTGCTGTCGAAGCGGTTGAAGATGACCAGCGGCTCGTAGATGAAATCGAGCGTCGACTGGCGCGCCGAGGTCTGGTTGAACGGGTTGAAGTTGCGAACCCAGGTCGTCGCCGGTTCGATATTCGCCGTCAGCACCGTTTGCGCCATGGCGGATCCGGAAAGCAGGGTGAGTGCTGCGGCTGCAAGAAGATATTTCTTCATATTTTATTCCCCTTTTCTTATGCGGTGAGAGATGAGGTGCCGGTCAGGAGACCAGCGCGCTTGCAAACATGTCTTCGACTTCAGCATGGGCGGCGCGGAAGTCGATCTTGAGATTGCCGAGGCGGGCCTTGCCGGCGTCGATCCGCTTCAAGGCAGCTTCCGTCAGCGGACGGGCGGCCTTGGCGGCGGCTTCGCTTTCCGGAATGTCGCCGTGGCTGTGGAGCGCGATGTCGAAGCCTGCGTCGAGCACCTGTTTGACGCGCTCCGGCAGGGTGCCGGAGAGCGACTCCATGAAGATGCAGTCGGAAATCAGCACGCCGTCATAGCCCATGTCGTTGCGGATCACGTCGTGCATAACAGGCGAGACGGACGCCGGCAGCTCCGCGTCATAGGCCGAATAGACGACATGGGCGACCATCGCCCAGGGCGTATCCTTCAGCGCCACGAAGGGCTTGAAATCGGTGGCGGTAAGCATCTCGCGACTGGCATTGACCACCGGACGCTCCTTGTGGGAGTCGAGCGTCGCACGGCCATGGCCGGGAATGTGCTTGATGACAGGCATGTTGCCGGTCTCGAGCAGGCCATCGACCACCTCCCGGCCGAGGGCAGCGATGAAATCGGGATCAGGGCCGAAGGAGCGGGCGCCGATGACCGCGCTCGTCGTCTCGAAGACGAGGTCGAGAACGGGCGAGCAGCCGCTGGAAAGGCCGAGTTCCGTCATCATCGCGCCCATGGCCTGGGAGGAAAGGCGCAGTGCTTTTTTGCCGAGATCGAAATCGCGGCGCGCAAGTTCGGCAAACTGGCCGAAGCTGCGGAAGAGCGGCCAGGGGCCGGCATCGAGATGCTGAACGCGGCCGCCTTCCTGGTCGGTGAAGACAGGCGCGTCATCGCGGCCCACAGCTTCGCGGAAGCGGTCGATCAGCCGCCTCGTCTGCTCCGGCTCGCGCTGATTGCGTCGGCCGACGAAGAGGCCGAGCGGATTGGTTTCGCGAAAGAGGGCGAATTCATCATCCGAAATAGTGGGATTCGGAAGGCCGACGAAAAGGGCGAGCGGGGTCGAGGACAATTCTGGTGCTCCGGGATCAGATGGTCATTTCGGCGTGCTTCTCAGCATGCCTTCGTAAATGCCCTTGTCGGGGGCGGGGATGACGGTTGCGCCTGCGGTCCTGGCGTAGAAATCGACGGGACCGGCATCGCCGATGAAGGCATAGGCGTGGCCGAGCGTCTTCATGGTCTGAAGGCAGGCGGAAAAGAGGGCGAGCCCGATGCTCTTGCCGCGCGCTTGCGGGTCGACGCCGGTCGGGCCGAAGAAGCCGTGCGCCGTCGTGTCATAGCAGGCAAAGCCGAGCAGCTTGCCGCCGTCGACGGCGATCAGGCAGGCAACGGGCTGGCGGGAGAAGGCGACCGCGACTTCGCTTGCCCAGTTTTCGCTGAACCGTTCGCGAACCCAGCTGATGACGAGATGCAGTTCCGGGGGGTGCGCCGGGCGGATAGAGACGCCGACATCGTCGGCTTTGCGTTTCAGGTCGGCGAGCTCCGTGGAATATAGGCTCACAAGCAGGTCTGGCACCCGTCACTCCTCCAGTTGTTCCTTTATTGCGGAATATATCCCCTTTTAGTGTCATAGACTTGGCCATCTGACCGGGCTTGTCAACAAGGTTTTTCAGACGGCCAGAGGCACGACCCGCCGCTCCCCGCAGTTTCAACGCAGGTAGGTGCCGAACGCAAAAACGGCCCGGGAAGGCCGGGCCGTTGTCGATTGGCGGAGTATTGGTGGAGCGAGCGCCTATTCGCCGTCTTTCCAAAGCGCATGAAAATGCTGCACCGGGCCGTGGCCGGAGCCGACGGTGAGGTGTCCTGATGCCGCGACCGCGCCGGCAAGATATTCCTTGGCGATGGCGACGGCCTCCCGCGCCGAGGCGCCCTTGGCGAGCTCGGCCGCCAGCGCGCTGGAGAGGGTGCAGCCGGTGCCGTGGGTGTTCTTGGTCGGCACGCGCCTGGCTTCGAACCAGTGCAGGCCGGCGGCCGTGGCAAGCACGTCAGGGCTCTCGTTGCTGTCGAGATGGCCGCCCTTGACCAGTACCGCGGCCGGGCCAAGCGCCACCAGGCGTTCGGCCTGCGCCGCCATCTCAGCACGGTTTGTCGCGACCGGCTGGTGCAGCAGGGCGGCGGCTTCGGGCAGGTTCGGGGTCAGTAATGTGGCAAGCGGCAGCAGCCGGCAGGTCAGCACGTCGACCGCTTCGGGCGCGAGCAGGGCGGCTCCACCCTTGGCGATCATGACAGGGTCGATGACGATCGGCATGTCGCGATGGTCTGTCAGCGCGCCGGCAACGGCGTCGGCGATGCCGGCATTGGCGATCATGCCGATCTTGACGGCGTCGACGCGGACATCGGCAAAGACGGCATTGATCTGGTCGGCGACGAATTGCGGCGGCACCAGATGCACGCCGCTGACACCTTGCGTGTTCTGCGCCGTCAGTGCGGTCAGCACCGCCATGCCGTAGACACCGCGGGCGGAAAAGGCCTTGAGATCGGCTTGGATGCCTGCGCCGCCCGAGGGATCGGAGCCGGCGATGGAGAGTACGTTGCGGATCATGCGCGGGCCTTTCGAATTTCTGCAGCGATGCGGCGCGTGGCCGCTTCGGGGTCGGGCGTGCCGCAGATGGCGGAGACGACGGCAAGCCCCTTGGCGCCTGCGGCAAACACCTGGGCGACATGATCGGCCTTCAGCCCGCCGATCGCGACCGATGGTACTGGCGAGGCCTTTACCAGCCTTGCAAGTCCGTCAAAGCCGATCGGCTGCTTGTGATCGGCCTTGGTCGGTGTCGCAAACACCGGCCCGACGCCGGTGTAATCGACGAGACCAGGATCGACCGCGTTAGCAAGCGTCTCGCTCTCGACCGAAAGGCCGAGGATCATCTCGGGGCCGACCATCGCACGCGCTCTCATCGCATCCATGTCTTCCTGGCCGATATGCAGGCCGTTGGCGCCGATGGCGATTGCCGCCTCGACGTCATCGTTGACGATGAGGAGGGCGCCGGTCCCATCCAGCGCCTGTTTCAGGGCGCGGCCGGTCTCGATCATCCTGATGGTGCCGGCATGTTTGTCGCGCAGCTGCACCATGGTCGCGCCGCCGGCAACGGCAAGGCGCGCGGTCTCGACCATGCCGATCCCGGCGCAGAGATCGGGGTCGAGAACGAGATAGAGCGAAAGGTCGAAAGCCTTCATGCGGCTGATATCCTTGCCCTGGCGTCAAGCGTTTCGGCGTCGAGCGCGGCCAGCGCATCGAGAAAACGCCAGGAGAAAGAGCCCGGGCCGGCGGCCCCAAGGGCCGCTTCCTCGCCGGCGATGGCGAAGGTTGCAAGTGCAGCAACCGTCGCGCCGAAGATATCCTCAGGCGCCGTCGCGGCAAAGGCGCCGACGAGGCAGGTGAGCGAGCAGCCGAGTGCTGTGACCTGCGGCATCAAAGCCGATCCGCCTGCGATGCGCACGGCCCGCTCGCCGTCGGTGACGAAATCCACGGCACCGGTAACGGCGACCACCGCCTGCTGCCGCTCGGCCAGCCATCGCGCCGAACCTTCCGCCTGTTCGACTGGGTCGCGGCTGTCAACGCCCTGGCCGCGGCTCTCTCCGCCGGCAAGCGCAATGATCTCGGACGCGTTGCCGCGGATGATGGTTGGACGCAGCGCCAGCAGTTCGGCGACGGCGTTGCGGCGGAAGGCCGTCGCATAATGCGCGACCGGATCGAGCACCCAGGGCCTGCCGGCGGATGTCGCCGCCTTTGCCGCGGCCTGCATGCCGTCGATCCATTGCGCCGACAGCGTGCCGATATTGATTGTCAGCGAGCTGGCGATCCCAGCGAATTCGCCGGCTTCTTCCGCGGCATGCACCATGGCGGGCGAGGCGCCGGCGGCGAGCAGAACGTTCGCGGCGATATTCATGGCGACGTAATTGGTGATGCACTGAACGAGCGGCGGCTTTTCGCGCATCGCCTTCAGCATCGCTCCTGGTGTGGTCTTCATCTGCATATGGCCCCTTTCAGGCGGGGCAGGCACGGGGCGGTTCAAGCGGCAGAGCCCAACCCCGAGCGACTCCCTCCGCCGGCATTATCCGGTTCAGGTTCGAAGGGTGCTTCTCAGCCCGTCTGTCGACGGGCGCCCCTGTCTCTCATCGCGCTCTTTTTCGCAGAGAACGGGGCTGATGTCATCCCGAAAATGACATTCCGCGACCGAGCGCGGCCGAGCCATCGACGATGGCCGGATGATCAGCCGACGATCTTGCCAGCCAAAGAGCGTGGACGAGTCGGGTCCTGGCCAGCGGCGTTACGCAGATACTATGCCGGCCTTCGCCGTGCGCGCCCTCTCTTTTCGACGAAGAATAACTGCGGACAATCATGCGTGTAATCTATCTGACATACAGCTTGGGATTTGCGAATAACGCAACGCCAACTTGATCTTCCGGAGTTTCGGTGTCTAGCCGGCAGGGATGCTGCTGCCGGACAATGCTCTTCTTTGCGGAACAAGCGGTCTTCTTCATACGGACCTTCATTGATTTCAGATTGTACCCGTTTGTTCATCTTTTACGTTCACCCACCACATTTTCAATGCAGGCGAGCAGATGGAAAGCTCCGCGTAAGTTGCGTATTGTCTGATTGTATGTGTCGTTTCAGTACCATGAAGTTCTCAATTTACCGCCGGCCTCCTGACAAGAAGCCGGCAAATAAAGAGATTTATCTGCTGAAACCCGATGTAACTATCTAACAGAAACTTTACCGTTCCGACACGTTAAGGTTGACCCGATGATCGATGGTAGCGATATGGTTCTGCACGTGAATAAAAACTTCTTGAAGTTGCAATTTTGATGGGTAAATTTTCAGAAAACGGCATGAAGGGCGGCCTTCGTACCATCGCTTCCCTCCTGATATTCATTGGCTGCGCCAGCCCCTCCTTTTCGCAATCTCCTGATGCGGCGGTTCAAGGACAGGATCCTGTCCCGGCCCTGAAATCCCAGAAATTCGACGACTGGTATTATCGCTGCACCGGTTCGGCAGGCACGGAGGCCTGCGAAGTCGCACAGGTTGCGCAAGTCACCAAAGACGGCAAACCCGTCAATATCCTGACGGTGGCGATCGCCGCCTCGCCGGTCAGTTCCACCGACAAGGGCAAGGGCAAGGGTGACAAGGGCAAGCCGCGGCTGATGCTGACCGCCCTTCTGCCGCTCAACGTCTTCCTGCCCTCCGGCCTGTCGATCAAGGCCGACGGCAAGCCGGTCGCCAAACTCGATTACCGCAATTGCAACCAGTCCGGATGCTGGGCGCAGCAGGCACTGGATACGAAGATGGCCGCGGCGTTGACGAAGGGCTCGAGCGCCGAAGGGCTGGTGCGACTGATGAACGGCCAGGACGTCAATATCCGCTTCTCGCTGAAAGGGCTGAAACCGGCCCTCGACGAACTCCAGTCCACTGCCGTGAAGTAGCCGAATTTCAAAATGACCGCAGAGATTCGATCCTTCTTGGTCGCCGGCGCCGTCCTCGTAATCGGTGCCATCCCCGCATATGCACAATCGCCGGCCGACGATTTTAGCCGCCGCCAGGAAGAGCAGACGCAGTCGCAGCGGCTGGATGCGCTTCGCCGCGCAACACCGGGCGGCAGCACGGATGGGGAAAACGGGACTTTGCCCGCGGGTCCCGGAAATGGCGCCTGTTTCGACATCATGCGCGTCGAGATCGATGGGGCAACCCTGCTCTCGGCGCAGGATATCGGCAAGGTGACCGCACCTTACGGCAACCGATGCGTCGGCCTTGCCGAAATCAACGCGGTGCTGAGGGATGTCACGCACCTCTATATCGATCATGGCTATGTGACCTCGCGCGCCTATGTGCCGCAGCAGGATATTCGCAAGACCAGGATCCTTCGCCTGCTCGTCGTCGAAGGCACGCTCTCGGACATTTATCTCAATGGTCAGAAAGTCGCCGGCAGCGGTTCGCTGGCGACAGCCTTTCCGGGCCTGATCGGCCGGGTCGTCAATATCCGCGATATCGAGCAGGGGCTCGACCAGATGAACCGGCTGCAGGCCAACGACGCCAAATCCGCCATGCTGCCCGGCCCCAAGGACGGAACGTCGATCCTGAACATCGAAAACCGTCCGGGCCGGCCCTGGCATGTCGCCTTCGGCAACAACAATATGGGACAGGAAAGCACCGGTTTTTCCAGGAGCTCGGCCTCGCTCGGCTTCGACGATTTGCTCGATATCAACGACCAGTGGAACTTTTCATACGAGCATAGCGGTCCGAACTATCCCTGGAGCAATGACGGACGGGGATATGGCAACAGCTATTCCGGCAGCGTCAGCGTCCCCTACGGCTACTCCACCGTGTCGCTGAACGGCTCCTGGTACCAATATGAAAGTGCGGTCGAAGGAAACTTCCAATCGCTGGAAACTTCGGGCAATTCGGGGCAGGCGGGTCTCGGCATCGATCGCGTTGTCTTGCGCGACAAGGATTCGATCACCACCGTCCGCAGCAGCCTGACCTACAAGCAGACCAACAACTTCCTGCTCGGCAACCTGATCGAGGTCGGCAGCCGCCGATATACGGTCGGCGAGATCGGCATTTCCCATTCCCGCCGCATGTTCGGCGGCATCTGGGTGTTCGACGCCAGCTATGACAAGGGGCTCGGTCTCTTCGATGCCGTGGAACCAGGGGATCCCGGCGCCGGCAATGCCGATCCGCGATTTGCGAAATTCAACACGACGATCAGCGTGACGCAGCCGTTCACGCTGGCCGGTCGGCAGTTCGAGCTGACCTCGCTGCTCAGCGGTCAATATTCCCCCGACAATCTCCTTGGCGCGGAGCAGATCTCGCTTGGCAGCTACAGCAATGTCCGCGGCACACGCGAAAGCGTGCTCTTCGGCAATAACGGCCTCTTCAGCCATAACGAAATCGTCTGGAGAACGGGGTCCAACCAAAGCGGCGGCGCGGCTGCGAAGGCGCTCGGTGAGCTGCGCCCTTATCTCGGCTTCGATTACGGGCACGTCTATTCGCAAAAACGCTTCGACATGACGGGCGGCGATCTCGCCAGTTGGACGGCCGGTATCCGCGCTGTCGGCGGCAATATCAGCGCCGACATCGGCTATTCCGACATCGTTGCCAGCAGCCTCGACCACGTCGACGGCGGCCTCTTTTATTTCAGCGCATCGGCTCATTGGTAACGAAGCAAGAAGCGAGATGTCCCTCTCCATCAGCTTCGAGAAGTTCGGAGTAATAGCCGGCCAGGACTGCTGCACCGCGATAAATGATGGTGTTTTCTTCGGATTGCATTTACCTCAAGCACAGGCGCAAGTTGACCATGACTATCAATTGTGGTCTCGCTCCTGCCAAAAATTACAACCGAGGCGGGATTTATCCGCTTATGGATTCAGGTGGCGGAAGGCAGTAATGGGCGCAGTGTTGGGTAAGTCGACGACGGCAACAAGGGGCGTCGCCGGAGCCAATGGAAGATTTGTTGGCAAGATTGCACGTTTTTCCCGGCAATCCCTCGCGCTCCTGCTCAGCAGCCTGCTGGTCTTCCAGCCGATGCTCGCCAATGCGCAGTCGGTCTCGGCAGGCACCACGGCCCCTGCGGCCAACCAGCCGGGCTTCGGCACGGCGCCGAACGGCGTGCCGCTCATCGACATCGTCACGCCGAACAGCAAGGGCCTGTCGCATAACAAATACGACAATTTCAACGTCGGCACGCCGGGCCTCATCCTCAACAACTTTAAGGGCGAGATCGGCAACTCCAATCTCGGCGGCGTCACGCCGGGCAATGCCAATCTCAACACATCAGGCCCGGCATCGGTCATCCTCAACGAGGTCATCAGCGGCAACCGCTCGGCCTTGAACGGCCCGATCGAGGTGTTCGGCGGGCGAGCCGATGTCGTCATCGCCAACCCGAACGGCATCACCTGCGACGGATGCGGCTTCATCAACACCCCGCATGCGACGCTGACGACCGGTGTTCCCGATATCGGCGCCGATGGCGCGCTGAAGGGCTTCACCGTCAACGGCGGTGATGTCACCATCGGCTCCAAGGGCGCTAACCTTGCCGCCGGTGCCGGCAGCGTCGACCTTTTCGATGTCGTCTCCCGTGCGGTCAAGATCGACGGCGCCATTTACGGCAACGATATTCGCGTGACCGCCGGGCGCAACAAATTCGACTACGCGACAGGCAATGCGACGGCGCTGTCCGCGACGTCAGGGACGCCACAATACGCCATCGATGGTTCGGCACTCGGCGCGATGCAAGCCGGCCGCATCAAGATAGTCGTCACCGAAAACGGCGCCGGCGTGCGCATGAGCGGTAATCTAGCCGCCAACACCAACGAGCTGTCATTGTCGGCCGACGGCAAGATCTCGCTCGGCAACGTCTCCGGCGAGCAGGGCGTGTCGATCTCCTCGAAGGCGAAGGTGACGGCCGCCAAGGTCACGTCGAAAGCAAAGGTCGCCGTTCAGGCGGATCAGGGCATCACCCTCGATACCGTCGCCGCCGATGGCGATATCGTGCTTTCTAGCGGCAGCGGGTTGTTGAGTGTCGGCGGCGAGGTCAACAGCGCGGCCAACGTCCTGATGTCGTCGGCCGCCGGCATTGCGGCCGGCAGCGTCGTGGCCGGCAATGCGCTCGCCCTGTCCGCCACCTCGGGCGACATCCAGGTTGCCGGCGCCGTCAACGGCGCCGACGCGCTGACGATCACGGCGACATCGGGCTCGATCTCTGCCGCCTCGCTTGTCAGCGGCAACAATCTCACCCTATCCGCCGGCGCCGACATCGCCATATCGGGCGATATGCTCGCTGAGGGCAACGTCACGGCTTCAGGCCGCTCGATCGCAGCCGCGACCGTCGCCTCGGGCGTCGATCTCGCCGCCACCGCCCAATCGGCCAACGGCACGTTGATGCTGCAGCAGACAGGCAGCATGAGCCTTACCGCGACGAACGGCTCTATCACCGCCGGCAACGCGCTGCTGAGCAGCGGCGCTCTTTCGGCCACGGCGACGCAGAACATCGCCTATGGCCAGCTCCAGAGCCTGAGTACTGCAACGCTCACGGCCGCGGGTCAGATCAGCTACGGCAATCCCACCAGCGCCACAGGCAACCTGACGCTCACCACCACCAATATCGATCTCTCCAATGGCGCAGCCAGCAACATCACCGCCGGCGGCACGCTGACGCTCAATGCCAATAGCGCCAATCTCAGCAACAACAGCATCACACTCGGGGGCCTCGCCCTCAATCTCTCAGGCACGGCCAATCTCAGCGGCGCCACCATCAACGCCGTCACCAGTGCCGGCGGTTCGGGCGACATCGACATCAACGCCGGCGGCCTCTCCACCTCGGTCAGCACCGCGCTGCTCGCCGCCGACGACCTGACGCTGACGCTGCCGTCTCTCACCAATGCTGGCCAATTGGCCGCCGGCGACGATCTGACGCTCAACATTTCCGGCAATTTCACCAACAGCGCCACGGGCCTTGCCTATGCCGGCCACGACGCGGGCCTATTCATCGGCGGGGTGCTCACCAACAATCAAGGCGCCATCCTCGCCGGCAACGATCTTGAGATTGCCGGGACGACATCAGGACAAAGGAACGCTAAAGTCACCAATATTTCCGGTCTGATCCAAGCCGGAAACGACATATCCATCCTCACCAGCAATCTGACCAACGAGCGGGCTACCGCGCCGCAGTGGACGACCGGGACGCTGGTTTCGTCAGGCGTCGTCAGCGGCTTTACGCTCAATCCCGTCGCCGCCGGCCTGCCTTTCGGCTACCTCGAGACCGCAGATCAGAACATGTACCAGCTCTATGCCGGCGTCGATCCGGGGCTGTGGCAGGATTATCAGCCGCTGCTCTGGTCGAAGGCGACGCTTGCCGACGGCACGACCTATCGTGCATGGACCTGGATCTCGGCCGACGGACCGGAGAAGGTCGAGCCAATCATCGACTGGATCCGGGATCGGGTACCGAGGGACGCGAATGGCAATCCCGTTGTCGATCCCAACAATCCGTCGCGCTATTTCATCGTCGACGAGGTGAATTTCAGCGGCTCGGACGAAAGCACCACCTATTCATGGGATTGGTCGTCCCATCTCAGCCAGTCGGTCTACGAAGACAGGCTGGTCGGCACGCTCAGCCCGGAAGCGACGATCCGGGCGGGCCGCAACCTGACCATCGACGCCACCAATCTCAGCAATTCCTACAGCTCGATCGAGGCCGGCGGCGACGCGACGCTGCGGGGCTCGACGCTGACCAATGAGGGCGTCACCCTCTTTCGCACGACGACGACGACCTGCCATGCCCAGGGCGCCTGCACGGCCTATGATGCCAGCGGCAATGCCAATCCCTCGAAGAACATCGCCAACGGCACGACGATCGTCAGCTCCGTCCAGGCGATCGGCGGCGTATCGGCCAATATCAAGGCCGGCGGCGCGCTCTCCGTCAATTACAGCAGCGTCAACAACACGTCTGCGGCCGGCTCGATGGCCGGCGGCGCCAGCGTGGCCGCCGCAAGCAATCCCGGCGATCCGTTGTCGGCGCTCTCCGGCCTGACCGCCGGCGGCGCGCTGTTCACCGTCAATGCGGGCCTCGGCACCGCCCTTGTAGCTTCGACCAACCCGCAATCGGGCGGCTTCGGCGGCAATATAGCCGGACAGACCTTCCTGTTCGAAACCCGCGCAGCCTACCTCGATGTCGGCACCTTCTATGGCTCCGGCTATTTCATGGACAAAATCGGCTACCAACCGGACACCACGATTCCTTTCCTCGGCGACGCTTACTTCGAGAATCAGCTGATTGAAAAGCAGATCCAGCAGCTTGCTGGCCAGGGCCTGGGGCCGGGTTCTTTCATCCCCGGCAGCGATGCCACCGAGCAGGTCAAGACGCTGCTCGACAATGGCGTCAAGTACGCCAGCGACCACAATCTGCAGGTTGGCCAGGCGCTCACGCCCGAAGCAGTCGCCGCGCTAACGAAGCCGGTCGTCCTCTATCAGAAGCAGGTGGTCAACGGCATCGAGGTTCTGGCGCCGGTCGTCTATCTCCCGAGCACGGCAACGGCGCAGCTGACCGCCTCCGGCGCGCTGATGTCAGGCGCATCGGTCTCCGTTGCGGGCGGCGAGATCAAGAACTCCGGCGCCATGGTCGCCTCCAACGATCTCTCCGTTTCCGGCTCTTCGATTTCTTCGAACGGCGGCACATTCAAGGCCGACAACGACGTCTCGCTGTCCTCCTCGGGTGCGCTGACGCTGACGGCACAATCCATGGATCTCGGCGGCCAGGCCATGGTCAACCCGAATGCCGCGGTCACCGCCGGCGGCAATGCGACACTTGCCGCGGCGACCGACCTAACGCTGAAGGGTGCTGCCGTCAATGCCACAGGCAATGCCTCGCTCACCGGCAAGAATGTGACGCTGGATGCCGTCAAGGTTGACAATGGCGGTCAGCCCGCGATGACCGCAAGCGGTCACACTGAAAACGCCACCGGCAGCCAGGTTGCCAGCGGCGGGGCTCTGTCGATCAAGGCAACCGACAACGTCAACGTCATCGGCAGTTCGGCCAAGGCGGGCACGACGCTCGAGGTGACCGCCGACAACGGTTCGGTAGCCGTGGTCTCGACCGATGTCACCCGCGACAACCAATCCGGCTATACCAGGACCCTCTCCACCGATCAGCAGCAGTCGCAGCTTTCCGCCGGCACGAATGCGACGATCAAGGCCGGCGACGACATCCTGCTCTCCGGCTCCTCCGTCAAGGCCGGCGGCAATGTCGCGCTGAATGCCGGCGACGATATCAACATCACCGCCGCGCAGGAGCATTCCGCATCCACCTTCGGCAAGAAGTCCGCCTCGTCGATCACCCATGTCGGCTCGGAGATATCGGCGGGCGGCGACCTCTCGGTGACGGCAGGCAGCGGCAGCGGCGATCACGATCTCAACATCGTCGGCAGCAAGCTCGCCGCCGATGGCAAGGTCGGTCTCAAGGCTGATGGCGACCTAACGATCGCCGAAGCCACCGACACCGCGACCCTCGACACCAAGCTCAGCATCAAGGGCGGCTTCCTCGGCAGCAGCGAGAAGACGACCACGCATCTGGAAACGACGACGGCCGTCGGTTCCGCCATCACGGGCGGTGGCGGCGTCGACATTGAATCCGGCCAGAACACGGTCATCTCGGCCTCGAGGATCGAAGCCGGCAATGAGGCCGGCACCGCGAACCTGAATATCACCACCAAGGGCGACCTCATCATCGCCTCCGGCAAGGACACCAGTGCCAAGGATGACAATGGCTCGCGAAGCGGCTTCCTGTCCAAAGGCTCGTCCAGCTACAAGAGCTACGACGAAACGACCGTTGCTTCCGAGCTCGGCGCATCCGGCAATATCAGCCTGAACGCCGGCAAGGCGGCGGTGATCGCGGGTTCGCAAGCCTATGCCGACGGTTCCATTTCCGTCGAGGGCGATAGCGTCTCGATCATCGGGGCGCAGGAGTATCATGAGCTGGAGATCGAGCGCAAGAAGTCAGGCCTCGGCGTCGGCTCCAGTGGCGGCTTCATATCGATCTACGGCAGCCAGCAGAATAAGGGCGCCCAGGCCTCGACCATCAATGTCGGCTCAGCGCTTTCCGCCGGCGAGGATGTCAACCTGACGGCCCGAGCAACTGACCTAAACATTATGGGCTCGTCCGTCGATGCCGAGCGCGACATCAACCTGTCGGCAGCGCGCGACGTCAACGTGACGCCTGGCGCAGAAAGCTTCTCGCAGTCTGAGCAGGAGAAGAAGTCCGGCATCGGGCTATCCTTCTCCGCCGGCAATGGCGGCTTCTCCGTCGGCATCGGCGCGCAGACGAGCAAGGACAGCTCGGCGCAGCAATCGGACACCAATGCCACGTCCATGCTCTCGGCCGGCCGCGACCTCAACATCTCCGCCGGCAACAATGTCAACCTTCAGGCCGCCCAGGCCTCGGCCGAGCGTGACGCCAACCTCTTCGCCGCCAACGACATCAATCTTCTCTCGGCCAACAACGTCACCAATTACCAGGAGGTACACGAGAAGACATTCGCCGGCGTGACTCTCTCCGTCTCGAGCCAGTTGGGGAGTGCAGCCCAGAGCATCATGAACGGAGCGGAGCGCCTGTCGGATCCAGGTGGTGTCAACGGGCTGACCAACAGTGCGATTGCCGGTCTCAGCTTCTATCAGGGCATCAAAAACCTTCAGGGTGTCTATGACGGGCTGACCAGCACAGATCCGAACGTCGCAACGGAGCTATCGTTCAACATCGGCATCAACGCCGGCGTCAGCCATCAGGCAAGCAGCTCGTCTTCGTCATCTTCGACGCCCGTCGTGACCGCTATCCGCGCCGGCCGCTCGATCACCATGGAGGCCGAGAACAGTTCGATCACCAGCGACGGCGCGCAGATCGCCGCTGGCTATGACAAGTTTGGCCTGCCCGCTATCTCCGACGATCCGCTGGTGGGCGATATCTTCCTGTCGGCGAAGAACGGCAACATCAATCTCAATGCGGCGACCGGCTCGTCGGATACATCAAGCAAGAACTCATCCTTTAGCGCCGGCGTCGGCGTCAATTTCGGCTGCACCACGAAGACTGGGTGCGAAGCAAGTGTTGGCGCCACTGGCTCCTACGGCAAGGGCGATTCCGACACCATCAGCACCAGCCATACCAACACCCATGTCAACGGTACCGGCGACGTCACCATCCTCACCAACGATCTGGCGCTGAGGGGGGCGACCGTTACCGGCAATTCCGTGGCGGCCGACGTCAGGAACCTGACTGTCGAAAGCCTGGTGGATACGACGAAGGCCCATGCCGACCAACTCAGCCTCTCCGGCCAGATCGGCTTCGGCTCCACCGGCATCTCCGGCGCGACGCAGAAGGCCAGCGGCGATGTGGCCATCGTCGCTGAACAATCCGGCATCCATGCCGGAGTCGGCGGTCTCAATCTCACCGTCGAAAAGCAGACGACGCTCGTCGGCGGCCTGATCACCAGCCAGGCTTCAGCGGAGCCAAACCATTTCGAAACCGGCACGCTCGATGTCGCCGATGTCGATACCCATTCGTCCTGGAAGGCCGACACCTACGGCGGCTCCATAGGCGTTGGCGGCTTGAGCTTCGCGCCCGTCAAGGAAGGAGAGAGTGCAACCGGCAAGGCCTATTCGGCCATCGGCGGCAATATCGGTATCACGATCACTGATCCCGAGCACCAGACGCAGGACATTGGCACGATCCGCCGCGACACTGATAACACCAACACCTCGCTGCCCGGCCTGCCGGACCTGCAGAACATCCTGCGCGATCAGTACAAGACGCAGGCTGATTTGCAAGAAGCGCAGAAGGCCATGGGTGGGCTCGTTGGGGATATAGCCACCGACCTCTACAAACAGGCTGCTCTGAACCAAGACCAAGCTGGAATGGACTACTGGAAGGAAGGTGGTGTTGGCCGCGCGCTGCTGCACGCCATCGGCGGCGGCATTCTCGGTGGCGTCAACGGATGGGAGGGAGCGATTAAAGCTGCTCTAGGCGGCGCCGCGACGACCTTGATGGCGCCGGCCATTGCTGAACTCGTCAAGGGCATGCTCAAGGGAACAAAATACGAAGGAACGCCCGAAGGTGATGCGCTCGCCAAACTGATCGGCGCAACCATTGCCGCTGGTGTGGGCGGAGCTGTGGGTGGAGCTGAAGGTGTTGGATATGCGGCGGCCAACTACCAAAACAATTATCTCAAACATAAGGAGTTGCAGGAACTCTATGAAAAATTCGCAGCCTGCGAAAAAGTGGCCAATCCGGTCGCATGTCGCCAGAGTGCCTGGAACACGGCGATTGTCCAATCGCGCACTAACCTCACTGCACTCAAATTGTGCGGCAATAATCTGAATTGTGTTAGTGAGCATCTGAAGGAAATCAAAGACGGTGACCAGATGCGCGTCCTAATCGGCAATACCGATTGGACGCTGGATCCGAACGCATCACCTATGGCGATCGCAAACACGCTCTACGGATGGCAGAGCGATGTAGAAGGCGAGACTTGGCAATATCTTGCTCAAGTGACCGTGGGCACTCCACTCTTTGGTGAGTTCGAGGGCTTGCTTGCCCGCTCGATTACAACGACTTTGGGCGCCTGCGATTTCCTGTGCATGGATGACATCCGAACTGCCGAGGGATTGGCAGGCGTTAGGCCAAAGATACCAGGAGATTTTGATCCTTCAGACCCGACTCTGGGCATTAAGGGGGATCAGCTTGTTGAAACTTTACCTGTAACGGCTGATGGCAAGACGACCCGTGAGAAAGCCGACAGTTATGAAGAAAATGTGCGAGAAAAATACGATAACGCCACAGCTGAGGAGCGCGAATACCAGACCGTGATTGACGGAAAGATAGTTAATGGTGTTGCGGACGCGGTCACACAAATAGATGGAAAACCGACTGCGGTTGAAGCAAAATATGTCGACAACTGGACGAAATCGATCCGAAATCCATTCGGCAGCATTGGTTCCTGGTCATGGTCGAAGACGGAGCAGGCGAAGGTGCTGGCACAAGCAAAGAAATATTCCCAAGCTTTTGAAGGTGGTGTCATTTACCATACCAATAGCGTTGAATTTGCTAACTATTACTCGAAGGTATTTCTCGCGAACGGAATAACAAACGTAAAATTCTTACTTACTCCCATTAAGTAAAGGAGGCGATATGGCGAGCGAGCTGGATAGACTAGAAAGAATCCTCGGTGGCAAATTTGAGCGACGTGATGCGCGGGCCATTCCCGGCACGCAGTCGGTTGATGGAGTCGAAATCGTCTATTTCTCCGATGATGGAAAAAATAATTTTCGTAAGCAATTTCGAAGTCTCACTTCTTATGTTGACCCAAGGGCAGCAACACGCGGTGGAATGAATGAACGAGGATGTAGGATCACACCGCCGAATGGCCCGTTGTTCCATGCGATTGGATACCACGGTGACGTCGACGGCTGGAGGAAGGACGTCCAAACCGGTGCTAAGGCACGCGGCTTGTTGTTGGCACGTATCGAGGATGGAGATTTTATCGTTTCCGATGGGCGCAGGTTTGCGCTTTCAGAGTGCCAGGTTGAATTTTGTTGAAGCTTGATGCTGATGACAAGCTTCGCTTCATAAATGCCCGCCCGCGGTATCCCTGTCGACGACGTCCTGAGCCGCGTGAGTTCGGCTATGCCCTTTGCCTGCATCGCGCTCGCGGACAGTTCGATGAGCACGAACTCTTCGAGGCCGGTCCAGAATGTTGCAGGCCAACCTTGAGGAGGTCTGGCTGGGTGGGGGTGACCTTGCCCCCAAGTTTTATCCAGTTTTGAGTTCGCTCCAGCGGTTTTTG